>NZ_JBEVLL010000001.1:0-9003 GCF_040509215.1 Devosia sp.
GCGCTCCATGAAGACCAAGTGCACCATTACCTGCTGCATTATTACCTGCTAACCCAAGCGTTGGCGGAGCGGTCTTCTTCATCTAAAATTCTCTGAAGATAGAGGCTCCCGCCAGAGCAAATGCATGTCTGGCCCACAGGACCTCTCGATGACCACGGCAAAGCCGCAGATCGCCCTTTACAACACGCTCACCCGCACCAAGGCGCCCTTTGCGCCCATGGATGCGAACAATGTGCGCATGTATGTCTGCGGTCCGACGGTCTACGACTTCGCCCATATCGGCAATGCGCGCCCGGTCATCGTCTTCGACGTGCTCTTCCGGCTGCTGCGCCATGTCTATGGCGAAATTCACGTCACCTATGTGCGCAACATCACCGACGTCGACGACAAGATCAACGCTCGGGCCCTCCGCGACTTCCCCAATCTGCCGCTCAACGAGGCGATCCGGAAGGTCACGGAAAAAACCGAAGACCAGTTCCTCTCCGACGTCAAAACCCTCGGCACGCTGGAGCCGACGCATCAGCCCCGCGCCACCGATAATATCGATGGTATGCAGACCCTGATCGCCTCGCTGATCGAGCGTAACCACGCCTACAATGCCGGCGGCGAAGTCCTCTTCCGCACTCGCTCCATGGAGGACTACGGGCAGCTCTCGGGCCGCAATCTCGAAGACAATCTCGCCGGGGCCCGCGTCGCCGTGGAAGCCCACAAGGAAGATCCAGCCGACTTCGTTCTCTGGAAACTCTCTTCGGCAACCGAACCCGGCTGGGACAGCCCGTGGGGCCGCGGCCGCCCCGGCTGGCATATCGAATGCTCCGCCATGTCCGAGCGATATCTCGGCCAGACTTTTGACATCCATGGCGGCGGCCTCGACCTGATCTTCCCGCACCACGAAAACGAAATCGCTCAGTCCCGTTGCGCCCATGGCACCCATGCGATGGCCAATGTCTGGATGCACAACGGCTTCCTGCAGGTCGAAGGGCAGAAAATGTCCAAGAGCCTCGGCAATTTCGTCACCATCAACGAGCTCCTCGAAACCGGTGCCATGGGCGGCCGCGCCTGGATCGGCGACGTCCTGCGCCTCGCCATGCTCATGACCCACTATCGCGAGCCAATCGACTTCACCGTCAAGCGCCTCGAAGAAGCTGAATCGAAACTCCGCGACTGGCAACGCGCCGCCCGTGGCGCCACCGTGTCCGATGGCGACGAACCCGACGCCTCGGTGGTCAACGAACTTGCCGACGACCTCAACTTCCACCGCGCCAGTGTCGCCCTCGACTACATCGCCAAGAAAGCCAACCGCGAAGAGGGCAATGCCAAACATTGCCTCGCCGCCACCCTCCGCTTCCTCGGCTTCAGCCTAGACAGCCTCCTCGACTCCAACGACGGCTGGGAAGCCCCGGCTCACATCGCCAACGCCATCGCCGCCCGCCTCGACGCCCTCAACGCCAAGGACTTTGCCAAAGCCGACACTATCCGCAACGACCTCGCCGCCCAAGGCATCGCCCTCCTCGACTACAAGGACGAACAAGGCCAGCGCGCGACGAAGTGGGAGGTGAAGAGGTGAGTGTGGACAGCTTCGCCTTCCTGACACACCCTGACAGCACGCTGCCGTCTCCATGCCCACTCCAACCAAGGAGTGCACACCATGCTTGATCACGTCGGAATTCTCGTCGCGGACTGGAACAAGGCCAAGGCCTTCTACGACGCAGCCTTCGCTCCCCTGGGCATCAGCCTCCTTATGCAGGTGCCGGAAGAATATACCGGCGGCGTAAAAGTCGGTGGCTATGGCAAGGGCCATCCCGATTTCTGGCTGACCGAAGCCAAGGATACTGGCCCCGGCCGCCACTATGCCTTCGCCTCGGACAATCGCGCCGCGATCGACGCCTTCTATGCCGCGGCAATGGCCGCTGGTGGCCGCGACAATGGCGGCCCGGGCCTGCGCCCGCACTATAGCGAAAACTACTACGCCGCCTTCGTGCTCGATCCCGACGGCAATAACATCGAAGTGGTCTGTCATGCCCCAGAATGAAGTCCATACCGGGGGCTGTCAGTGTGGCGCGGTTCGTTTCCGCGTCACACGTCTCGGCCGCCCCTCCATCTGCCATTGCCGCATGTGCCAGAAGGCATTCGGCGGCTTCTTTGGCCCGCTGGTAACCTCCCACAATGCCACCTGGACCCGCGGCGAACCCAAATGGTTCCAGAGTTCGGATGCCGCCCGTCGCGCCTTTTGTGGCGAATGCGGCACCCCGCTAGCCTACGAAACCCGTTTCGGCCTCGAACTCGCCATCGGCGCCTTCGACGATCCCACCGTCGCTGCCCCCGAAATCCAGGTCAATCTCGCCGACAAGCTGCCCTTCTTTGACCAGTTGACCAGCCTGCCCGTGCGCAGCGAGGTCAGCGACGAATGGCGCGACTTCATGGCTGGCATCCACTCCAACCAGCATCCCGACCACGATACGGAAGCCTGGCCGCCCAAGGAGAATGGCTGATGGACCGCTATAAAATGGAAGTCAGCGGCGGCTGCCAGTGCGGCGCCGTGCGCTATCACGCGACCGAAATGTTCGACAATTCGCACATTTGCCATTGCCGCATGTGCCAGAAGGCAGTCGGCAACATCTTCGCCGCCCTCGTCGCCGCCCCGCGCGAAGCCATCACCTGGACCCGCGGCGAACCCAGCCGCTTCCGCAGTTCCGACCACGTCGATCGCGGCTTTTGCAGCAAGTGCGGCACGCCGCTCTTTTACGAAGACCTCACCGGCAACAGGGTCAATTTCACCATCGGCTCGCTCGATCACCCCGAACTGTTCCCGCCCGGCGCCAATACCGGCAACGAGGCCCGCGTGCCCTGGTTCGATACACTGCCCGTGATTGAGCACGGCGGCGTTACGGAACAGCCAGACCGCGAGGACTGGTGGGGCGGCATCAAGGCCACCAACAACCAGCATCCCGACCACGATACGGCCACCTGGCCCGCAAAGTAACGACTGACGACAGGCCCCCAGAACATGTCCCGAGACCGCCTCTATCTTTTCGACACGACCCTGCGCGACGGTGCGCAGACGGCCGGCGTAGAATTCTCGCTCGAGGACAAGATCGCCATTATTGACCTGCTGGAGCAACTGGGCGTCGACTACATCGAGGGCGGCTATCCCGGCGCCAACCCGGTCGATACCGCCTTCTTCGAAAAGCCGCGCACGAAACACGCTACCTTCACCGCCTTCGGCATGACCAAGCGGGCAGGGCGCTCCGCCGCCAACGATCCCGGCGTACAGGGCCTCGTCAATTCGGCCGCCGCCGCCACCTGTTTCGTCGCCAAGGCCTGGGACTATCAGGTCGAGCTGGCCCTTGCCTCGACCACCGACGAACACCTCGAAGGCCTCGCTGACACCGTCCGCACAGCTGCATCAGCCGGCAAGGAAGTGCTCATTGACCTCGAACACTTCTTCGACGGCTTCAAGGCCAATCCCGAATACGCCCTCTCCTGCGTCACCACGGCCCTCGAATCCGGAGCCCGCTGGGTCGTCCTCTGCGACACCAATGGCGGCACCATGCCCTCCGAAGTCCGCACCATCGTCGGTACGGTCCTTAAATTCGCCCCCGGCGATAAGCTCGGCATCCATCCTCATGACGATACCGGCCAGGCCGTCGCCAATGCCCTCGCCGCCGTCGAAACCGGCGTCCGCCAGATCCAGGGCACGCTCAACGGCCTCGGCGAGCGCTGCGGCAATGCTAACCTTGTCACCCTGATCCCGACGCTGGCCCTCAAACCCTATTATGCCGAGCGTTTCGAAACCGGCATCACGCCCGAAAAGCTCGAGCGCCTGACCCACATTTCCCGCGCCTTCGACGATCGCCTCAATCGCGCTCCCGCGCGCCAGGCCCCCTATGTCGGCGCCGCGGCCTTCGCCACCAAAGCCGGCATCCACGCCTCGGCCCTGCTCAAGGATTTTTCGACCTATGAGCACGTTCCGCCCGAAACCGTGGGTAATGAACGCGCCATCATGGTCTCGCAACAGGCCGGCAAGTCCAACCTGCTCACCGCCCTGGCGCGCCACGACATCGTCCTCGAAAAAGACGATCCACGCCTCGAAAAGCTGCTCTCTACGGTCAAGGAGCGCGAGGCCAAGGGCTATTCCTATGACGGCGCCGATGCCTCCTTCGCCGTTCTCGCCCGCTCGGTCCTCGGCACGCTCCCGAGCTTTTTTGACGTCGAGCACTACCGCGCCATGGTCGAGCGCCGCCACAATGCGCAGGGCGAGGAAATCACCGTCACCGAGGCGGTGGTAAAGGTCCGCGTCGATGGCGAATTGCTGATGTCCGTCGCCGAAGGCAACGGTCCGGTCAACGCCCTCGATCAGGCACTGCGGAAAGATCTCGGTATTTATTCCGCGCGCATCGAAGACCTGGAACTGGTCGATTTCAAGGTGCGTATCCTGGACGGCGGCACGGGCGCGGTCACCCGTGTATTGGTTGAAAGCAAGGACGGCACCGGCGAGCGGTGGAGCACCATCGGGGTCTCGTCCAATATCATTGATGCGTCCTTTGAAGCTCTGTATGAATCAATCACATACAAGCTGTTGAAGACTGAAGCGGTGCAGTCGTCCTCAGTATTGGCGACTGCGCGGCCGGCTCAAAAGGCTATTGGCTGACAACCGTCCGGGAGGACAAACTGGCCGAAACTGCTCCGAAACGACCTCTCGCCCTGACCATTGGGGCAGTTGCCGTCACTCTGCTCGTCATTGCCGGCGTTTTTGTCGCCCCCACCGCAGTAAACTGCTTCAACAGCCCCGACGGCATGGGCCAGTGCATCAGGGGCAAATTGGCCGATGCCGGTCTCTTCCCCAAGGCCCCGGTAGAAGCCGTGGCCGAGGTCGAGACGCCTGCCACGGCGCCGGCAGCGCCCGCCGCGCCTGAAACCCAGCTCACCGCGCCGGCTCTCGATGTCGTGCCGCCGGCCGACGTGCCCGAAAATCTCGTCGCCGCCACCTTCGGCCTTCTCCGCGCCGAACCCGATGGCTCCGTCGTCATCGCCGGTAGCGGTCGGCCCGGCAGCGAAGTCGAAGTCTATTCCGACGATACCCTTCTCGGCAGCACCACCGTCGAAAGCTCCGGCGACTGGGTCTTCGTGCCCGATCAGCCTTTGCCCGCCGGCGGCGTTGAAATTACCCTTGCTGAACGGGGCAAGGAGGGCAGGGCGGCCCAGTCCTTCGTCGTCGTCGTCAACGAAGACAAGTCCACCCAGCCGCTGGTCGTCGCCAGCGCGCCGGGCCAGGCGAGCGAAGTCCTGCAAGGCCTGACGCGCACCGACGCATCGGCAACGACGGCAGTGGCCACAGCCGAGCCCGCCGTTTCTCCGACAACTGCTCCGGCACCGGTCGCCGTCGCCGCTGCGCCCACCTCGGCTCCTGCCGCAACGCCCACGACCCCGGAAGCATCGCCTGCCACTCCCGCAGCAACCCCTGCGCCAACGCAGGTAGCACAGGCCCCCTCTGCGCCTGAAGCGCCCGCCGCTGCTCCCGAGACACCCGCTCCGACCGCCACCGCAACGCCTCCGGCCGCGCCAGCACCCGCTCCCGCTACGGCAACTGCGCCCGCTGCCACTCCCGAAGCTCCGGCTCCAGCCGCGGTAGCGACCGCTCCCGCACCAGTCACCCCGGCCGTCCCGGCAGCAACCCCGGCGCCCCCGGCCGCATCCGCTGCCGTTCCCGCCGCCCAGCTTGCTGACGTCCCACCCACCATCGACGCCATCGAAATCGAGGGCGACCGCACTTTCTTCGCCGGCGCCGGCCCTGAAGGCGGCATTGTCCGTCTCTATGTCGACGATGCCTTTGTCGCCGACGCCACCATCGAAGGTGGTCGCTGGCTCGTCGAAGGCGGCGACGTTCTCGACGCCCCCAGCCAGCGCGTCCGCGCCGACCTGCTTGCTGCCGGCTCGCCCGACGTTGTCGCCCGCGCCGAGGTCGATTTCGTCGTCGATATGCCTGCAGAAGAACCAGCAACGGCCGTGGCCAGTGCAGACGTAGCGGCCCCGACACCGGCGCCCGCGCCTGCCGCGGCCCCCGCAGCCGCTCCAACCCCGGCTACCACTCCTGCTCAACCTGCGGCCGAGCCCGCGACGCCTGCCGCTCCCGCGGCCTCAACCGAGGCCCCAGCTCCCGTCGCTTCAACGCCGGCACAGCCTGCTGCCACGGCGCCAGCCCAGCCTTCTGCAACACCTGCTGCGCCGGCAGCTCAAGCCGCAACGCCCGCTCCGGCCACGCCTGCGCCCGAAGCTCCTGCTACACCAGCCCCCGTGGCCGTTGCAGAAACTCCCGCAACACCCCAGCCAACCGCGGCGCCCGCCGTGCCCACCATGGTCGCCGTCGCCGTCGGCTCGCCCGATGCCCAGCGTTTCGCCTCGGGCAAGGCCATCATCCGCCGCGGCGACAATCTCTGGACCATCGCCCGCCGCGCCTATGGCGAAGGCATCAAATATACGACCATTTACGATGCCAATACCGGACAGATCCGCGATCCCGACCGCATCTATCCCGGCCAGGTGTTCAACCTGCCCCAATAGGTCTACTGACACGAAATGGCGCCCCCCGGGCGCCATTTCTGGTTTCGAGCCGCTGCCCTCTACCTCCCCCTGAATGGGGAAGGTAGAGGGGGTGATCGGCAATCACTGATCTCCAGCTTCACGCCCTATTTCTGCCCACGATCTACCCCCAGGGATTGACCTTGCGGACAATCCTCACCATGTTCATCGCATTTCACCTATTAATTCGGCCGGCCCCCCATGCAAGACGACGACATCGCCAACATCATGCGAGCCCTGGGTCATCCAGTCCGGCTCAACATCCTGCGGTTCCTCGCGAGCCAGCAGCAGCGGGAATGTTGCTGTGGCGACGTTACCGAATCCTTGCCTCTCGCCCAGTCTACCGTTTCCCAGCACATAAAAGTGCTGCTCGACGCCGGCCTGATCGAGCGCAAGCCCCATGGTACGCGTAATCGCTACATGATCCGGCATGACCGGCTCGCCGAAATCGGAACCGCCTTTGGAGGCCTGCTCACAGGCCTCAACTTCCAAGCGCCCCACAAGGAAGCGGAACCGGCCTAATGGCTAATGACAGCACTGAAAAGAAGCCGTCCGTTAACGCGGACGAAGGCTCTGTATTCTCTACCGTTCGCAATCTCTGGCCCTATATGTGGCCCGAAGGCCGGCCCGATCTGCGCATGCAGGTGGTCCTCGCCCTCGGCGCTCTGGTCCTGAGCAAGGTCGCGACCACCCTCATTCCCTTTGCCTATAAGGGCATCATCGACAGCCTCGATGGCACCGATGCCGATAGCCAGTTGATCCTCGGCCTCGCTATCCCCGTCGTGCTGGTCATCGCCTATGTCCTCGGCAATGTCCTCGACGCGGCCTTCCAGCAGTTGCGCGACGTGCTCTTTGCTGGCGTCGGCCAGCATGCCGTGCGCAAGCTGGCGCTCGAAACTTTCCACCACGTCCATCGTCTGTCGCTACGCTTCCATCTCGCGCGTCGCACGGGTGGCCTCTCCCGCGTCATCGAGCGCGGCACCAAGGGCATCGAAACGGTCGTCCGTTTCGCCATGCTCAATATCGTGCCGACCATCCTCGAATTCATCGTCGTCGCCATCATCTTCGTCTGGCTCTTCGGGGTCAGCTATGTCGGCGTCCTGGTGGTGATGATCTGGGCCTATCTCTATTTCACCATCAAGGCCTCCAATTGGCGCATCGCCATCCGCCGGGACATGAATGAGTCCGACACGGACGCGAACGGCAAGGCCATCGACAGCCTTCTCAACTATGAGACGGTGAAATACTTCGCCAATGAGAAGATGGAAGCCGAGCGCTACGATCGCTCCATGGCGAGCTACGAAAAGTCTGCGATCCGCATCTGGACCTCGCTCGGCTGGTTGAACTTTGGCCAGGCCGTCATTTTCTATGGCGGCTTCCTCGCCATCTCCATCATGGCCATCCTCGGCGTTCTCGATGGTCGCCTGACGCTGGGCGATTTCGTCCTTCTCAACACCTTCCTGATGCAGGTCTATCGCCCGCTCAACTTCATCGGCTTCGTCTATCGCGAACTCCGCCAGGGCCTCACCGACATCGAGGAAATGTTCAAGCTCCTCGACAAGGATCCCGAGATCCAGGACAAGCCCGACGCGAAGCCGCTCGTCGTCACCGGCCCGGTCATCCGTTTCGAGGACGTCACCTTCCACTACGATTCCGACCGCCCCATCCTCAAGGGCGTCAGCTTCGAAGTGCCCGCCGGCAAGACCGTCGCCATCGTCGGCCCCACCGGCGCCGGCAAGTCGACCATTTCGCGCCTGCTCTATCGCTTCTATGACGTCACCGGCGGCCGCATCACCATCGACGGGCAGGACCTGCGCGACGTCACGCAGGAAAGCCTGCGCTCCACCATCGGCATGGTCCCGCAGGACACGGTGCTATTCAACGACACCATCGGCTATAATATCGAATATGGCCGCCCCGGCGCCTCGATCGACGAGGTCCGCCAGGCTGCACAGATGGCCCAGGTCGGCTCCTTCATCGAAGCGCTGCCCAAGGGCTATGAAACCCCGGTCGGCGAACGTGGCCTCAAACTCTCGGGCGGCGAAAAGCAGCGTGTTGCCATCGCCCGTACCATCCTGAAGGCCCCGTCCATCCTCATCCTCGATGAGGCGACCTCCGCCCTCGACACCAAAACCGAGCGCGACATCCAGGCCGCCCTCGACGTTGTCTCGCGCAATCGCACCACCGTCGTCATCGCTCACCGTCTCTCGACGGTTATCAATGCCGACGAAATCCTGGTGCTGCGCGAAGGCCTCGTCGCCGAGCGTGGTAGCCACGGCCAGCTCCTCGCCCAAAACGGCCTCTACGCGGTGATGTGGAGCCGCCTGCGCGTAGCCACCGAGGACGAAGAGGATTTGGCTCTGGCTCAGGAAGATCCAGACGGCTTCGTCAGGCGCGGCGCACGGGCCGCGGAGTAAGTCAGTG
>NZ_JBEVLL010000002.1:0-13804 GCF_040509215.1 Devosia sp.
TTGTTGAGTTCTCGACCTTGAGACATGGGGCCCGTTATGTCACACCGCATTCGAGGCGACCAGTCGCCTGCCGACGTTGAGGGTTGGACTATGGCCGAAGCTGGCAATCGAGAAACGATTTCGACCGACATTCTGATTGTCGGTGCCGGTCCTTCGGGCCTTGCAGCGGCCATTCGCCTGAAACAGCGCCACCCCGAACTCAGCGTGACAGTGGTGGAAAAGTCGGCCGAGATCGGCGGGCATATTCTTTCCGGCGCCGTGATGGACCCCAAGGGACTCGACGCCCTGCTGCCCGATTGGCGGCTCAAGGGCGCGCCTGTTGGGCCCGATGTCACACATGATACCTTTCATTACCTGACGGAGAAGGGCGATTTCGCGCTGCCACACCTCTTGGTGCCGCCGCAGCTCAAGACGCCGGGGGCGGTGATCGTCAGCCTTGGGCGGCTGGTGCAATGGCTGGGCGAACAGGCGACGGAACTGGGCGTCGACATTTTCCCGATGACAGCGGCCGTCGACGTGTTGCGCACGGGCGATGGTCCGGTGCGCGGCGTGATCACCGGCGATCTCGGGCGGGATGCCGAGGGCAATCCGAAATCGGGCTTTGCCGAGGGCATTGCGCTGGAGGCGAAATATACGCTGATCGCCGAAGGCGCCCGCGGGTCGCTGGCCAAGCAGATCATCGGCGATTTCGATCTTGGTCGCGAGCCACAGAAATATGGGCTTGGCATCAAGGAAGTCTGGGAGATTCCGGCCGAAAAGCACCATGCGGGGCAGGTCGATCATTATCTCGGCTTTCCGCTCGACAACTCGACGGCGGGCGGTGGTTTTGTGTACCATGCCGAGGACAGAAAACTCTATGTGGGGCTTGTCACCTATCTCGACTATGCCGATCCGACGCTGTCGCCCTTCGATGAATTTCAGCGGTTCAAGTTGCACCCTTCCGTGGCAAAAATGCTCGAAGGCGGTACGCGCATAAGCTATGGCGCTCGTGCGGTGACGGCCGGTGGTTGGCGGTCGGTTCCGAGCCTTGCGTTTCCCGGTGGCGGGCTGATCGGCTGTTCGGCCGGCTTCATGAATGCGCCGCGGCTGAAGGCTATCCACAATGCCATTCTCTCCGGCATCGGTGCTGCCGACGCGGTGGGGTCGGCGATTGCCCGGGGCCGGCAACACGATCTCATCGAGGATTTTGCCGAGAGCGTTATGCGCACCGGCATCGAGAAGGAATTGAAGGGCGTCGCCAATGCCAAACCGCTCTGGTCGCGGCTTGGGACGATCATCGGCTCGTTGGCGATCGGTGCCGATCTGTGGGTGGCTGCCATTTTCGGTCGCTCGCCGCTCAATCTGCGCTCGCACGGTGCGCCCGATTTCGCCAAGCTCAAGCTTCGCGCGGAAGTGAAAGGGCGCAGCTATGCGCGTCCCGATGGCAAGCTGACCTTTGATCGCGCCTCCTCGGTTTTCCTCGCCAATCTGGCGCATGACGAGGACCAGCCGGTTCATCTCAGGCTGAAGGACCCGACGATTCCCGTGCGCGAAAACCTGCCGCGCTATGGCGAACCGGCGCCGCTTTATTGCCCGGCGGGCGTCTATGAAATGGCGACCGAGAACGACGCGCCGGTGTTCCGCATCCATGCGGCCAACTGCGTTCACTGCAAGACCTGCGATATCAAGGACCCTGCCCAGAACATCACCTGGGTGCCGCCCGAGGGTGGTAGCGGGCCCAATTACAGCGGAATGTGACCGCGCATAAGCCGCGCGGCCTTGCGGCGCAGTCGTAAAACGGACAATCTTTGCAGCCACAGCGTGCCGGCAGCGGCATATGGAGAATACTGCACGTGACCTTGCTTTCGAACCGACTGGCCCGGCCCATTCTGGCGACGATCCTCGCACTGGCTATGGTGCCTGCGGCTTCGGCCCAGACGAGCAGTTCCAATCTGCTCGACATGCTGCAGCTTTTCCGTCCCAGCGCGACCGGCTCTTACCTCGCCGGACGCCAGGCACTCGAAGAACTGCGCACCGGCGAAGCGGCCCGCTATTTCAACGAAGCGGCGCAGAGCGACTGGGACAATCCGGTGCTCGTCGAACGCTCCTTCATTGCCTTTGCCGCCAATGGGCAGATCGGGCAATCGGCCCAGGTCGCCAAGCGGCTCAAGGAACTGGTAGGCCAGAACGAGCTGGCCGAACTGGTGATCGCCACCGAGGCGCTCAAGGAGCGCCGCTACGGCGCGGCCGGCACGGCACTTGAAACGATCTCGCAGGATACTTTCACCGGCATCACGGCCAGCATTTTGCGGGCCTGGGCGCTGGTTGGTGACAAGCGCTACGAGGAAGCGGACGCAATTCTCGCCAAGCTCGGCGATACCGGGCTTGAAGACTTTCTGGTTTTCCACCGCGCCCTGATGGCGGAAGTTGCCGGAGAAAAGGCCAAGGCGCTGGAACTGGCGGCCCAGGCTTTTGAAAACGAGCCCTATGTCGCGCGCATGGTGGAAGTCTATTCGCGCATGCTGGCCAATGAAGGGCGCTTCGATGAAGCGGCCGAAGTGATCGCGACGTTTGAAGATCAGGGACTGACCCATCCGCTCGTCACCGTGGTCAAGGAAGCCGTGGAAGCCAAGCGCCGCCCCGGTGTCTTTGCGACCAATGTGCAGCTCGGCGCCGCCGAAATGTTCCACGGTATCGGTGTTGCCCTGTCGCGCGACGGCAGCAAGGACCTGGCGCTGGTCTTCCTGCGCCTCGGCCACTATCTCGACCCCAATGCCGACGTCATCGGCCTTGCCGCGGGCCTGCTGCTCGATTCCGAAGGCCAGCACGATGCGGCCAATGCAATCTATGACGGCGTCGCCTCGTCTTCGCCGATGAAGCCGACGGCCGTCGTGCGCGTCGCGCAAAACCTCGACGCCATGGGCGATCGCGCCGAAGCGCTGCGGCGCCTGCGCAATATCGTGGCGACGCGCCCCGAAGATCTCGACGCCGTTTCGGTGCTGGGCGACCTGCTGCGCTATGACGAGCAATATGTCGAAGCCGTCGACGCCTATACCAAGGCGCTTGAGATCACTGGTGGCGATTCTCCGGCCGACTGGCGCTTTTATTATGTGCGCGGCATTGCCAATGAACGCGCAAAGCTCTGGCCCGCGGCCGAGGCCGATTTCCTCAAGGCACTCGAACTCAATCCCGATCAGCCTTCGGTGCTCAACTACCTTGGCTATTCCTGGATCGACATGGACATGAACCTCGATGAGGCTCTTGGCATGATCGAGAAAGCCGTCGAGGCGCAGCCGCAGGATGGCTATGTCGTCGATTCGCTCGGCTGGGCTTTCTACAAGCTTGGCCGCATCGATGAAGCGGTCGAGACGCTGGAGCGCGCCGTGATGCTGCGACCCAACGATGCCGAGATCAACGACCACCTGGGTGATGCCTATTGGAAGGCCGGGCGGCGTCTTGAAGCCCAGTTCCAGTGGAAGGTCGCCAAGTCGGTGGACGAGGTTGGCAACGTGGCCGAACGCGTGGGCCCGAAACTCACCGATGGCCTGACCCCGGAAACCGCGACGGAATAGTCCGCCAGCATGACGGAAACTTTTGTTGAAGCAGCGCCAGCCAAGATCAATCTGGCGCTGCATGTCACGCGTCGGCGTGAAGACGGCTATCACGACCTCGAAAGCCTGATCGTCTTTGCCGATGTGGCGGACGAGCTGGAGGCCGTCGAGGCGGATACCGACAGCCTCGAAATTTCCGGGCCGTTTGCGGCGGCGCTAGGAACGGGCGGCACCAATCTCGTTATGCGGGCGCTCGGCGCCTTTCGACAACGCTGGCCGGGGATCGTGCCCGATGGGCTGGCGATGCATCTGGTCAAGCATTTGCCGGTCGCGGCGGGCATCGGCGGCGGCTCGGCGGATGCGGCCGCGGCTCTGCGCATCCTCGTGCGGATGGCGAGTGCGCCTGTGCCGTTTTCGGAGCTGGCAGATCTCGCGGCAACGCTTGGCGCCGATGTTCCCGCGTGCCTCATGAGCCGGCCGCTGGTGGCGCGGGGCGTGGGCGAGATTCTTTCCCCGCTCTCGGCCTTTCCTACCGCGCATATCGTGCTGGTCAATCCGCTGGTGCCGGTGGCGACGGCGGATGTGTTTCGGCGGCTGCGGGCCCACGACAACTATGCGTTGCCCGCCTTGCCTGAGCCGCTGACGCGGCCGGCCCAGCTTGGCCTATGGCTGGCGGAAACGCGTAACGACCTGCAGCCACCCGCCGTAAAGCTGGTGCCGGAGATCGGCTTTATCGTTGACGATCTGGCGCAGACACAGGGCTGCATCCTGTCGCGCATGTCGGGCTCAGGCGCGACGGTGTTCGGGCTTTTTGGCTCCGAGGGGCAGGCTTATCAGGCCGCGCAGGTCATGCGCGAGCGCAATCCCGATCATTGGGTCGCCGCCGCGCCGCTGATCGTTCCGTGACTACGAGGCGCGGCTGACGCTGTGCAGCACGACTTCGCCGAGGAGCGTCTTCATTTCGCTTTCGGGGAGGCCGGCAAGCGCTTCTACGGCCGCAGCAGCGTGGGCGCGGGCCTTTTCGAGCGTGCGGGCCAGCGTGTTGTGGCGATTGAAGATCGCGACGACCTGGCTGACTTCCAGTTCTGAGGCATCGACCTTGCCGAGGGCGCCGGCAATGATGGCGCGTTCGGCTTCGCTGCCTTCGGCGAGCGCCAGGATGACCGGCAGGGTCATCTTGCCTTCGCGAAGGTCGTCGCCGACATTCTTGCCCAGTGCGCCGGACTGCCCACCATAGTCGAGCGCGTCGTCGACGAGCTGGAAAGCATTGCCGAGTTCGAGGCCATATTGAGCCAGAGCCGTGCGGCCGGCTTCATCGGCGCCGCCGGAAATGGCGCCGACTTCACAGGCCGCCTTGAAGAGAACAGCGGTCTTGGCGCGGATCACTTCGGCATAATCGGCTTCGGTGGTCGTGAGGTCGCCGGTCTTGGCGAGCTGGAACACTTCGCCTTCGGCCATGACGGCAGAGGCGGCCGAGAGCACGCCGAGCGAGCCGATATCGCCGGTTTCGACCATCATCATGAAGGCCTGGCCGAGGAGAAAATCGCCGACCAGGATGGATGCCTTGTTGCCCCAGACCATGCGAGCCGCAGGCTTCCCGCGGCGCATGTCGCTCTCGTCGACGACATCGTCGTGGAGCAGGGTAGCATTGTGCATGAATTCGACGGCGGCGGCGAAATTGACTTCGTTGCCCTTGCCATTGCCAAAGAGCATGGCGGCGGCGACGGTCAGCATGGGGCGCAGGCGCTTGCCGCCGCTCTCGATAAGATAGCGGGCAAGTTCGGGGACCATGTCGACATGCGACTCGGCACGGCTCAGGATCAGTGTATTGACCTTGGCCATCTCGTCGGCGGTCGCTGCCAGGAGTTTGTCGACCGGATTGCCTGTCGGCATGTTTTTCTTCTGGGTCAGAACTGAGACCGCCATTACCGTCCTCGTTGCCGCCGGCGGCAAATCGGTTGAGCCCGCCATATCAGCGCATATAAACTCGCGCAGAACCAGCTTTCAGGGTGCGATGTCCCTAGACCAGCCGACTGACTTTGTAAAACACCAAACCACAACGCGCGATGCCTTTTTGGCGGGCCGGATCACTCTGTCGCAACCTAAACACGGCTTCCGGGCCGGGTCGGACAGCGTTCTCCTGGGAGCCGCAGTGCGGGCAGGCACGAAAACCCTGCTCGATCTAGGTGCCGGCGTGGGCACGGCGTCGCTCGCTGCTCTGGCTCTGGAGCGGGCAGAGACGGCGACGCTTTTGGAGCGGCACGCCGAAACCATCGATCTGGCGCGGCAGAATATCGTCGACAACGGCTTTGAAGCCCGCGCCGAGGTGCTGGCCCTCGACATCCTCGATCGCCCGGCGACGCGCAGTGCGGCGGGGCTCAAGAGCAACCACTTCGAGGCGGTCATCGCCAATCCCCCCTATTTCGAAGCGGGGCAGGGGACGCTGGCGCCTGAGGCCAGCAAGGCTGATGCGCGGCACATGGCCGAGGAGAGCCTTGATGCCTGGGTGCGCTGCGCGGCGGGTTGCGCGGCCGGCGATGGCGTTTTCACCATCATCTATCCCGCAAGGGGCATGGTGCCGCTCCTCGCGGCGCTCGCCCCGCGATTCGGTGCGCTGACCATCTTGCCGATTTCCCCGCGCCCCGGCGAAAACGTCACGCGTCTTCTGGTGCGTGGCGTGAAAGGCTCGCGCGTACCGCTGACATTGCTCGCGAGCAGGGCGCTTCACGGCGCGACGGGCCGGGAATATGCCCCCGAATTCGAGGCGGTTTTTCGTGGGCAAGCGGTGCTCGACTGGTAATCCGTCTCGGCCATGCCTAAATCACTGGGAAATCAAGGAGAGGACATGGCTGGAACACCTGCCCGCAAGCCGAACTGGTTCGTCCGTCTGTTTCGCCGTCCCACCACCATACCGGTCGTACGCCTCCACGGCGTGATCGCTGCCGAGCAGCGCCCGGGCCGGCTCAACATCGAATCCGTCGAGCCACTGCTTAAACGCGCTTTTGACATGCGTTCGGCCCCGGCCGTGGCCATCGTCGTCAATTCGCCCGGTGGCTCGCCGGTGCAGAGCCGGCTGATTTCCAATCGCATAAGGCAGCTTGCCGACGAAACGGGAAAACCCGTGCTGGTCTTTGTCGAGGATGCTGCGGCCTCGGGCGGCTATTTTATCGCTGTGGCCGGCGACGAGATCATTGTCGATCCCTCTTCGATCGTTGGCTCGATCGGGGTCATCATGGCGACTTTCGGCTTTGTCGGCGCGCTAGAAAAGCTCGGCGTCGAGCGGCGCGTGCATACGGCAGGGCGGAACAAGTCGACGCTCGACCCCTTCCTCCCCGAAAAGAGCGAAGACGTGGAGCGTATCAAGCGCTTCGAACTCGATATCCATCAGGTTTTCATCGACCATGTGAAGCGCCATCGCACCGGCAAGCTCAAGGCTGATGACGACGTGCTTTTCACCGGCGAATGGTGGCCGGGTATGCGCGGGGTCGAACTGGGGCTGGTGGACAGTATCGGTGAACTGCACTCGACCCTGCGCGAGCGCTATGGTCGCGACATCGTGCTCAAACCCATTGCGGCGAAAAGGCCGTTCTTTGCGCTGCCCCGTCTCGGCTTTTCGGCTCAGGGCGTGGTAGATGACGTAACGACCACCATTGATGATCGCGCGCTCTGGGCGCGCCTGGGGCTTTAGACCGAGACCGCCATGTTGCTGCGTATCCTGATATTCACCGTACTGGCGCTGATGGTCTATTTCGGCGTTCGTCGCATCTGGAAAGACTGGACCCAGAAGTTCGATAGCGATGCGAAGGAAGAAAAGCGCCTGCGCCAGGAGCGCGATCTGGCCGAGCGCAAGCGGCCTGATGTGATCGATCTCAAGCGCGGCGACGACGGCACTTTCCGGCCCAAGGACAAGGATAACGGCCGCGGCAATTGAGATTGCGCGGGGCGGCCCGCAGTTCTACCCTCCTCTGACGTCTGTCTTGGGAGGGCATTCCAATGGGCCTCGACGACGATCGCGCGGAAATCATCGCGCTTATGCATGCCAATCGCATCGGTATCTGGACATCGGATTATCCGGCATGGGCAGAGTGCTTCGCCCATGAACCCTATACGGTCCGCTTCGGCTATTGGGCGGGCGGCGGCACCTTTGTGCGGCGCGGCTGGGAAGACATTTCGCGCCGCGCCAAGGCGCATATCGAAAACCACGAAATCCCCTACAACGCCGACTATGCCTACAAGACCACGATCGAGAACCTCGACCTCAGGATAAGCGGGGACATGGCCTGGGCGTTCTACAACCAGCAATATCCCGGCTACGACTATCCCGGTCACATCGGGCCGGGCTTCACCAACGAGTTTCGCGTGTTCGAGCGGCATGATGGGCGCTGGAAAATCGCCGCCATGTGCTTTTTCGACAATAACGCCGGCCGGAAGGGCTCTGCCATGCTGATCCTCGACGGTGAGGGGCGGGTGAAGTGGACAAGCCCCGACGCTCAGCAGAGATTGCTGGACGATGATGATCTGGTCATTCGCGGCGGCAGGCTGCGCGTGCGCGACAGCGCTTGCGATCGCAAATTGCAGGCGGTGCTGCGCTGGGCCGCGGGGATCGATGGCGGCTATAATTCGGGACGCGGCAGTGTGCCGATCGTATTGGGCGCCGGTGAGGGCCTCCCGACGCGGGTCTGGTGGGTGAAGGCAGAGGCGGGCTCGATCTATTTCCTTCTGGACGGGGCGGGTCTTGCCGAGGACCGGCTCGACCAGGCCGCGATCATTTTTGGCCTCTCGTCAGGACAAAGGCGGCTTGCCGGCCATATTGCCGATGGGCTGAGCCTGCCCGAGGCGGCCAAAGAGATGGGCGTTTCCACCAATACGGTACGCACCCATCTCCATCGCATCTTTGAGAAGACCGGCGTGCACAACCAGCCAGCGCTGGTGCGGGTGTTGCTCTCGGTTGGCGTCCCGGCCTGAATGTCATCCGATCGGGCGACATGCTTTCGTCGTCTGATCCGCTGACAACACATCCCGTGGCGCGGGATTAGCCTCTCCTCATTCCACCGAGGAGGGATGAGCCATCACCACCATCGCAATTCATACCCCTGGCCAGCAGCGAGCGCTGTCGTTCGGCGACTGGCAAAGGCTTCTCCATCGCCTGGCAGTACTTCGCAGGCTATGGCGGCGGCGGCGCGCAAGGCGGGACTATCTCGCCCACATAATGCGCGAAACGGCCGACCCAAAGCTGCTTGAAGACGCGGGCATTGCCCCGATGCCACAGAGTTCGATCGAAAACTGGGCGAGGACCATGCTTTATCATCAGCAGCATTAGGCGGGAACAAGTTGACCGGAAAGGGTCGGGCGAATACGTTCCGCCCGCTCTTTCCTGCCGGACCTATTGCCCCGATGACCAATCGCCCCGCTCACATGGACCCGAAGAATTCCTTCCAGGGTCTGATCCTGACGCTCCAGAATTTCTGGGCCGAGCAGGGTTGTGTCATTCTCCAGCCCTATGACATGCAGATGGGCGCCGGTACGTTCCATACCGCGACGACGCTGCGCGCCCTGGGGCCCAAGCCCTGGAAGGCCGCCTATGTGCAGCCTTCGCGCCGCCCCAAGGATGGGCGCTATGGCGAGAACCCCAACCGGCTGCAGCACTATTACCAGTTCCAGGTGATCCTGAAGCCCTCGCCGGACAATATCCAGCAGCTCTATCTCGACTCGCTGGCGGCTATCGGGCTCGATGCCGGGCTGCACGACATTCGCTTCGTCGAAGACGACTGGGAAAGCCCGACGCTGGGCGCCTGGGGTCTTGGCTGGGAATGCTGGTGCGACGGCATGGAAGTTTCCCAGTTCACCTATTTCCAGCAGGTGGCGGGGTTCGAATGCTCGCCGGTGCCGGGCGAAATCACCTATGGGCTCGAACGCCTCGCCATGTATGTGCAGGGCGTCGAGAACGTCTACGACCTCAATTTCAACGGCCGCGAAGGCGACGACAAGGTCACCTATGGCGACGTGTTCCTGCAGAATGAGCAGGAACAATCGAAGTACAACTTTGAAGCCTCGGACACCGAAATCCTCTTCCGCCACTTCGAGGACGCGGAAAAGGAATGCCGCGCCATCCTCGCCAAGGGCGCCGAAGGCAATCGCCAGACCATGGCAATCCCGGCCTATGAGCAGGTCGTCAAAGCCTCGCACAATTTCAACATGCTCGATGCACGCGGCGTGATCTCGGTCACCGAGCGCCAGAGCTATATCCTGCGCATTCGCGAACTGGCCAAGGCTTGTGGCGAGGCCTGGCTACAGACCGCAGGCGGCGGCGCGGAGTAATCCGCGCCCTCTTCCTTCACGCCACCTGCGGCGCCAGCACGGACACCACCGTCAACTTGTGGCGCTTGTCGGCGCGGTCGCGCCAGGTGATGGACTGGCCGGCCTTGAGGCCGACGAGAGCCGTGCCGATGGGTGTCATCACCGAGATGCGGCCAGTTTCGATGTCGGCGTCGGCTGGGTAGACGAGCGTGACGGTCTGTTCCTTGTCGGCATTGGTGACATAGGTGATCGACGAGCCCATGCGCACGACGCCTTCGGGCAGTTTTTCGTCGGCGATGACCTTGGCGCGTTCAAGCTCTTCGAGCAGCCGGTCGGCAAGATCGGGCAGGCGCTCGAGGCTGGCGAGCGCGAGGGAATTGAGTTTGGCGTGATCGGCCCGGCCGAGCGTGATGGCGGGCGCAAGATCCCTGCGGATTTCGTTCATTTTAGAAAGTCCTGATTGGCTCCGGGCTGCGCAGATGTGCAGCGTCCGAAGCGGTCTTGAATGAGGGTGAACTGGGAGCCGGGTGGCGAAAGTGCCTGAACCCTAAGCAGGCTCCGGCGCGCGCATGCCTAGGGAATCTATCCTGCGAGCAGGATGGTGCAGCAATGGCTTGGGCGCGAACTGTTCATGGACGTAAAGCTAGGGATTGCGCCGGGGAAGTCAAGCCCGACGCTCCGGCGCCCATTGCAAGGTTTTCAGCAAACTGCCAGTGTCCGGCCCGAACGCTTTGAGGGACGCGCCTATGGAATGGGTCATTCTTGCGCTGGTGGCTGCTGCTGCCGGCTATGCCATCACCATCTACAACGGCCTGGTGAAAAACCGGCAGATGGTCGAGGAGGGCTGGTCGGGCATCGATGTGCAATTGAAGCGCCGCACCGATCTTATTCCCAACCTGCTCGAAACAGTGAAGGGCTATATGACCCACGAGCGCGAGACGCTCGAAGCCGTCACCAATGCCCGCGCCGCGGCGACCTCCGCTGCCAATGGTACGCCCGAACAGCGCGCTGCGGCGGAAGGCCAGCTCTCGTCGGCACTGGGCCGCCTGATCGCGACCGCCGAGGCCTATCCCGACCTCAAGGCCAACACCAATTTCCTCGAATTCCAGGCCGCGCTGCAGACGGTGGAAGACGAAATCCAGATGTCGCGCCGCTATTACAACGGCGCGGTGCGGAACCTCAACGTTCAGGTCGAATCCTTCCCTTCGAACCTGATCGCCAATGCCTTCAAGTTCATCAAGGCACAGTATTTCGAGCTTGAGAACGAGGCCGACAGGCAGGTTCCGACCGTAAAGTTCTAAAGCCCATGAATGCCCTCGGCAGACTGCTTCTCGCCCTTGGTCTGGTGCTCGCTTTGGCTTTGCCCGCGGCAGCGCGCGAGGAAATTCGCGCCTTTGCTGCGGACGTGACGCTGCGCACCGATGGTTCGGTGCGCGTGATCGAAACCGTGGATGTCCGCGCCGAGGGCAATCAGATCCGGCGCGGCATCTATCGCGATATTCCCATCGTCCTGCTTGGGCCCTCGGGCAACAAGATCAGGGTCGGGCTCGAGGTTGAATCGGTGAAACGCGATGGCGACGCCGAGGACTTTCGCGTCGAGCGCATGGGCAATTTCCAGCGCATCTGGATCGGCAACTCGGACCGCCTCATCGCCGTCGGCGAGCATCGCTTTGTGATCACCTATGTCATGGATCGCATGGCGCGCAGCTTTGCCGATCACGACGAGCTTTATTGGAACGCCACGGGCAATTACTGGGACTTTCCAATCCTGAAATCGGTAGCGCGGGTGACCTTGCCCGATGGCGCGGTGATCTCCGAACTTTCGGCCTATACGGGTGTTGCCGGCGCAACCGAACAGGCGGTGACCATTACGCGCAATTCGGACACGGAAGCGACGTTCCGCACCCAGCGCGCCCTCGCCGCCGGCGAGGGCATGAGTTTTGCCGTGTCCTTCCAGAAGGGCATCATCCAGCTTCCGCAGGGTTTTGATGCACTCTTGCAGGAAGCATCGGACCTTCGCGAAGTCTGGCTGCCGGTGGTCGCGGTTCTCTTGCTGCTCGCCTATAATTTTGGTGCCTGGTGGCGCGTGGGACGCGACCCGCCCAAGGGCACGATCATCCCGCTTTTTCATCCCCCCAAGGATTTTTCGCCTGCCCTGACGCACTACGTGCACAAGTGGGGTTTTGCCAATGCTGGCTGGACCGCCATGACGGCCGCGATCTTCAATCTCGGCGTGCGTGGTCTCGTGACCATCGACAATCGCGACGATGCGCTCACCGTCAAGGCGACGGGCAAGGAGCCCGATACCCGTCTGCCGGTCGGGGAAGAAGTGCTGTTTCGCTACTTTTCCGACAAGCGCAGCGTGACCATCGACAAGTCCACGGGCCCCGGCCTTGCGACCAAGCGCAACGAGTTCATGGCCGCGCTTCAGCGGGAGAACCGCAATGTCTGGTTCAACCACAATATCGGCTTTGCCGTCCTTGGCGTGGTGCTCATGATCCTGACGCTGATCGGCATGGTGGCACTCGATGTGCTTGAGCCGGTCTGGCTTGTCGTTGCCGCGGTCGGGGGCATTTTTGCGGCCGTCATCGGTTCGATCGTTTTCAACGCGCTGCGCGCCGGCGGCTGGCAGCGCTACCTGACCGGAGTGATCGTCGGTATTTTTGCGTTCAATTTCGTTGGCGGCATGGTCGAGACGTTTTCAAGCCTGACCATCAATTCCGCCGCGCTCGCCGCGGGGTCGATGGTGCTGATCACCGCCATCTTCGCGGTTTTGATGCGCGCCCCGACGGTGCAGGGCCGCAAGGTCATGGACGAGATCGACGGGTTCAAGCTCTATCTCGACACGGCGGAAAAGAACCGGCTCAACATCAGCAACGAGCCGCCCATGAGCGTGGAACGGTTCGAACGCATCCTGCCCTATGCCATCGCGCTTGGCGTCGAAAAGCCCTGGTCCGAGCATTTCGATGCCGAATTGGCGCGCAATGCCGTTGTCGATGCGCGTGAGGGCTATTCGCCGGGTTGGTATTATGGACCGCGCGGGGGATTTTCGTCCGGCTCGCTATCCAATGCCATCGCCGGCGCCTCGTCCGGCATGGCCGCCGCCATGGTCGCGGCGCAGCCGGTGCAGGCCAGTTCGTCCGGCTCCAGTAGTGGCGGCGGCGGGTTTTCCGGCGGCGGTGGCGGCGGTGGTGGCGGGGGCGGCTGGTAGCGTCAGCCTTCCACAAATCGCACTTGCCGGGAGAGGAGCGAGCGGAGCACCGCCCTGTCGCGCCGGGGCAGGGCCGTGTCGTAGAGCAGCAGTTCCACCGGACGCCAGAGGCCGACCCAGCCGGCAATGTTGAAGCCTTCTGCGAGAAGGCGATGAATGAATTCGGGCATGAACGAGGTGTTCGATAGCGTGCCCGACAAGGCCAGACACGCCGCGAGAAAACCGAGGCCCCGCAAGAGCGCATGCCGGCCACTGCTGACGAGTTGCTGGCTGTCGAGGTCGAGATCGGCGATGCGGTCGGCGCAATACCCCCGCAGGGCAGCCTCGAAGGCCTCTTCGTGGCCCGCGACGCCGGAGCCGCCGGGCATCCTGAAAATGATGTTGGGGCGATAGTGGCGCTGGGCGCGATCGAGCGTCAGCTCCCGCACGAGTTGTTCGACGCCGGAGCGGGTCTCGAAGCGCCCGGCGAACGGATCGGGCACCGGCGCGACGAACAGTTCGCCGGGATGATTGAGCACGATCTCTATGCTGTCAGACCGGTGTGGGGTCATGCGCATGTCCGGCTTGGCCAATGTTTGTTGCGAGCTTGCCGCAACGGCATGGACTTTGTCAGCAGGCATTGCTAGGCAATCCCCGCCTTTGTCTTGCTGGTGCCTTTCATGCCCGAACTCCTGCTCGAACTTTTTTCCGAGGAAATTCCCGCCCGCTTCCAGCGGCGCGCTGCCGAAGACCTCAAGAAAGCCGTGACCAATGCTCTGGTCGATGC
>NZ_JBEVLL010000003.1:0-6390 GCF_040509215.1 Devosia sp.
ATGATTGTTGGTCAGACTGGTCAAACCGGCCTGACCAACGCGTCACGCCAGATGCTTGACGATCTCTTCGGTCATCTTCTTGGCGTCCCCGAACAGCATCATGGTGTTGTCGCGGAAGAAAAGCTCGTTCTGGACGCCGGCATAGCCGGCGGCCATGCCGCGCTTGATGAAGAGTACGGTGCCGGCGTCTTCGACGTTGAGGACCGGCATGCCGTAGATCGGCGAGGTCTTGTCGGTCTTGGCGGCGGGGTTGGTCACGTCATTGGCGCCGATGACGAAGGCGACGTCGGACTGGGCAAACTCGGAATTGATGTCCTCCAGTTCGAACACTTCGTCATAGGGCACATTGGCTTCGGCCAGCAGCACGTTCATGTGGCCGGGCATGCGGCCGGCAACCGGGTGGATGGCGTATTTAACTTCGACGCCTGCGGCCTTCAGCTGATCGGCCATTTCACGCAGGGCGTGCTGGGCCTGAGCCACGGCCATGCCATAGCCGGGCACGATGATGACCTTGCCGGCATTCTTCATGAGGAAGGCAGCGTCTTCGGCTGCGCCCTGTTTGACCGGGCGATCCTCTTCGGCGCCGCCGGTAGCGGATGAGGTGTCGCCACCGAAGCCGCCAAGGATGACCGAGATGAAGCTGCGGTTCATCGCCTTGCACATGATGTACGAGAGGATCGCGCCCGAGGAGCCGACAAGCGCGCCGGTGATGATCAGAGCCGTATTGCCGAGGGTAAAGCCGATGCCGGCTGCGGCCCAACCCGAATAGGAATTGAGCATGGAGACGACGACGGGCATGTCGGCGCCGCCGATCGGGATGATCATCAGGCCGCCGAGGACGAGGGCGAGCACGGTGATCGCCCAGAAGAGCCAGGGTTCGGCCGTGACGGTGAAGGCCCAGACGAGCGCCAGCAGCACGATGCCGAGGACGATGTGGATCAGGTGGCGGGCCGGAAGGATGATCGGCTTGCCCGACATATTGCCGTTGAGCTTGGCAAAGGCGATGACCGAGCCGGTAAAGGTGAAGGCGCCGATGGCGACGCCGATCGACATTTCGATGAGCGCCTGGGCGTGGATATCGCCGGGCACGCCGATGCCGAAGGCTTCGGGGGCGTAGAGCGCGGCGGCGGCCACGAAGACGGCGGCGAGGCCCACCAGCGAGTGGAAGGCGGCGACAAGCTGAGGCATGTCGGTCATCTTCACTTCGCGGGCGACATAGGCGCCGATGCCGCCACCGAGGCCAAGGCCGCCGATGATCAGCAGCCAGCTCACCCAATCACTGGGGGCCGCGACGAGGAGCGTGGTGACGACGGCGATGGCCATGCCGACCATGCCGTAGAGATTGCCCTGGCGGGCCGAACGGGGGCTCGAAAGCCCGCGCAGCGCCAGGATGAAGAGCACGCCCGCAACGAGATAGAAGAGGGCGGCGATATTGGCGTCGATCATCTCGCTCAGCCCTTCTTCTTGTACATGGCCAGCATGCGCTGGGTCACGAGGAAGCCGCCGAAGATATTTACGGAGGCGAAGACGAGGGCGATGAAGCCAAAGACCTTGCTGACCCAGCTCGCGTCATTGGCGAGCTGTACGCCGACGGCGAGCAGGGCGCCGACGACGATCACAGAGGAAATGGCGTTAGTGACGCTCATCAGTGGCGTGTGGAGAGCCGGGGTGACGCTCCAGACCACGAAATAGCCAACGAAGATCGCCAGCACGAAAATGGCGAGGCGGAAGATGAAGGGGTCGATGGCCCCACCAATGGCCCCATGGGCCACGGCGGCCGCGACATCGGCGACCTGTCCTGCAGTTGCTTCCATTTTACTGGCCCCCCTCCGGTGCGGCAGTCTTTTTCACGGCCGGTTTTCTGGTCGCCGGCTTCTTGGCCGCAGGTTTTTTGGCTGCGGCGCTGTGGTCTTCGACGTGCTCGGCCGGCTTGGTCGTCGGCTTCCTCGTGGCACGGGGCTTTGGTGCGGCCGGCGGGGCGGCGGCGCTGTGGTCGGGTTCGGCGGCGGCCGGTGCCGCGGCCTTCTTGGCCACGGGCTTTTTCGCCGTCACCGTTTTGGTGGCTGGTGCCTTGGCCGGGGCGTGATCTTCGACATGTTCGGCCGGCTTGGTGGCCGGTTTCTTCGTGCCGGTTTTTGGCGCCGGTTTAGCGATCGAGGCGCTGTGGTCAACCTTGTGCTCGGCCGGCTTGGCCGGGGCCTTGCGGGTGGCGCCGGTCTTGACTGGCGCGGCCTTGGCTTCGACCTTGCTGCTTGGCGCCTTGGGCGCGGCCTTTGGTACGGCGACAGGCGTAGCAGGAGCGGCAACAGCCGGGGCTGCTGCGGCGGCAAAATTGGGGTGCACAACGGCACCGTCGCGCGTGAGGACGGTGGCCTTGACCAGGTCGTCTTCCCAGTTGATCGCGAGCTTTTTGTCTTTCTTGTCGATCAGGGTTTCGAGGAAGGAGAGGAGGTTTTTCGCGTAGAGCTGGCTCGCGGTGGTGGGAATGCGGCTCGCGAGATTGGTGAAGCCGATAATGGTCACGCCGTTATAGTCGACGACTTCGTCAGGACGGGTCAGTTCGACATTGCCGCCGCGTTCGGCAGCGAGGTCGACGATGACCGAGCCGGGGGCCATGCTTTCGACCATTGCCTTGGTAACGAGCTTTGGCGCCGGGCGACCGGGAATGAGCGCGGTGGTGACGACGATGTCCTGCTTGGCGATATGGCCGGCGACGAGTTCGGCCTGTGCCTGCTGCTCGACGAGGGTCAGTTCGCGGGCATAGCCGCCGGTGCCCGAGGCGTCCTTGAGCGCTTCGGTCATGATGAAATTGGCGCCGAGCGATTCAACCTGTTCGCCCGCTGCGGCGCGCACGTCGGTGGCCGAGACTACTGCGCCGAGGCGGCGGGCGGTGGCGATGGCTTGCAAACCTGCGACGCCGGCGCCCATGACGAAGGTCTTGGCCGGGCGCACGGTGCCGGCGGCGGTCATCATCATCGGGAGGGCGCGGCCGAAATGGGCGGCGGCTTCGATGACGGCCTGATAGCCGGCGAGATTGGCCTGGGAGGAGAGGATGTCCATCACCTGCGCACGGGTGATGCGCGGCATGAACTCCATGGCGATGGCGGTAACGCCAGCCTTGGCGAGGGCGGCGACTTCGCCTTCATTGCCGTAGGGGTCGAGCGCGGCGACGAGGAGAGCGCCGGGATTGACCCCGGCAAGCGCCTTGGCGGCGGGGCGGCGTACGGCGAGGACAATGTCCGCGCCTTTGACTGCTTCCGCAGCGGACGCCGCGACACTGGCGCCGGCTTCGGCGAACTGGGCGTCGCTGATGCGCGAGCCCTGGCCCGCGCCTTTTTCGACGCTGATGGTGGCGCCAAGCCCGATCAGCTTGGCGACGGTTTCGGGCGTGGCGGCGACGCGATGTTCGCCTGCCACGGTTTCCCGCAGAACCGCAATTTTCATGAGAACTCTCCTACCCGCCTGCCGGCGGGCAGGCAGCTCCTGGCCTGCTTTTATCGATTATGGATTGACCACGAAGTACAGAATGACCAACACGACGGCCAATCCGTAGATCGACCACTTCACCCCGGTGATGAAGCCGGTATAGGTCTTTTCGTGTTCCACGTAGTCCATGGCCGATTCAAGGACCGGTTCGGAGTGGTGGGCGGGGTGCAGCTTGGTGGCCATATCGTCCTCGGAAATATAGTCGTCTTTGCGTCTGTGGTTTAAGGCGAAGTCGCCTCAAGTTCGTCGATCAGGCCTTCGATCATCGAAAGGCCGAGCGACCAGAAGTTGGGGTCCTTGGCATCGAGCCCAAAGGGCGCCAGAAGTTCGGAATGATGCTTGCTCCCCCCGGCCTTCAGGAGCTCGAAATAGCGCTCCGCAAAGCCTTCACTCGACTTCTCATACTGTGCGTAGAGCGAGTTCACAAGGCAATCGCCGAAAGCATAGGCATAGACGTAGAAGGGCGAATGGATGAAGTGCGGGATGTAGGTCCAGAAGATGTCGTAACCTTCGTTCTGGATGATGCCATCGCCCAATGACTCGGACTGCACATCGAGCCAGATCTGGTTGATTTCCTCGGTGCGCAATTCGCCCTGGCGGCGCGCGGTGTGGACCCGGCGCTCAAAGGTGTAGAAGGCGATCTGGCGGACCACGGTGTTGAGCATGTCCTCCACCTTGGACGAGAGCAGCGCAAAACGCTGCCTGGGGTCCGTGGTCTTGTCGAGCAGGGCCCGGAAGGTGAGCATTTCGCCGAAAACCGAGGCGGTTTCGGCGAGGGTCAGCGGGGTGTTGGCGAGGATCGGGCCCTGCCCGGCGGCAAGGCGCTGATGCACGCCATGGCCCAGCTCGTGGGCGAGGGTCATGATATCGCGGGTGCGGCCGAGATAGTTGAGCATCAGGTATGGGTGCGCGCTCGGTACGGTCGGGTGCGCGAAGGCGCCCGAGAGCTTGCCGTCGCCGGTCGGAGCGTCGATCCAGCCTGAATTGAAGAAGGGTTTGGCGACGTCAGCGAGATCAGGCGAGAAGCGGCCATAGGCGTCGAGCACGGTGGTGACGGCCGTGTCCCAATCCCAGATGCGTTCGTCGCTGGTCGGCAGCGGCGCATTGCGATCCCAAGCGTTGAGCTTTTCCTTGCCGAACCACTTGGCCTTCATCTTGTAGTAGCGATGCGAGAGGCGCGGATAGGCAGCTTCGACGGCCGACTGCAGGGCGTCGACGACTTCGCGCTCGACGGAATTGGCCATGTGGCGGCTGTCCGCAATGTCTTCGTAGCCGCGCCAGCGGTCGGAGATTTCCTTGTCCTTGGCCAGCACATTGGTGATGTGCGTGAAGAGCCGGCCATTGGCCTTGAACGTTTTGGCGAGGGCCTTGAAGGCGCTTTCGCGCTTCTTCTCGTCCTTCTCGGAAAGCAGGTGCAGGGTCGATTCAAGGTTGAGCGTTTCGCCATCAACCTCGAATTCGAGGCTCGACATGGTTTCGTCGAAGAGACGGTTCCAGGCGGAAAAGGCGGTGACCGACTTGTCGTGGAACAGCTCTTCGAGCTTGTCGTCGAGCTGGTAGGGTTTTGCTTTCCGTAGTTCGGCGAACCAGGTCGTGTAGCGGGCGAGTTCGGGGTCGCGCGCAATGGCGGCGTCGAGCTCGGCGTCGTCGACGCGGTTGAGTTCGAGTTCGAAGAACAGCACGCGGGTCGAGAGCGTGGTCAGCGCTTCATTGGTGTCGCCCATGAATTTGGCGCGGTCGGGATCGGTCGAGCGCTGCGCATATTGCAGGAACGAGAACGAGCCGATGCGGCCGGTGATGTCGCCCAGAACTTCGCTGTCCCTGATCGCCTGGATCAGGCCGCCGGACTTGGTGAGGTCGGCGAGCTTGCCCTTGTAGTCGCTCTCGAACTTGGCGGCGAGGCGCTTTGACTCTTCGAGCGCAGCCTTGAATTCGGCGCTGTCCTTGCCGGGATAGAGATCGTTTAGGTCCCAGGTGGGCAGATTGCCAAACTGGTTGTGGCCCTTTTGTGCGACAGCGCTCATGGATGAACTCCAAAATTCTCTTAAGTGCGGTGGACCTTAGCGAGGTGCATGTCTCGAATCTAGGTCAGAAAGACGTCCGTGACGCCGCGCCACACGAGGTAGAGTGCCAAGACCAGAACCAGCCAATAGGCGATCTGGTAGAAGAGTTTGACCGAGATGCGGCGCACGAGCCAGACGCCGAGCAGCACGCCCACAATGCCCACAGGAGCCAGCATGGCCGAATGGCTGAGATTGCTCACCGAGAGCTGGCCGAGGAAGAAATAGGGCACCAGCTTGGCTGTGTTGACGATGGCAAAGAACACCGAAGTCGTGCCGGCATAGACAGCGGGCGGCAGCTTTTTGGGCAGGACGTAGATCTGGAACGGCGGGCCGCCGGTGTGGGAAATGAAGCTGGTGAAACCGGCAATGCTGCCCCAGAAGGCCCCCCACGGCCTTGATGGCGGCAGGCCCTCGAGTTTCTTGCGCAGCGGCAGCATGGCGTCGATGACGAAGAGCAGCGTTACGATGCCGACCATCAGCAGCACCACTGCATCGCTGACAAAGGCCCAGAGGGCCCAGCCGAGCAGCGTGCCGACGGCGGCGCCGGGCAGCATGATCTTGAGAATGCTGCGGTCGAATTCCTTGCGGTACATCCAGACTGCCACCGCATCCATGCACAGCAGCACCGGCAGCATCATGCCGGCGGCATCGCGGGCGGGCATGACGAGGGCGAGAAGCGGCACGCCGACGACGCCGAGCCCTCCGAGGAAGCCTGCTTTTGACAAGCCAACGATCAGCACCGCGATCACGGCGACAGTGACAAAGACGGGATCAATCATGGGAAAGGCGAATCCGGCGGGTGAGGGCGGTATGAGCACTCTTGTATGGTTGATTTGTCAAC
>NZ_JBEVLL010000004.1:0-6212 GCF_040509215.1 Devosia sp.
ATTTGGCTCAACGCGTGGACGGGATCTCGTAGATCTTCTCGATATCGTCGAGCGCCAGATGCGCAGCCATCACGCCGCCGGCCGTCGCCCAGACCGTGTCGGACACGGCATAGACATGGCCAGCCTTGACCGCGTCGAGGTTCTGCCAGAGCGGGGAGGCCATCCAGGCTTCGGCTTCCTTGGTTGCGCCGCCGTCGCCGGTTTCGTAGCTGAAGTGCAGCAGGCGGTCGCCGTCGAGGTCCGGAATACGCTCGAGAGTGATCGGCTCGGCGAGACCTGCCTTGTCCTGTGCTGCGGGGCGGCCAAAGCCGATGTCGCGCAGGATGGAGCCGGAGAAGCTGTCATTGTTGTAGGCGTAGTTCTGGCCCGAGATGAAGCGCACGAGGCCGACCTTTTCGGCCAGACGATCGCCCAGCGCTGCCTTGATCGCTTCGACCCGGGTTTCATAGCCCTGGAGCAGCGCTTCGCCTTCGGCGGTCTTACCGACGGCTTCGGCATAGAAGGCGAGATTGTCGCGCCACTTACCGGTGATGTTCTCGACGAAAACCGTCGGCGCGATGGCCGAGAGCTGCTCGTAGATCTGCTCGTGGCGCTTCTTGTTGCCAAGGATCAGATCGGGTTCGAGCGAGAGAATGACTTCGAGGTTGGGCGCCAGCTCTTCGCCGACGAGGGTCGTATCCTTGAGCGCATCGGCGACGTGGTCGAACCAGGGATCGGCATTGGCCGAGCGCACGGCGCCAACCGGCACGATGCCCAGCGCGAGCAGATCTTCAGTCGCCTCATTGGTCAGGGCAACGATGCGCAGCGGCTGGTCGGGCACCGTCGTGACGCCCATGACGTGGGTGATGTCACGGGCAAAAGCGGGCGTTGCAAGGGCGAGGAGCAAAGGCACGCCAAGCAGCGTGAGGAGGCGGCGAGAAATCATGACCAATCCATTTTGTGACTATGATAGTCATGTTTCATCAATCCCAGACGCCGCGCGGAGTCAAGTCTTGGGCGGGCTAGAGCCGATAGCGTAGCGCCTCCACGAAGGCGGTAAAGGCCGGAGAGGGCTGGCGGCGATTGGGGTAGTAGAGGTGAAAACCCTGCCAGGTCGGCGACCAATCGGCCAGAACCTCGACCAGTTCGCCACGCTCGATATAGGGCCGGCTCATGAATTCGGGCACATTGGCAAGGCCATGCCCGTCGAGCGCCGCATCAAGCACGGGCAGGATGCTGTTGAAGATCAACTGCCCCTCGACCCGCACATTGAGTTCGCGGCCATCCTTCTTGAATTCCCAGGCATAGAGCGCGCCGGCCGTACTGAGCCGCAGGTTGATGCAGTGGTGATCGGTCAGATCCTGCGGGTTTTGCGGTTGGGGGTGTCGGGCAAAATAGTCCGGCGTGGCCACGACGGAAAAGCGCCAATCCGGCCCGATGCGCACCGCGATCATGTCGCGCGAGAGCGCCTCACCCAGGCGCACGCCGGCATCCATGCGCTGCTCGACGATATCGACGAAGCCGTTGTTGATCGCCAGCTCGACCGTGATGTCGGGATATTGCCCAAGGAAACCGCGCAGCATCGGCCGGAAGATCGAAGCAACGACGGAATCGCCGCAGGAAACGCGGATGGTGCCGGCCGGACGATCGCGAAAATCGCTGAGGGCCGCGATCTCGGCTTCGATCTCGTCGAAATGCGGCGCCACGGCGCGCAGCAGGCGTTCTCCGGCCTCGGTCGGCGAAACGCTGCGTGTCGTGCGCGAGAGGAGACGCACCCCCAACCGCGCCTCCAGCCCCTTCATCGTATGGCTCAGCGCCGAGGGTGTCACGCCCAACTTGGCCGCAGCGCGGGTAAAGCTGCGCTCGCGGGCGACAGCGAGGAAGGCCTGGAGATCGTCGATCGGGCTGCGTGCCATTCCTGAATCATGCTCAACACTGCATCAAGATTACTCACGATAATCCGATGATGCCGGCTTTGGCTACAATGGCGGTCGAACCACTGGCGATCCCTCGCCAAGGAGACCACTTTTGCTCGCTACCATGCTCTATGCCCCCGGCGACGTCCGCGTCGAACAACGCGACGAACCGGTGATCCAGAAGCCGACCGACGCCATCATCCGCCTCACTGCCACCTGCATCTGCGGGTCCGACCTGTGGCCGTTCCGCGGCCTCAATGACATTTCGAGCCCCATGGCCATGGGCCACGAATATTGCGGGGTGGTCGTTGCCGTCGGCAGCGACGTCAAGACGGTGAAGCCGGGCCAGTTCGTCGTCGGCTCCTTCGTGCTCTCCGACAATACCTGCCCCCATTGCCGCCACGGTTTTCAATCGTCCTGCGAACAGCGCGAGTTCATGACCGGTGGGCAGGCCGAATATGCGCGCGTGCCGCTCGCCGATGGCACGTTGATCGCCACCGACACCATGCCCGATGACGACCTGATCCCGAGCCTTCTCGCTGCTTCCGACGTGCTCGGCACCGGCTGGTATGCGGCCGATGCGGCGCGCGTGCAGTCTGGGTCGACCGTTGTGGTCGTAGGCGATGGCGCTGTCGGGCTAATGGGCGTCCTCGCCGCCAAGCAATTGGGTGCACACCGGATCATTGCCATGAGCCGCCACAAGAGCCGGCAGGACTTGGCGCTTGATTATGGCGCCACCGACATCATTGCCGAGCGCGGCGACGAGGGCGTGGCACGCGTCAAGGAATTGACCCGGCGCATCGGCGCCGATGCCGTGCTCGAATGCGTTGGTACGCAGGAAGCCATGCAGACCGCCATCAATTGCGCGCGGCCGGGCTCGATGATCGGCTATGTCGGCGTGCCGCATGGCGTGCAGTTCGATGGCCAATCGCTGTTCTTCTCGCAGACCGGCATGATGGGCGGTCCCGCCCCGGTGCGCCGCTTCCTGCCGCATCTGCTCGATCTGATCCTGACCCGCCAGATCAATCCGGGCCGCGTGTTCGATTTGGAACTGCCGCTTGCCGAAGCCGCCGAAGGCTATCGCGCCATGGACGACCGCCGCGCCATCAAGACGCTGCTTCGGCCATAACAACCACGGTTCGTCACCCTCGGGCTTGACCCGAGGGCTCTACACTTACTGCGCGATTGCCAAGTGAAACGTCCTCGGGTCAAGCCCGAGGATGACGTCCGGTGTCACCCAAACACCCCAACCGGAACCCCCGGCACATCCACTAGGAACTGCACGATCCCGTCGCGCTCTTCCTCGCGTGAGTTGAGGCTCGTCACGAATACCGTTTTCATATCCGGCCCGCCAAAGCAGGGCATGGTCGGGAATTTCAGCGGCATGTCGACCCAGTCCAGCAATTCGCCCGTCGCCGAGAAGCGATTGATGCGGCTGGCTGACGGCCCTGCCGACCAATAGTTGCCCTCGACATCGCAGGCGCCGCCATCGGGGCGTCCATTGGCCTCGTCATTGTCCCGCAGGCGCCGGCGGTTGCTGACCGCGCCGGTCGCGCGATCAAAGTCCCAGCAATCGAGCCACATGCTGCCGCGCGAGTCCGAATGGTAGAGCATTGTGGCGTCGGCGTTCCAGGCAAGGCCATTGGAAATGGCGATCCCCTCGGCGATCACCCGCACCTCGCCATCGGGCGCCACACGATAGAGCTTTGCGGCCGGAGCACCGCTTGGGTCTGCATCCATGCTGCCGACCCAGAAGGCGCCATCTGGCCCCACCTTGCCGTCATTGAGCCGCATATCGGGCTTGGCGTGCTCGATGCGCGCTACCTGTTCTCGTGCGCCGGTGACAGGATCGAAAACAACGACATCATTGCGCAGGGCCACGACCAGCTTGCCGTTCTTCGCCAGCCCAAGGCTCGGCACAGGCTCGCCGAATTCCCAGAGCTTTCGTTCTCCCGTGTCGATATCGAGCGCATGTACCGCGCCAGCCGGAATATCGCACCACAGCAGGCGTCCATTGGCCGCGTCCCACACGGGGCTTTCGCCCACGCCAAAACGCTCGCGGATCACCCAGTTCACGTCAGGCTGCGTCATGGCGCTCTCAATGGCCGATATCGTGGGCAAGGCTCCACTCCCGATAGCGGCGGCGGCCGCCTTCGAGATGCTGGCGCATGGCAAGGCGCGCCGCGTCGGGTTGGCGATCGCTGATGGCCTCAAAGATTCGGCGGTGCTCGGTCTGGATGTTCTCCAAAAACTCCGCCTTGTCCTTCTCGTCGCTAAAACTGGCGCCTAGCGCGCGGCGCGGGATCAGGCGTTCGCCCATTTCATCGACGAAAAGGCGGAAGCGGGAATTGTTGGTGGCGTCGGCGATGGCGCGGTGAAAGGCGCGGTCGGCATCGGTCGCGAGCGTATTGTCGGCCAGATGTCGGGCAAACTGGGACAGCGCCTGTTCCATGCGGAGAAGATTGGTCTCCGTCCGGCGCTCGGCGGCGAGACCCGCAGCCTCGATTTCGACGCTCATGCGGAATTCGATCAGGTCGAGCACGTCGGCAATGTCCTGCGGCGCCTCCATGAACATCGATCCGCCCACGGCCTTGGGTGGCTCGCTGACATAGACGCCGCTGCCGCGCAACGAGCGCAGCCGGCCCTCAGCCTTGAGGCTGGCAATGGCCTCGCGCACCACGGTGCGGCTCACGTCAAAAGTTTCGCAGAGCTTTTCGGCCGGGGGCAGTTTGTCGCCGGGCTTGAGGCCACTATCGGTAATGAGACGGACGAGTCCGTCCTTGACGCGATCCGTCAATCGCAGGGCTATGATTTCAGCCATTTTCCGCTTTTCGCGTCCTCGATGGTAACAGTCTGCTAGCGCATCGCAGCAGAGTGGGGGGGCTTCTATCGCATGCCATGCCGAGCCGGATTTGTCATCCTTCTCGTGCCACGGACGCGCGTAGGGCGATGAAATCTCTGCCGCCGTGATCATGTTCGGCTTGTAGCATGCCCAGATATTTCATACAACTTTGTAGAAGTCATAACACTTGAGGGATTTCTGACATGTATGTGGGTACCCAGCTGAGCGGGGAGAAGTTCAACGAGGTGGGAGATGCCCACCTGCGCCAGCTTGCACAGCTTGGTTTGCGCCACGTCTGCATCGATCCGGTCGGCAATCCGCATGATTGGACGCGCGACGTGCTGGAGCGCCATATCGAGCGCATCGAGGCGGCGGGCCTGGTCCTCGACATGGTGCAACTGCCCATGTCCTCCGCCGGTGTCGACAAGGTAAAGTCGCCTTCCATCGTCCTTGGCCAGGATCCGGAAAGAGAGCGGGAGGTCGACAGCATCTGCCGATTGATCGAGACGCTGGGCGTGCTTGGCATCAAGGCCGCAAAGTACAATTTCAACATTCTGGGCATTCCGCGCACACCATCCGAGCGCGGTCGCGGCGGCGCCATCATGTCGACCTTCCGGCACGACCAGACGACGGATGACGCCGTTCCAAGCCGCGCCGGCAATGTCAGCGCCGACGAGATGTGGGAGCGCATTACCTGGTTCCTCGAGCGCGTCGTCCCGGTGGCTGAAGCGAGCAAGGTGCGCCTTGCCTGCCACCCGCACGATCCGCTGACACGCCCCGGCTATCGCGGCATGGAGGAGCGCGTATTGGGCTCGGCTGAAGGGCTCAAGAAGTTCGTCTCCATTGCCGAAAGCCCCTATCACGGCCTCAATTTCTGCCAGGGTACGGTGGCTGAAAGCCTCGAAAATCCGCGCGAGGAAATCGGCGATATCATCCGCTGGTTCGGCGAGCGGAAGAAGATTTTCAACGTCCACTTCCGCAACATCAAGGGCGGCCGCTACTCCTTCACCGAGGAGTTTCCCGATGCCGGCGACATGGACATGGCGGCGAGCCTGAAGATCTACAAGGAAGTTGGCGTCGACTGCATGATCATGCCCGACCACGTGCCGCATATCGATGGCGAAGCGCCATTCGAGACCGCCTTTGCCTTTTGCTACGGTTATATCATCGGCGTTTTCCAGGCCAATGGCTGGGACCCTTACGGGGCCGGGATTTCGGGCGGGGGGCTATAGGAGTAGGAACCCACCCGAGGTCGGGGCGTGGGGCCGTTGTTGGCGCAAAGCGGACGACGCGCGCCAGCGCATAGCTTTCACGCAGGCAGTCACTTCAGCGAGCGTCGCTAGAAATGCTCCCGCGTGCGGCCCAATCGCGTAGGGCATCAATTGCTGGGCCAAGCGCGCGCCCGAACCCAGTCAGCGAGTATTCCACCTTCGGAGGCACCTGCGGATACACGGTCCGATCAATGAGGCCGTCCT
>NZ_JBEVLL010000005.1:0-7738 GCF_040509215.1 Devosia sp.
GGCTTCAGGCCGCGTGAGCGTGGGAAGAGCGGTGGAGGGCGCCGAGCAGGGTTTCGACGCGATAGGGCTTGGGGAAGAACAGCGCGTCTGCCGGGAGATCGGCCGGGGTGGGGCGCACGCCGCCCGAGACCACGACAATAGGCAGGTGGGGCAAGGTGCTGGCTGCGAGACGCGCCAGGGCCAAGCCATCGGGACCGGCACCTAGCTCGATGTCGGTGATGAGCGCATCCACGGTTTCGTCGAGAAGGTGCGCGCCGGCGCCTGCATTGGTGGCAGGGACGGGCGAATAACCTAGCTCGATCAGCTGATCGCAGAGATCAAGCAGCAGGAGCGGATTGTCTTCGACGACCAGTATCTTGGCAATGTGTGACATCTGATTCCCCATTGGCGCAGCACAAGGGGAAGTCCTTCACAAGCCGAACGTTGCATGCGGTCAGCGCATGGCTGGCGGCACGGTTAGCATTTTCTTAAAATTGCGAGCATCTGAAGCGGCCAGCGTCAGAGCTGCGCGCGATAGAGCGCGACGCGGATGCCGCCATGGAGGACTGGGGGCAGGGCGGGCTCGAATTTGAGGCCCGTGGCACCGGCGAGGTTCTTGTCGGCCGTGATGATGCCGACGCGCCAGCCCTTGAAGCGGGTCTTCAGTACGGTGCCCAGCGTGCGGTGGAGGGTGACGAGCGGAGCCTTGTCGCCGATGCGGGTGCCGTAGGGAGGATTGAGGATGACGAGGCCCGGAGGACCCGCAGGTCGCTCAAGGTCCTCTATGGATTTCTGGTCGAAATGGGCGAGGGCGGAGACGCCCGAGCGGGCCGCGTTTTCTGTAGCCATGCGGATGGCGCCGGGGTCTTTGTCGGAGCCGTGGAAGAGTAGCTCCGTGGTCTTTGGCTCGCAGGCGCCGCGCAGGGTCCGCCAGGCTTTGGCGTTGAAAGAGGGGAGGCTCTCGAAGCTGAAGCTGCGCTCGCGGCCGGGAGGCAGGCCAAGCGCGATCTCGGCGGCTTCGATGACGAAGGTGCCAGAGCCGCACATGGGGTCGAGCACGGTTTGGGTGGCGGTATAGCCGCATTGGCGCAGGAACATGGCAGCCATTGTTTCGCGCATGGGCGCCTTGTTGACCGCTTCCTTGAAGCCGCGCTTGTGCAGCGACTCGCCCGTGGTGTCGATGCTGAGGGTGACGAGATCATCCTCGATGCGGACCATTATGCGCAGGTCAGCATCTTCGGTGACCGGGGCGCCGAATTCTTCGGCTATGGCGGTGGCGACTCGCTGTGCGGCTGCGCCGGCGTGATAGATGCGCGAGCGCTTGCAACTGGCTTCGACGCGCACAGGGACGGACTTGTTGAGGAAGTCGCCCCACGGAATCTTCCGAGAGCGTTTATCGAGCTGTGCCAGGTGCATGGCGCGGAATTCGCCGATGCGGGCGAGGATGCGCGTCGCGCCACGCAGGACCAGGTTGGCGCGCCAGACGTCGGCCCAGGTGCCGGTGAAGGCAACGCCGCCATCAACGACGGCGGCGCCGGCAAACCCCTGTTCGAGGGCTTCGGCGCAAAGCGGAGCTTCAAGGCCCGGGGTGGAGACGAGAAAGATGGGAAAGCTGGCGGTCATGCGCCAGCACTAGCCGGGTCGAGGGGCCGGGGCAATGGTGGAGAGGGATGGATTGCCGGGACAAGCCCGGCAACGGTGATGGAAGGGAGATGCCTTTCCGAGCTGACCGATCAGTTGTTGATGGACAGAATGCCCCATTGGGTTTCGTTGCAGGCGTCGTCGAGGCAGATGTTGGTGATCCACATGGCGCCGTTGCCGAGGCCGACGCCTTCGCTGGTGACGATGAGGTCGCCGACATCCTGAGAGCCGATGGCTTCGAGGGTTTCGGGCAGGATCAGGCTGTCGAAATTGTCGATGAAGTCCTGTTCTTCGAGGATGTCGTAGGTCTCGCCATTGGCGTTGATGGTCAGGGGATAGAAGGCGTAGCCGGTGATATCGACCGGATTGAACATGGTGGCGTCCTGAACGCCGGCGAAGACTTCGAAGAAGCCATCGGCGTCGCCATGGAGAGCTTCAATATTGGCGTAAACCTCTTCTTCGCTGGCGATGGAAGGCGTGATCAGGGCGAGTGCGAGCAGGGCGGGCACGGCGTAGCGCAGCATAGGGGAAGTTCTCCAGGGGCGCCTTCAGGACGGCCCTTGGCAATTTTGAGCCAAATCGCCGCAAGTACAAGACAGCAGGCAAAATATACCCGCCGTTAAGTCTGAACCCGGCATTATGAGGGCGCTGGAGAAGACGGGTTGGGTCTGCTCCCCCTGCTTTTGTTTTAGTATTGCGTCAGGTCGGGTTCGATGCGTCTCATTATTGGTGTTATTTTCGTTTTCGCCTGCGTGCTCGGCGGCTATGCCGCCATGGGCGGACACGTCGAAGTGCTCTGGCAGCCATTCGAGTTCGTCATCATTCTGGGCGCCGCCATCGGCGCCTACATCATCGGCAATAGCGGCCGCGTGCTGAAATCGACGGTGAGCATCTTCGCTACGCTGTTCAAGGGCCCGCGCTACAACAAGGCAGCCTATGTCGAGCTGCTCGGTCTGCAGTTCAGCCTCTACAAGCTGATCCAGGCCAAGGGCGTGCTCGCCATCGAAGCCCACATCGAAAACCCGCACGACTCCGAACTCTTCAACCGCTTCCCAACTTTCGCCAAGAACCACCACGCCGTCGAATTTCTCTGCGACTATCTCCGCATGGTCACCATGGGCACCAACAATGCCCATGAGATGGAAGCGCTGATGGACGAGGAACTCGAAACCCACCACCAGGAGCAGGAACAGCTCGTTGGCGCCATGCAGGCCCTGGCCGACGGTACGCCGGCTCTGGGCATCGTGGCCGCCGTGCTCGGCGTTATCAAGACCATGGGCGCCATCACCGAGCCGCCGGAAGTTCTCGGCCACCTCATCGGTGGCGCACTCGTCGGTACCTTCTTCGGCGTGTTTGTCGCCTACGGCTTCTTCGGCCCGATGGCCCAGTCGCTGCGCGGCATCTTCGAAGCCGAATCCAAGTATTTCCTCTCGATGAAGGTTGGCCTTCTCGCCCACATCAGCGGCCAGCCGCCGGTGATGGCCGTCGAGTTCGCCCGCAAGGCGCTGATGAGCGATGTGCGTCCGACCTTCAACGAAGTCGAAGAAGCCACTGCAGCTCTGCCGTCTGCCACCTAAGTTTTCAAGTTTCTAGCGGGCCGCGCGATCTCCCCACAGATCGGGCGGCCCAAACGCTGCCAGGGGGCACGTCATGGCGAATTTCGAACAGCCGATCATCATCAAGAAGGTCAAGAAGGGTGGGCACGCCCACCATGGCGGTGCGTGGAAGATCGCCTACGCCGACTTCGTGACGGCCATGATGGCGTTCTTCCTGCTGATGTGGCTGATCAACATGACGACGGTTGAGCAGAAGCAGGGGCTTGCGGACTATTTCTCGCCGCCGTCGGTGAGCGTTTCAGCCACTAGCGGCGCTGGCGGTGTCATGGGCGGACAGGCCATGGACGACGCTGGGTCGAGCATGTCGGGCTCTGCCTCCGACATCACGGCCAGAGAACCTGCGTCCCCGGCGGAGGCAGTGACCGGCGAGGCCGAACTTTCCGCAGGCGGCGACGCGCGTGAAAATGGCAGCGAGATGGAGGCGTCCAGCGACTCCGAATTCGATCTCAAGTCTGCAGACTCGCAGGAATTCCACTCGGCTGCGGCAAGCATCCGCCAGGCCTGGCAGTCGATGCCTGAACTGACGCCTTTCATCGACAACCTGATCGTCGAAGAAACGGAAGAGGGGCTCGATATCCAGATCGTCGACCAGCAGGGCAAGCGCATGTTCCCTGAAGGCTCGAAGTATCCGCTGGAGCCGACCCGCGCTGCTATCGCCGCCATGGCGCCGTTCCTGCAGCAGCTCAATTCGCAGATGACCATTTCGGGCCATACAGCGGCCGGTGGTCGCTACGAAAACCCGCGCTACGGCGCCTGGGAGCTTTCGGCCGACCGCGCCAATGTGGTGCGCTCGACCTTGGGCGAATTCGGGGTGACCGACGATCGCATCAAGTCGGTGGCTGGTCGCTCCTCGGATGAACCATTCTTCCCGAACGACCCCTATATGGCGGCCAATGAGCGCGTGAAGATCACCGTGCTGCGGACTGCCCCGCCGGTGCCCGCGGGCCTGAAGCCCTGAGGTCTTCGCGGAACCCTGCATAGCGCGTGACGTTCTTCTCGCATCGTAATTTTGCGAGAAGCGTCATGTTCCAACTATTGCTCATTCTGATCGTCATTGCCCTCGTGGCCGGCGCCATGGGCTTCACGGGTGTCGCCGCAGGTGCGGCGGGCCTCGCCAAGATCATCTTCGTGCTGATGCTGATCGGCATTGGCATTATGGTGCTACTGGCCGTGATGGGGCTGGTGATCCTCTTCTAGAGAAGCAGCTTGAAACCCTCGTGGGTCTGCTCGAAGCCCAGCTTGCGATAGAAGCGGTGGGCGTCGAGGCGGATCTTGTTGGACGTTAGCTGGACGATGCCACAGCCTGCCTCGCGGCAGCGCTCGATGGCCCATTGCACCATTTGCGACCCAAGGCCGTTGCCGCGCTGATCGGCGCGGATGTGGACGTTTTCGAGGATAGCTCTTCTCATCCCGAACCGCGGCAGTCCGGGTAGGAAGCTGATCTGAAGCGTTCCGACGATCTCGTTGTCGCGCTCGACAACGATGAGCCGATGATTGGGATCGAGCGATATTTCATCGAAAGCAGCGCGATAGCGCGGGTCGGTCAGGGTCTCCTGATCCAGCGGCGGCGTGTCGGCGCCGCGGGCGTCGCCAGCATGGCAAAGGATGAGAATAGTGGGAACGTCTTCGGGGCGGGCGTCGCGGTAGATGAGGTCGGACATATCAGCTTCGGTGCGGCGAAAGGGAACGGGAAATTCCTAGCACGACCAGAGCGATGATGGCAGTCAGACCCGCGACCCAGGAGCCGACGGAGAGCAGGGCGCCGGTGCCAGCCCAGGTGATCGAGGCAAAGGCCTCGGAAATGGTGGCGGCACGGGAGGCGACCTGGCGGCGCCGGAACATGGCGCGGCGCATGGGAATGCGGAACCAGACCTGAATCGCCGTGGCCGAGGCCGCCGAGAGAATGGCGCAGAGCCCGGTGGCGAGTGCCATGGTCCAGCTATTGAGCGCGAGGAGGGCAAGGAGCGGCGCGAGGACTGCGGCGACGACGACAAGAACGGCTTCGATCTTGGCGCGAAGAATGCTCTGGGCCGGGATGGGGGCAGTTGCGACCAGGTCGTAGGCGTCTTCGCCCGATAGTGCCAGCCAAGCGAGCCCGCCGGCCAATTGGCCTGATGCCATGACGAGGACGGGCACGATGACGATGAAGGCGCCCGCGCCTTCGCCGTAATTGACCCAGAGGAGCAGGGCCGGTGGCAGCAGATAGAGCATCTGCATCAGCGTTTGCGACAGGAGCCAGGGATCGCGCTGCAGCAGGCGCCATTCCTTGTGGCGCAGGACCTGGGCCTGGCTGCGGCCGGTGAAATAGGTTCCGGTTCTGGTGCGATGGCGGGTCGATTGGCCGACGCTTGCCGCGGCGACGGCGAGGCGGCCGTAGCTGGGCGAAAAGAACAGCATGGCGAGGGCCAGCGCACCGAGGAAGGCTGCGATGACGGGCACCGCCGAAACTGCGTCGCCCAAGACGGCGCGGGCGGGGAGCCAGAGCCAGTGGTCCGGGCTCGGCAGGGCGGCGAGCAGATCGGGCGAGCTGAAGAGCGCGAAGCGGGAATAGGAGTTGAATGAGAGAATGGCGACGGCCTGAATGCCGATGACGAAACCGGCGCCGACAATGGCGGCGAGAATCTGGGCGATGAGGCGCGTGCGCTTGGGGCCGACGAGGCGGAAAAGCCCCATGGTGAGCGCCATGGCAATGGCGACGGCGAGCGCGGAACAGGCCGGAAGGACGAGATAGGCCCAGAGCCAATGGTAGCCGGCGAAAAATGCCAGCATGTTGATGATCGGGCTGGCGAGTAGCGCACTGAGGAGGGCCGTCGACAGAGCGACCGCGCCGGTGCGGACGGCGAAAAGGCTGCGGGTCGAGGCGGGGGAGGAGAGTATCAGGTCGAGATCGGAACGCGAATAATAGACGCGGGTGATGGATTCGAGCGCTTGCGACAGCATGACCGAGAAGAACAGCAGGCCAATGCCGGTCACCATGACGAGGGTGGGTTTATCTGCGGCTATGCCATTGGCCGCTGCGGGGGCGATGATGGCGGCCGCGATGAAGTGGAGGAGCGCATAGATGGCGAGGCCGCCGAAGAGAAAGCCGAAGAGCCGCACGCGACGGCCGCCGGTCATCATGGCGAGCCAATCGCGCCAGGCGAGACGCAATTCGTGACGTGCGAACCAGAGGAGCGAACCGGGGGGCGCCATCATGGGGCGGCAGACGCCGTTTCGACGAGTTCGAGGAAGATTTCCTCGAGGGTCGATTCGCGGCCGGTGCGGGCGCGCAGTTCGGTGAGCGTGCCCTCGGCGACGAGACGGCCGCCGGCTATGACGCCGATGCGCTGTGCCATCCGTTCGGCGACTTCGAGGATATGGGTGGTCATGATGATGGTGACGCCCTTACGGACCTTTTCGAGGAGGACGTCTTTCACCTGGCGGGCGGAGCCGGCATCGAGGCCGGTGAGAGGCTCGTCGAGGATGATGAGGCGCGGATCATGGATCAGGGCGCCGGCGAGGGCGACCTTTTGCAGCATGCCCTTGGAAAAGCCGCCACAGAGTTCGTTGGCGTGGGACTTCAGGCCCAGAAGAGCGAGGAGGTCGTTGGCCGTTTCTCGGGCGCGAGATGGCTCGACCTGCCAGAGGCCAGCGACGAAGTCGAGATATTCGAGCGGAGTCAGGCGGTCATAGACCATGGGTTCGTCGGATACCCAGGCGAGGAGGCGCTTGGCGCCGACCGGGTCTTTGCGCACGTCAGTGCCGAAAATCTCGATAATGCCGGCATCGGGCGCGAGAAGGCCGGCGACCATGCGCAGGATTGTGGTCTTGCCCGCGCCATTGGGACCGAGAAGTGCATAGAACTCGCCAGCGGCGACGGTGAGATCGAGGCCCTCTACAACGGGGCGATCAAAACTCTTGGCTAGGTCGGTGATGGCAAGGGCGGGGACGGGCATGGAGGCTCCGAGCGGATTGCCTGAACTCTAGAGTGCGCGCCTTGCTGGCGAGTGAATCGAAATCCTCAAGATTTCGCGTGGGGCAGGGTTGCAAGAATTGCAGGTTGTCGCGAACCCAGCGGTACGGCTAGCTTGTCGACAACCGGGCCTCCCTCCTGGTCATTGAAAAATAAGTGTTTTTGATCGGCCTGATGCGTCTGCATCGGGCCCATATAGTGTTGGACTTTGCCATGACGAACGGCGTTGCGCCTATTCAGGGCCTTAGCGGCCTTGCAACGAAACTGGCAATTTTTGCCATGGCTATCGGTTCGTTCGGCATTGGAACGGGCGAATTTGCCATCATGGGCCTCTTGCCCAACCTGGCGGGCGATCTTGGCGTGACGGAGCCTGAGGCCGGGCATGTCATTTCGGCCTATGCCCTTGGCGTGGTGGTTGGCGCGCCGCTGATTGCGGTGTTGTTCGCGCGGGTGCCGCGGAAGCCGCTGTTGCTGGCGCTGATGGCGTTGTTTGCACTGGGCAATGTTGGCAGTGCCATGGCACCCGACTACTGGTCGCTGGTGCTGCTGC
>NZ_JBEVLL010000006.1:0-20545 GCF_040509215.1 Devosia sp.
CTCTCGGAGCGCGCCGACGTCGTCGTGCGCTTCCATGGTGGTCATAATGCCGGTCATACGCTGGTTATCGATGGCGTAAGCTACAAGCTCGCGCTGCTGCCCTCCGGTCTCGTGCAGGGCAAGCTTTCGGTGATCGGCAATGGCGTGGTCGTCGACCCCCACCACTTTGTCCAGGAAATGGCAAAGCTCCGCGGCCAGGGCGTGAAGATCACCCCCGAGATCCTGCGCATCGCCGACAATGCCCCGCTGATCCTGTCGCTGCATCGCGAGCTCGATGGTATCCGTGAAGACGCCAATTCCGGTCTCAAGATCGGTACGACGCGCCGCGGCATCGGTCCCGCCTATGAAGACAAGGTGGGCCGTCGCGCCATCCGTCTCATCGACCTCTCCGAACCCGACACGCTCATGCCCAAGATCGAGCGTCTTCTCAGCCATCACAATGCGCTGCGCCGCGGCATCGGCCTTGCCGAGATCGAAGCGCAGACGATCTACGATGAACTGACCTCCATTGCTGGCGAAATCCTGCCCTTCATGGATCGCGTCTGGCAGGTCCTCGACGACAAGCGCCGTGCCGGTGCGCGCATCCTCTTTGAAGGTGCGCAGGGCGCGCTGCTCGACAACGATCACGGCACTTATCCGTTCGTGACGTCGTCCAACACCGTTGCCGGTCAGGCTGCTGCCGGTTCGGGCCTCGGGCCGACGGCCATTGGCTATGTGCTGGGGATCACCAAGGCCTATACGACCCGCGTCGGCGAAGGCCCGTTCCCTTGCGAACTCAATGACGAAGTCGGCAAGCATCTCGCCACCGTCGGCAAGGAAGTCGGCGTCAATACCGGCCGTCCGCGCCGCTGCGGCTGGTTCGACGCCGTGCTCGTGCGTCAGACCGTCAAGACCTCGGGTATCACCGGCATTGCGTTGACCAAGCTCGACGTTCTTGATGGCCTCAAGGAGATCAAGGTCTGCGTCGGCTACGAGCTCGATGGATCACGGATTGATTATTTGCCTGCCTCAATGGGGGCGCAAGCTCGCGTTAAGCCTATTTATGAGACACTCGAAGGCTGGTCGGAAACGACGGCCGGAGCGCGCTCCTGGGCCGAGCTCCCGGCACAGGCCGTAAAGTATGTTCGCTATATCGAAGAGCTGATCGGGGCCCCGGTCGCGCTTCTGTCTACCAGTCCGGAACGGGCGGATACCATCTTGGTGGTTGACCCGTTCCAAGATTGATAATTTTTGCTAAAAGACGTCGCTGCAATTGTGAGTACCCAGTAGCCTATGGCGGACTATAAGGAGCTGTTGCGCCGAGCGATCTCGGCGCTGCCGGAGAACAATGGAGCTGCGCGGCGCGCAGTTTACGAAAAGGCGCGCGCGGCTCTCGTCGGTCAGCTGCGGGCTATTCAGCCCCCTCTGCCCGCCCGCGAGATCACGCAGCACCGGTTGCAGCTCGAAGATTGTATCCGCCAGGTCGAACAGGAAGCCAGCGAGGCTGTCATCAGTCTCGGGCGCGATGCATTGTTTGCTTCGCGCCCGCCTGCCGCTGCGCCAGCCCCCGCGGCGGCGCCCCCACGCGCGCCTGAACCCGCGCCCGTCGTGGAAATCCAGGCCGCGCCAGTGGTGGAAACGCCGCCCGTCATTGCCGAGCCGGTTCACGTCGTCGCGCCCAAGCCTGTCGCGCAGCCTGCGCCCCAGGCGGTCGAGGCAGAAGCCGATCCTGAATCCGACGAATTGCCCGCCGACGTTGTGCCGACCGAAGCGGTCGAAGAAGACGATGGCCCGCTCTCGATCGAAGAGATTATCGGCCAGGCCGCCAGCGTCAGCGGCGCCCAGGTCGAGCCCGTCGTCGCGCCGCTCGTCGTCAAGGACGAGGCGATCGCCAAGCCGGTGACGTCGGTCGTCGTGGAAGAGGTCGCCCCGCCTGGCGCCAACGCCCCCGTTCCACTCAAGCGCCCGACCATCCTGCCGCGTCGCGAAGCGGCCGCTGTCGTCAGCACGGCTGCCAATGGCGGCTTTAACGCACAGCCCGTAATGGCGCGCGTCGAGCCCTCCATGGGTTCGGGTGCCGCACTTGCTCGCCAGGCCGTGGTCGAGCCGGAAATCAGCGTCGTCGAGCCGCAGGTCGAAACCGCCCTGTCGAGCGTGCGCGAGGTCGAAGTCGAGCCGGACGATACGCGCGAAGCCGAAGGCGCCATTGAGCGCGCCATCGAAACGCTCGATCGTGAAGCCCGCGGCGAACCGACCGAAATGCTGCCCGAGCCCGAGACACGCGCGGCGCTCGACCAGAATCTCAGCGACGAAAATACCGATCCCAGCGCTTTTGACGCAGCCGATAGCGATCGGCGCTCTGGCGCGGGCATGACGATTTTCCTCATTGTCTTCGCGTTGCTCCTCGTTGGCGCCGGTGGCGCCGGCTTCTGGGCCTGGCGCGAGGGTTATGTCGATCTCGACCAGATGTTCGGCCGCGCCGAAACGGCCGTGACCGAAACCGCCGACGCTCCGACGCCGACCACACCGACCCTCGACGCCCCCTCCGCCGCGGATACGACGACCGGCCCGGGCAATACGGCGACCACCACGACCACTGAGCCGACCACGGCGATGGAAGGTATCGACACCGACGAGCGGCTTGAGCCGACGCCGGAAGCCGTTACGCCCAGCGGCACGGAGACCGTGCTGCCTTCGATCAATGGCGGTGAGAACAAGACCGAAGAGCGTCTCTCCGGCGCAGATACCAGCATAGCGGCGACCAATGATCCGGCCAACAGCGTCGACCCGGCGGTTCTCGCCGGCAGCCAGTCGCTGCTGCTCGAAGCCTCTGCCGATGGCCGCACCGGCGCTGTTCCCTTCTCGGGCACCGTCGAATGGACCAAGGGCGAAGATGAGCTTGGCCTCCCGACGCTGATCGGCGAAGCCAGCATTCCGGCGCGCAATCTCAATGTCTCGGTGACGATCCGCAAGAATGGCGATCCGAGCCTGCCGGCCAGCCACCTGATGGAAGTCAATTTCGACGTCAACGACACCTTTGTCGGTGGCGCGATTTCGAGCCTGCCTGGCGTGCTGCTCAAGAACGAGGAACTCGTGCCGGGCACGCCGCTGGTCGGCGCCTCGGCCCGCGTCATGGGCAATAGCTTCCTCTTCGCGCTGTCAGCTTCGCCCGACGATCAGACGTCCAATTCGCAGCTCCTCGAATCGCGCCGCTGGCTCGACCTTGCCATCGTCTATGGCACCGGCCGCAACGCCATCCTGACGCTCGAAAAGGATTCCGACGCGCAGGCGCTGTTCAACGAAGTCTTCGCTGCCTGGGCGCAGTGATCAGGCCGGCGTGAGCCGGCCCTCCGCCAAGCGATAGCGGCGCGCAGCAAGCGCCGCTATGTCGTCCTCGTGGTGGCTCACGAGAATGGTGTGCCAGCCTTCGCTGCGTGTCAGTTCCCCCACAAGCGCGCGAATGACATGCCGCGTTTCATCGTCCAGCGCGGAAAACGGCTCATCGAGCAACAGGATGGCGCGGTGGCGCAGCAGGGTGCGGGCCAAAGCCACGCGCTGCTTTTGTCCTCCTGAAAGGGTTGCCGCAGTCTGATCGGCAAGACCTTCCAGCCCGACGCGCGCCAAAACTTCTTCGACACGTTGCCGGCCTTCCGCCTTGGCCATGCCCTTTGGCAGGCCAAGGGCGACGTTTTCGCGGGCGCTGAGATGGTCGAAGAGATTATCCGATTGCAGCAGCAGCGAGAGCGGCCGCGTTTCCGGTGGCAGCGGCAGCAGGTTGGTGCCGTCAAGCGTCAGCGTGCCGCTCTTTGGCGACAGAAAACCGGCAATAAGATCAAACAAGGTCGATTTGCCGGAGCCGCTCGCCCCGGAAATGGCCGTGACGGACCCGGCCTCCGCCTCGAAGGAAAAGTCATAAGTCTGCGCCTCTTTTCCATAGGCAAAGGCGAGGTGCTCAGCGCGAAGCATGGGCGATCCTTTCAAAGAGACGCGGCAGGCCGATGAAGGCGAGAATAGTGCCGATCAGCAAAATGGCGGCGATGGCAGCGGCGTCATTGCTTCGATAGGCGCCAAGGGCGCGGAACATCATCAGCGGCAAGGTCTGGAAATCCTGCGTGCCGAAGAGGGCAATAACGCCGAGATCGCCCAGCGAGAAGCAGAAGGCGAGAGCGAGCATGAGCCCAATGTCTTTCCCGAGCAGCGGGTATTCGACCTTCCAAAACTGCTGCCAGCCGGACAGCCCCAGCGAGCGAATAAGCTTGCCGCGCGCCCGCACCATGGCATCGAGCGGCGGGCCAAGCGTCGCCACGGCAAAGGGCAAGGCGAGGAGGCTATTGGCAATGATCACCACAACGGGCGCAGCCTGCGCCGGCGCCACGCCCAGATTGCGCACGATAAGGAAGAAGCCGAGCGACAGCACCACTGCAGGCACGGCGAGATAGGCAAAGCTTGGCGTGCCGAGGAGAATACGCACCGGCCTCGCCCCGCTTGCCGCACGACCCAGGGTCATGGCAAGTGCGAGCAGCAGGGTCAGGAACGCGGAGGCGCTGCCGATGAGAAGGCTCGTCCCCAGCGCCCACCAGAATGTCGGCTGCGCCAGCACACGGCCAAAGCCGGAGGCAATGCCGTCAATCAGCACCGAAAGCAGGGGCAGGGCAAAGCCCACGGTCGCAAGCAACAGGATGATCCATTGCAGTGCCCGCGCCGGGACCGCATCCCGCCAGCTCGGCGCGACCGAGCGACCATGTACGCTGACGACGGGCGTGCTCGCCGAAGCCAGCAGAATGACCACGGCACACACCGCGATCTGGGTCAGCGCCAGTCGCACCGCGCCGACGAGATCGAAATCGAGCCGCACCGCAGAGTAGATGGCGACCTCCAGCGTCTGGTTTGCCGGGCCACCACCGAGCAGCAGGACGATTGGGAAACTCGTGAAAGCGAGGAGAAAGATAATGGCGCCCAGCCCCGGCAAGCTCGAACGCATGGCCGGCCAGTCGATCAGGGCAAAGCGCTGCGTTGCCGACAGCGCCAGGGATTGCCCGACCTTCAACCGCGTCGCCGGAATAGCATCGAGTCGCGCCAAAAGAATGCGCGCGGCAAAAGCACCATCGAGAATGACATGCGCAAGCAGAATGCCCGAAAGGCCAAAAGCCGGATTGCCGAGCGAAAAGCCGAACAGCGCCTCGCTGGTCTGATTGATCCACCCATTGCGGCCCCAGATGGAGAGGAGCCCAAAGGCCACCACCATGCCGGGCGTGACGATGGCTGCAGCAAAGAGCCCAACGACAAGATCGCGACCGGGAAAGCGCAACCGGTTCAGCGCCCAGGCCAGCGCAGTGCCGACGGTGAGCGACAGCACGGTCGTCAGTCCCGCCTGAATGGCGGTCATGCGCAGGAGATGGGGAATGTCCACGCGGGAAGCCGAACTAGGTTCGGTGGCGGCATCAAGAATGGCCCAGAGCACCGCCGCGATCAGGCCGGCAATCGCGATGGCGAGCGCGCTTGAAACGGTAATGCGGGCAGGGCGGGGGGGAAGGGTCAGCATGCTAATAACGAAGTTGCAGACACCCCCACCCGGCCTCCCCCTGATAGGGGGAGGAGCAGGATTTCGTGCATGGCGCGATGCTTTGCCAAACGCGAAGCCATTCCTCCCCCTATCAGGGGGAGGTTAGGTGGGGGTGCGAGGGTCAAGTTACTGAACCGCCGCCAGCATCTCATCGATCCAGGCCGAGGAATTGGCCAAAATATCGTCGTCGCTGAGCTGCAGCGTCTTTTCCGGCTGCGGCAGGCCCGCAAAGGCGGGATTGAGATCGGCCCCGAGATCAACCACCGGGAACATCCAGTTGGTCGTCGGAATGATCTTCTGGCCTTCGGGCGAAGCGAACCAGGCGAGGAACTGCTTGGCCAGTTCCTGCTGGTCCGACGACTTCAGAATCCCCGCCACCTCGATCTGCGGATAGTGCCCCTCTTCGAAGAGCGCCGCCTTGATGGTCTCATCCTTGTCTTCGATGATGTGATAGGCCGGCGAGGTCGTATAGGAGAGCGCCATGTCGGCTTCGCCATCGAGGAAGAGCGAATAGCTCTCGCTCCATTCGCGCGTCACGGTGAGGATGTGCGGCTTGAGACCCGCCCAGATTTCACCGGCGCGATCGCCATAGGCCGCCTTGATCCAGAGCACGAGGCCAAGGCCGGGCGTTGCCGAGCGCGGGTCCTGCACGACGATCTTGAAATCATCCGGCATGGCGATCAGCTCTTCGAACGACTTTGGGGGCGTTGCCGTCCGGTCGGTGTCGTACATGAAGGCAAAGTGCGAATAATCGAAGGGCACGAACTGCTGATCGGTCCAGGCTTCGGGCAGCGCCAGCTTGTCGAGCGTCAGGCCGTGATCGGCGAAGAGGCCCGTGGCGCGGGCTTCCCCGGCGATTGCGGTGTCGAGACCAACGATAAGATCGGCTTCCGTCGTCGCGCCTTCGAGCTGCACGCGGCGCAGCGTGCCAATGGACGAGTCGGCGGCGACCCAGTTGAGCTTGCAGCCGCAAACCGGCTCGAACGCGGCCGAAAGCTGCGGGCCGGGGCCCCATTCGGCGGCAAAGCCGTCATAGGTATAGATGGTGAGCGTAGGCACGTCCTGCGCACGCGCAGAACCGGCAGACAATCCAATAAGGACCGCAAGCGCCATGGAGATGGATTTGACCATTTGGTCATCCCTTCAACGGTTGCGGCCATGGGAGAAGGGTATGTGTCAATGGGAAGGGCGCGAGGGCACTCTTGCCATCTCGAACTTCCTCCGCCAGCATGACCTGGTTCAGGTTCAATGGGTAACTCTCAGCTCCGGAAGATTTCCAGAACACCCCAGCGAGACGGCTCGGACCATATTGAGAGAAATGTGACAGTGCAAGTGACTTCAGAACGCGGCCAGGAAGCGCTGCCGCTGGTGTTCGATCGCCCCCTCGCCATCGTCGGCGGCGGCACGGTGGACGCGGCCCTTTTGCGCGAATTGGCCGCAAAGGGCGTCGCCCTGGTGGGCGCCGACGGTGGCGCCGATACGATCGATGCGGCGGGACTTTTGCCCGATGCGATCATCGGCGATCTCGATTCGCTGGAAAATCGCGTGGGCTGGGAGAGTCGCACCCGCGTCATCCATATCCCGGAGCAGATCACCACCGATTTCCAGAAAACGCTCTACTCCACCGAGGCGCCGGTCACCCTCGCGCTTGGCATGACCGGCAAGCGCCTCGACCATACCCTCGCCGCCCTCAGCGCCGTGCTGCAATATGCGCCGAGCCGCCGGCTCATGCTAGTCGACGAAGTCGATGTGGCACTCGCCGTTACTGGCCCCATTGCCTTTGAAGCGGGAAAACGCGAGCGCGTGTCGATCCACCCGCTGGTGCCCATCCGTTTCCGCAGTTCGACCGGCCTCTTCTATCCCATGGATGGTCTGCTGCTCGAACCCGGCGGCCTCATCGGTACTTCCAACGAGGGCACAGGCGGGCGCGTCGAGGTCATCCCCGAGGACGAGACGCCCTGGCTTCTTATCCTCGCCAAGGAGCGCCTCTGGGATCTGGTAGAGCCCTGACCAAACAAAAACTCCCGCGTCCTTTCGGAGCGCGGGAGCCAATCTTCGATCACCAGAAAGCCTAGTGCGCGTGCGCAGCCTGCTGCACAGCTTCCTGCACCTTTTCAAAGGCACGGACTTCAATCTGGCGGATACGCTCGCGGCTGACGTCATACTGCTGAGCCAGTTCTTCGAGCGTCGCGGGGTTATCCTGCAGGCGGCGAGCCTGGAAGATGGCGCGTTCGCGTTCGTTGAGCACTTCCATGGCCTGGTTGAGCAGGCCCATGCGCTCGCTGAACTCCTGAGTTTCCCCAAGGCTCGTTTCCTGGTCCGGCGTGTCATCGACCAGCCAGTCCTGCCATTCCGAGGAACCCTCGTCCGCCCGCATGGGCGAATTGAGCGAGGCGTCGCCGGAGAGGCGTGCATTCATCGAGACAACGTCGTCTTCGGTGACCTTGAGCGTCGTGGCGATCTGCTTGATCTGGTCAGGGTGCAGGCTGCCGTCGTCGAGGGCGGCGATCTGACCCTTCACCTTGCGCAGGTTAAAGAACAGGCGCTTCTGCGCGGCGGTGGTGCCGATCTTTACGAGGCTCCACGAACGCAGCACATATTCCTGGATGGCAGCGCGGATCCACCACATCGCATAGGTCGCGAGCCTGAAACCCTTTTCGGGTTCGAAGCGCTTGACCGCATGCATGAGGCCGACATTGCCTTCGGAAATGACTTCAGAGATCGGCAGGCCATAGCCACGATAACCCATGGCGATCTTGGCGACGAGGCGCAGGTGGCTGGTGATCAGCTTCTGGGCCGCGCCTGGATCGGCATGTTCCTTGTAGCGCTTGGCGAGCATGTATTCTTCATCCGGTTCCAGCATGGGGAACTTGCGGATTTCCTGCAGATAGCGGCTGAGGCCACCCTCAGAGGAGAGAATGGGCAGATTGGTTTGGGCCATGGACGCACCCCCTTTCTTATCCCCCGCATTGCGCGGGCGGAACAATCTCCCCCTGTCCATACGGCACAGGCGAAGACGCACCGCCTAATATAGGCGGTAGTTTGGCGATTTTAAGAGGCAGAAACCCGATCCAACGTTACAAATTGGATAAGGTTCCCGCCGGCATTTTCGATGTGCCTCAAACACTACGTGCCAGCGGGTCTTTCGGTTCGATCACCCTTGAGTGATGCGCTGCTGCGCCTAGCGCGCAAAGGCCTTGTCGTAGGGATCAAGCGCGTCCTGCAGGGCCTGCAGATCATCGGGCAGATCCGCTTCGAACATCATCTCTTCGCCCGTCACCGGATGCTCGAAGCCGAGTTCGGCGGCGTGCAGCGCCTGGCGGCCAAGACCGCGCACGGCGCCAGCCAGCTCTTCGGGCAGGCGGTTGATCTTGGTCGCGTAGCCCGAGGCATAGACCTGGTCGGCCACCAGCGGATGGCCAATATGGGCCATGTGCACGCGAATCTGATGCGTCCGGCCGGTTTCGAGCTGGCACTGGATCCGGGTGATATCCCAGCCCTCGTCGCCATAGCGCGCTTCGACAGAGTAATGGGTGATGGCTTCGCGTCCGTCCTTGCGCACGGCCTGTTTCAGGCGATTGCCGGGGTCGCGACCAAGTGGGGCATCGACGGTGCCGAGGGCACTTTGCGTCGTACCCCAGGCAAAGGCGGTATAGGCGCGATGCAGCGGGCCCGTCCGTCCATGGTCGGCGAACTGCTTGGAGAGGTGCTTGTGCGCTTTCTCCGTCTTGGCAGCCACCATGACGCCCGAGGTGTCGCGATCGAGCCGATGCACGATGCCGGGGCGCTTCACCCCGCCAATGCCCTTGAGGCTCTCCCCGCAGTGAAAGATCAGCGCATTGACGAGCGTACCATTGGGCGAACCGGGGGCCGGGTGCACCACCATGCCGACCGGCTTGTTGATGACGATCAACTGGTCGTCCTCATAGAGGATGTCGAGCGGAATATCCTCGGCAGCGGGTTCGGGATCTTCCGGGGGTGGGGCAAGAAGGACGATTGTCTCTCCGGCCTTCAAGCGATACTTGGGTTCGCTGACGGCCTTGCCGTCGATGGTGACGGCGCCATTGAGGATCAAATCCTTGATCCGGCTGCGGCTCAAAACGTCATGCTCTTTGGCGAGCACGGCGTCGAGACGGCCCCCGGCGTTGGTTTCATCGACGACAAGCTCGATCGGCTCGCCCTCGAATTCTAGATCGGTATCGTCTGCCATGAGTGATCCTGACATGTCCGGCAATAAGCCTGCCCCTGCCGAAACCGAAGTCTCGCCCGAGGCTGCCGCCGTTATTGGAAAAGCACGCCGCTCGGCGGGTTTCGCCATGGGCATCATGTTGCTGGGCTTTATGGCGATTGGCGTGGCCGTTGTCTATCGCCTCATGCGCGATGCGCCGCCGCCAACCATCGCGGCGAGCGTCAGTGTTCCGCCCGGCGCCGAGGTGGTTTCGGCCCTGACGGTCGATGGCACCATCCAGGTCACCTATCGCGCCGGCGGCGCGGTGATGCTGTCGGTGTTCGATTCCAAGACCGGCGAATTGCGCCAAAGCACGGAAATTGCAGCGCAGTAGCAGGCAGCAGGGGCGGCCTAGCGCCCCTGAATTTCCCGCAACGCCGCAAGACGATCGGAGACCGACCCACGGCGTGGGCTATCGCTCTTGGGTGGCTCCAGGGTCCCCATCGACTCCCCGTCATCGGCAAAGCGCTGCACGCGGTCGAAGAGGCTTTCTTCGGGATTTTCGTTGAGCGAGGTGTCGTGGTCGACGGCATAGACCAGCCGGCTGACGCTGGCGGCGATGTCGTTGAGCTTTTCGCGCAGGTGCGCCTCTTCGAAACGTTCGCTCTCCCAGTCCGCCAGGATCGAGGATTCGACATTGGCGACCTTGGAGCGGAGCCGCTCCACTTCGTCTTCGAGGCCAAGCTTGTCAGCCAGCAACTGCTCGACGCGGCCATGACTTTCGGCAACGACTTCGCTCGATTCAGCGAGAAGGGCATTGAGCCGGTTTTCGGCGCTGGCAATGCGGGCTTCCGCGGTAACGAGAGCTTCGGCGTTTTCTTCCTCCGCGGCGTCTCGCCGTGCCAGCGCATTGCGCATCTGGGCAATGGCGGCCGTGGCCTCCGAAGAACGACGATCTGAGTTTTCCAGCCGCTCGATCAGGCTATGGGCCTGTTCTTCGAGGAAAGATGCGCGCTTTCGCTCGATGGCAAGCAGGGCGGTCAGCCGGTCGACATCGTGGTCGTAATCGCCGCTGAGGTTTTCGCCGCCGGTCGCTTCCGGGAAGCCTTCGCGCAGGCTCCCGCGTAGGGTTTCGATTTCATCCTGGCGTGCGTCCACGTCGCGGTCGCGCATACGCAGCCGTTGCGCCAGGTCTGTGCCTTCCTTCTCGAGCTCGATCACGCGGGCCCGCAGATCGACCTGGCGATTTTCGAGTTCGGAAACCACCGACATATGCTGTTCGCGCTCGGCCTTGAGCGCGCCGAGATCGGTGCGTTTCTGGTTCACGTCGCTGAGCTGTTCGGCAAGACGCCTGCGCAGCGTCTCGACGTTCATTTCCAGCCGGCGGGTGGAAAGCGCAAATTCGGCGCGCAGCTGATCCTTGTCGGCGCGGAATTCCGAGAGCGTGATGGGTGTCGCTGCCTCGATGCGCCGCTTGGTCAGGCGCACGGCCCGCTTCCACACGGCCGGCATGACGATGAGCGCAATCAGCCCTGCCACCAGCAGGCCCAGCGCAAAGTACATCATGTTCTCGATCAGCATCGCGCATACTCCGGCTGCAAGGCAGCCCCGGCAAAGCCGGTTCGTCCATATTCCGATTTAGCGCTCAGGTTTTACCCTGACCATCTCCACAGAAGATTAACCCTAACGGCTTTGGGACACGAGTCACGAAAAAGCCGGGGACAAAGCCCCGGCTTCCGAACATTTTTTCTTCCAGGCAACGGACATCAGAAGGGGTTCCAGGTCGGCTCGTTGGTGAAGTTGAGATAGCCCACATTGATGCCGAGGCGGGCGCCGACGCCCGAGCGGATCGGCACGATGACGACGTTGCCGCGCTTGGTCACGGTCATGCCGAGCCCGCCGATGACATAGGCTGAGCCATCGACGCCGGGAAAGCGCCCGAGCACTTCCTGGATGGTCTGGAGATTATAGACCAGCATCATGACCTTGGAGCCGTCGCCGCCGACGTCAAAGCCGATGCTCGGGCCCTGCCAGAAGATCGAATATTCCCCGGCATTGCGGGTATAGAGTTTGCCTTCGCCATACTTGGCGCCGACAAAGAGTGCGCCGCCGGCTTCCTCGCCGAGGATATAGCCATTGGGCAGGCCGAACTGGCTCACAGCCTTTTCAACGACAGAAGCAAGGCCCTGGCTGGCCGAGCCGAAGAACTGGTGTCCGCTTTCAACCAGTTCGTCGCCCGAATAGGTGTCGCTCAGCGAACCCTGTGCCAGGGCGGGTGCGGATGCCGGCAGTGCGAGCGCCAGCAACAGGGCACCAATTTTGGCCAGGCGTTTGAACATGGATCATCTCCCTTGGGCGGCTCAGCGTGGTTACGAAGACATTAAGGTCTTTGCGGCAAATTTACCGCCGACGACGTGCCGATCCTGGATTTCGATCATGCAGCAAACCTCTAAACAAATCTTAACCATGTTCGCCGTGGTGCTGCCGCTTTTTGGGCCGTTTTCCGCCCATTTTACGCCCGCGCTGGGCCAGTCCGTTGTCAGCTATATCACCGCCGACCCGCTCACGGGCATTGCCATCGGCGGCATGGACCCGGTGTCCTATTTCACCGAAAAGGCGCCTTTGCCGGGCAAGCCCGAGTTCGAATTTCAATGGATGGGCGCGCCCTGGTACTTTGCCAATGAAGCCAATTTCGAGATCTTCAAGCGCCATCCTGAGATCTATGCGCCCCAATATGGCGGCCATGGTGCCATGAGCATGGCGCGCGGTTTCGTCGCCGATTCCGATCCGCGGCTCTATACCGTGTTCAAGGATCGGCTCTTTCTCTTCTACTCGGCAGCCAATCGCGAGGCATTCCTCCTCGCGCCCGACGCTGCCGCCCGCCAGGGCGCCGCAAACTGGCCAGCATTGTCCAAAACGCTATCGACGCAGTAGTGCTGGGCCGCGCGTCCCATTATTCTTCCCAAGACTGATTCACCGCTTCGGCGGGCATGGAGACCTAAGATGACCGATATCATTGAGCTCAAGGCAACGGACCTCGCCGCAATGCTGTGCTCGCGGGTTTGCCATGACCTGATCAACCCCATTGGCGCCATCGGCAACGGCCTCGAAGTTCTTGCCGATCCCTCGCAGGCGGAAATGTCGGAAGGCGCGCGTGACCTGATCGCCAGCGCCGCCAAGCAGAGCCGCGCCAAGCTCGAATTCGCCCGCCTCGCCTATGGCGCGTCCTCGACCGCCGGCACCGATATCGACACGCGCGAATGCGAACGCGTCGCGCGCATTCTCTTCGATATCGAAAAGGCCGATCTCGACTGGCAGGTGCCGCTGATCCTTCTGCCCAAGCACAAGGCCAAGCTGCTTATGAACATGCTGCTCATCGCAGCAGGTTCCGTGCCGCGCGGTGGTCTTGTCAGCGTCAAGGTTTCGGGCCCGGCCGGGGAAGAGAAGTTTGAGTTCAACTCCAAGAGCGATCCGGAAAAGCGCCAGAAGACGCTGATCCCTTCCGGTTCGGCTGGTCTGCTCTCCGGCATGCCCGAAGAAGGTTCTGTCGATGCCCGGGGCATCCAGCCCTTCTATACCGGCCTTCTCGCCCGCATGACCGATATGGAGATCGATATCGGCATCGAAGCAGACGTCTTTTTCTTCACCGCTATTCCCAAGGCCAAGGAAGAAGCGGTCGTCGAGGAAGCCAAGACCGAGACCGCCAGCGAGTAGTTGGCCGTGCGCTCAGTGAGAAAGTTTCTTTTTCGCTAACCATTCCCAAACCACTTGCCGCGCATAGTCCGGGCAGCGCCTGCCTGCCCGGAGCTTCACCATGCCCACATGCCTGATCGTTGACGACTCCACCGTCGTGCGCAAGGTTGCTCGCCGTATTCTCGAAGATCTCGACTACACCGTCGAAGAAGCCGAGGACGGACAGGAAGCCTTCGAGAAGTGCAAGGCCGACATGCCCGACGCGATCCTGCTCGATTGGAACATGCCGATCATGAGCGGGCTGGAATTCCTCAAATTGCTGCGCGCCTTCATCGGCGGGGAAAAACCCCACATCGTCTATTGCACGGTCGAGCACGACATCGGCGCCATCGCCATGGCCCGCAAGGAAGGCGCCGACGACTATATGATGAAGCCGTTCGACCGGCAGAGCCTCGAAGCAAAGTTCGACCTCAGCCGGTTCGAGACCGTCTAACCGGCGACCTCTGCCGCTCTTCCTAGCAGATACGCCTTCTCCCGCTCATTCCGGGTCAGTTCCGCGGCGTGCCGAAAGTCGAGATTGGCCTCGGTATGCCGCTCGAGCTTTCGCAGGAGATCGCCGCGCACCCCGTAGAGCAGGTGATAGTTCTCTAGCATTCCACCTTCGCGAATGACTTCCACGAGGACCAGCGCCGCCGCCGGCCCCTCGGCCATCGACACGGCTACGGCCCGGTTGAGCTCGACCACTGGCGAGGGCATGATTTCCACCAGCACCGCATAAAGCGAAGCGATCCGGCGCCAATCCGTGTCACCGGCTTTTCGGGCCCGTGCGTGGCACGCGGCAATGGCTGCCTGAAGCGCGTAGGGCCCCGCAACGCCGTTGAGCGCGTTGACGCGATCGAGCCCGGCAAGCCCGCGCCGGATCATCAACTGGTCCCACAGTGCCCGGTTCTGGTCCGGCAAGAGAATCGGCTCGCCTTTGGCATTGGTGCGGGCATTGACGCGAGAATGCTGGATTTCCATCAGCGCCAGGAGCCCATGCACCTCCGCCTCCTCGGGCATCAGCCGGGCAAGGATACGCCCCATGCGCATTGCTTCTTCGCACAGCTGCGGCCGCATCCAGTCCTCGCCGGCCGTCGCCGAATAGCCCTCGTTGAAGATCAGGTAGAGCACGCCCAGCACGGACTGGACCCGTTCGGCCCGCTCCTCGCCGCGCGGCACTTCATAGGGCAGGCCCGCATCGGCAATGGTGCGCTTGGCGCGCACGATGCGCTGGCCGATCGTGGCGTCATTGGCCAGAAATGCCCTGGCGATTTCCTCGGTCGTCAGGCCGCCGATTAGCCGAAGCGTCAAGGCGACGCGGCTTTCGGCCGGCAGGATGGGATGGCAGGAAGTAAAGATCAGGCGCAGAAGATCGTCGCCGACATCGTCGTCCATGCTCTCATGGATGGCGGTTTCGGCGTCCGGCACCTCGTCCTCCATGATCCGGCCCACTTCCGCGAGCTTTCCTGTCGCCATCTTGCGATGGCGAAAATAGTCGATGGCCTTGCGTTTGCCCGCCTGCATCAGCCAGGCGCCGGGATTGCGCGGCACCCCGGTTTCCGGCCAGTGCTTGAGGGCCGCCATCAGGGCGTCCTGCGCCAGTTCCTCGGCCAGCGAGATGTCGCGCACGAGCCTTGTGAGGCCGGCAATCAGCCGCGCCTGTTCGACGCGCCAGACCGTCGAAATGGCCTTGTCGGTTTCTTGGCGATTGCTCATCGGCCCCTCCAGATCGCTGGTCAGGTTGCCAGCGAAGTGGCGCGAGGAAAAGTCCGGAGTGAGGGATCCCGGCAGGTGTGATCATTGATCGAACATGCCCTTGGGCGTCTCGCCCTTTAGGAAGGGATCGATGAACCCCATCAACAGGTCGACCTGGTCGATCACCGCCGTATGCGAGGTCGCAGGCAGGATGGCGAGGCGCGAGGCTCCGAGGGGCTGGCCCATATCGCCCGGCGCGCCGCCGCCAAGCAGACGGAACATGCTCACGATGTGCTCAAGCGTCATCATGTCGGCATCCCCGGCAATGATCAGCACGGGCGACTTCAATTCCTTGACCTCGTCACCCCATGCAAGCGGCTCGTGCTCGAGCGCGATCATGCGCTCGACGAAAGGCCGGAAGCCATCTGGATTGGGCGCATATTGTTTCCAGGCGTCTTCCATCGGCGAGCCGATGAACATCTCGGGCACCATGGTCGGGATCATTTCGAGAAAGGCTGGCTGGGAGCCCGCCATGTCATAGCTCGACGAGGCGGCGACAAGCTGGTCGACCTTTTCGGGGTGGTCGATGGCGAGCCGCAGCCCGGCCGCGGCACCCATGGAATAGCCAAAGATATCGGCCTTCTCCAAACCCACGGCATCCATGAAGACGGCCACGTCATCAGCGAGATTGGGATAGGTGATCGGCCGGTCGATGTCTTCGGTCCGCCCATGCCCCTGAAATTCGATGGCGTAGACCGTGTGGCCTTCCGCCAGCGCCGGGATGATGCCGCCCATGGTGGGGATGTTCATATAGGCGCCGTGCAGCACGACGATCGGATCGCCGGAGCCCGAAACTTCATAATAGAGGTCCATGCCATTGACCTCGACCGTCTTGCCCACAGGGTCGGTCTGGGCAAGGGCAGGGCTCACGGCCAGCAGCAGGGCGGCGATGGGGGCAAGGCGCAGCATTGTCGTCTCCTCGATAATGGCCCTTGAGGGCATTTCGACAAGACGACGAACCAGTTGGGTGGGAACAGACAGGGCCGGCGCATTTTTCTGTCTGCGGCAGTCAGCTTCGGTTCAGCTTGGCGGGTCTAGAGGCACGCTCACATGTTTCGAGGGGAAACTTCATGCGCACCGTGTCCATCCTGGTCTTCATTGCCTGTTTTGCCGTGTCCATCGGCGACCACAGGCCTCACGAGTTTTGGCAGGAACTGATTTTTGGCGGCAATGCCGATGGCGCAATGGGCGCCAACTGAAGCCTAAAACAAAAAGCCCCGCAGCGGTTGCGGGGCTTTTGCATTCCAGTCGCCGGACGGTCAGGCGACGTTTTCGCTGTAGACATCGGCCTCATCGGGCTCGCGCAGCACGTAGCCACGGCCCCAGACTGTTTCGATGTAATTCTTGCCGCCGGTGGCAACGCTGAGCTTCTTGCGCAGCTTGCAGATGAAGACGTCGATGATCTTCAGTTCCGGCTCGTCCATGCCACCATAGAGGTGGTTGAGGAACATTTCCTTGGTCAGGGTCGTACCCTTGCGGAGCGAAAGCAGCTCCAGCATCTGGTATTCCTTGCCGGTGAGGTGAACGCGAGCGCTCTGCACTTCCACGGTCTTGGTGTCGAGGTTGACCATGAGGTCGCCCGTCGAGATGACCGACTGGGCATGGCCCTTGGAGCGGCGAACGATGGCGTGGATGCGAGCCACGAGTTCGTCCTTGTGGAAGGGCTTGGTCATGTAGTCGTCGGCGCCAAAGCCGAGACCACGGACCTTGTCCTCGATGCCAGCAAGGCCCGAAAGGATCAGGATTGGCGTCTGCACCTTGGCGACGCGCAATGTCCGCAGAACCTCATAGCCGCTCATATCGGGCAGATTGAGATCCAGCAGGATGATATCATAATCATACAGTTTGCCGAGATCGACGCCTTCCTCACCGAGATCGGTGGTGTAGACGTTGAAACTTTCGGACTTGAGCATCAGTTCGATGCTCTGCGCCGTGGCGCTATCGTCCTCGATGAGGAGTACCCGCATTATATTCCCCTTGTCATTCGTTCCTGCTGGAACCCGCGTGATGGGATGACAAGTCCAACCACCACGCTCCAACCCTACTGGATATGACTGAAGCCTAAGCCCAAATAGTTAACAAAGTTTAATTCGCTTCGGCAATACGCAAACACCGTTAGGGTGATTTTAATTTAAGTGTTTGAAATTGTTAATAAAAATAGATGAAAATTTCTTAAGGTAGTACGTTAAGAAGTGCCTACAAGCGATTCAGGGGACTCATCCATTCCGTGATGCTTGAGGTGTTTGGGTGCAAAGGGGCGCTTTGAGCACACACAGCCCGAACGATCAGCCAATAGCGCAATCTGGTTAATGTTCGGTTATTCTGTGATTCGTTCCGGGGCCGATTCGTGGCGTCCGCGTAAACCATGTTTGTGTCGCCAAGGAGGCCGTGGGATCCCAGATGAAGGCGCTGATTTCAGCCATCGATGCCATTGACGATGTTGAAGTCTTCGGTCGCGTCAAATCCGTCCAGGGGCTTCTCATCGAGGTGGTCGGTCCGGTGCGCGAGCTGCGCGTCGGTGGCCGCGTCATGATCGAGGGCAGCGACGGGGGACACCTCGCCGCCGAGATCATCGGTTTCCGCGATGGCCATGCCCTTTGCCTGCCCTTTGGCGAATTGAGTGGCGTGCGCATGGGCTGCAAGGCCGTGTTCAAGCGCCATGACGGATCGGTCAATCCCTCCATGGCCTGGCTCGGCCGCGTCATCAATGCCAATGGCGAACCCATCGACGGCCTGGGCCCCCTGGCGCGCGGCGCAAGATCCTATCCGCTGCGCCAGTCCCCGCTTGCCGCGCATGATCGCGTACGCGTGGGCGATCCCCTTGATCTCGGCGTGCGCACCCTCAATACCTTCACGACGCTCTGCGAAGGTCAGCGCATGGGCATCTTTGCCGGCTCGGGCGTCGGCAAGTCGGTGCTCATGTCGATGCTGGCGCGCAATACCAATGTCGACGTCTCGGTCATCGGGCTCATCGGCGAGCGCGGCCGCGAGGTGCACGAGTTCATCCAGGAATATCTCGGCGAGGAAGGCCTCAAGCGCGCCATCGTCGTCGTCGCGACCTCGGATGAGGCCGCGCTGATGCGCCGGCAGGCCGCCTATATCTCGCTCTCTCTATCGGAATATCTGCGCGACGAGGGCCTGCGGGTTCTGTGCATGATGGACTCGCTCACCCGCTTTGCCATGGCGCAGCGCGAGATCGGTCTTTCCATCGGCGAACCGCCGACGGCCAAGGGTTATCCACCGACCGTATTCACCGAATTGCCACGTTTGCTCGAGCGTGCAGGCCCTGGAACGCCTTCTACCGGTTCTATTACCGGACTATTTACCGTTTTGGTGGAAGGTGATGATCACAATGAGCCAATTGCGGATGCCGTTCGTGGCATTCTTGACGGGCACATCGTGATGGAGCGCGGTATTGCCGAGCGGGGACGTTACCCCGCCGTCAACGTGCTCCGGTCCATTTCGCGCACCATGCCAGGGTGCGTACCGACCGATGTTCGGCCGGTTCTGGCAAGGGCGCGAGAGCTCATGTCCATATTTTCGGACATGGAGGAGCTGATCCGGCTGGGGGCTTACCGCAAAGGGTCAGATCCGAATGTGGACCGCGCCATCGCTATCAACCCCAAGCTGGAAGCGTTTTTAAACCAGCAGCGGGAAGAGACGTCGACGATTGACGAGGGCTATGAACGCCTTGCGGAGATCATCGCCGAGGCGGATGCGCAGGTCTGACGGGAGTGTGCTTGGGGCCTCTTTCGGAGACTGACTTGATGTGTAAGGAGTACAGGTCTTGAAATCGCGCAGTGAGAGCCTCATTCGGCTCAAGAAGTTCAATGTCGACGAAAAGCGCCGACAGGTCATGCAGATCGAAATGATGGTCGCGGACTTCGAGCGCATGGCTTCCGAGCTCGATCAGCAGATCGAGATCGAGCAGACCAAGACCGGCATTTCCGACGTTGCCCATTTTGCCTATTCCACCTTTGCCAAGGCCGCTTTGCAGCGCCGCGACAATCTCCTCGCTTCCGCCACCGATATGCGCGGCAAGCTCGAGACCGCGCAGGACCAGTTGGCCGAGGCCCTCGAAGACCTCAAAAAGGTCGAACTGCTCGACCAGCGCGAACATCAGCGCGAGCGCGACGAGCAGAACAAGATCGAGCAGGCCGAGTTCGACGAAGTCGCCCGCCAGCGCTTCCGCAACCGCTGATCCCAGAATTCAGAATACAAAAAAAGGCCCGACGAAGCGGGCCTTTTCCTTTCCGTATGCCTTCAGTGAGCGAAAGGCGGCGGGAAAGATTCCGGGGTATTTTAGTTCGTGGTGACCGGGGCGGCCGGATCGGCAGCCGGGGCCATGGCATCAGGGGCGGCCGGAGCCATGGCGTCAGCGGCGCCATCAACCGGTTCATCCTCGGCCCAGACGAAATCAGGCGCAGTGGTCAGGGCTTCAGCCGTAGTCGGCAGCACCCAGCGTTCGGTGTTGTCGGCGGCCAGGGTGAATTCGAGCGAATCGAAGTCAACGGCAACGCTCTTTTCGCCAATGCCGAGGAAGCCGCCAACGCCGATCACAACGGCTTCAATCTGGCCACCTTCGGAAAAGACGAGATCGCTGATCGAGCCGATTTCTTCGGCATCGTCACCGGCGGTCGAGAAGACCGGCTGGCCGATCAGGCGGGTACCGAGATTGTCCGTGTCAGCGGCAACGTAGCCGGCCGACATGTCCCAGGGCTCATTCACATCGGTTGTCTGCGCAGCGCCGGTGTCAACCGGTGCGGCCGTCACCTCGGCCGGGGTCGCCGCATCGGCTGGTGCCGTTGCGGGAGCTTCCGTCGTGGTGGGAGCAGGGGCAGGGGTCGTCTGAGCAATAGCAGCAGTACCCATGAGCACGGCAACGGCCGTAGTAGTCAAAAGAGTGCGGATCATTGTAGGCTCCAATGGTTCAAATGTTTGAACAGGGCCATACGGTGCAAAACTTGCCGGTAGAGTACCGTGTGGCCCGTTATGATTGATCAACGCCTCGGGTCCGCGAGCCGTTCCCGATCAATTTTGCCAAGTGATTGTGGAACCATTGAAAAGGCCGGCTCCCGCGCGAGGCGGTGCCGGCCCTTCTTCGCCTCCCTGGCGATTGGTCGCGTCCTGCGAAGACAAGAATTCGCGTTCTTGCCCAGAAGCACCACACACTGGTTGCCGCCCGACAGGACGCGCTCTATGAGCGACAAACCCACAATAACGCAGGTTTGAGGGCAGGAGTCCCTCGGCGAGGTTAATGCGTTAAATTTGACTTAATCGATTAAGGTTGCGCTAGCCTTGTCGTAGTCGCGCATGGCCCGATGCGGCATGCCGCCATCCATGAATTC
>NZ_JBEVLL010000007.1:0-11693 GCF_040509215.1 Devosia sp.
AACATTTCAGCGCCGTTGTAGGCAGCTTCGTTGAAGGATTTGTCGAACTTGCCACCGCCGTCATAGACGAGAGCAGCATCAGCGAAGGCGGCACCAGCCATCACCGCGCTCAGAGCAACGCCGCCAGCAACGGCCTTGGTAAGGGTCGAGAATTTCATTGTTGTATCTCCCTGTCTCGCAAACGGACGGGAAATACCCTCTCCGCAATCCGCATGCGCTGAAGGGCGATAAAATCGTGCAATCACTTCGCCCGCAAGAGGGACGACGCGAAATTTTTCCGGATGGTCAAAATCTGACGTGGATAGGCAGGCGCCGGGATTACCAGCGCGCCAGAATTGCCGAGAACAGCGTCCCCAGATCGACGTCGGCATAGAGTACGGCAAGGATGGCGGCGAAGGCAATGACGTAAAGGGCGAGACCGTCGCGGGAAGAACTGGACATGAGCGATTTGAGACAAATTTTATGAAAGGGCGGCTTGTCTCTACATCGCGGGCCGCGGCGGGATTAAGGCCCGCTCGTGGCAGCTTATGGCATGGTTAAGGAGCGGTAAACGCTCAAAGATTTTCGCGCGGGAGTGGTGTCACCTCGACGCCGGCAGCGGTGCCAAAACGCTCGAAAAAACCATCGATGATGCGCTGGGCGGAATTGCCGATGATGGCTTTGCCCATCTTCATGATCTGGCCCGAGGCACCGCCTTCGGCGGCAAAGTCGAGCAGCGTATCCTCGCCCGCATCGGACAGCACGACATCGGCCGCACCCTCGGCGAGGCCCATCAGGCCGCCCTTGCCCCGGCCGGAAAGCCTGTAGCGCTCGGCAGGCGTCACATTGGAAAGGGCCAGCTCGCCTTTGAAGACAGGCTGCATGATGCCGAGATTGACCTTGATCTCGAGATCGAGCGTGTCGGGGCCGGACCAGGCGATGAGATGGCAGCCGGGAATGGCGGCTTTGAGCATTTCTGGATCGTTGAGCGCATCCCAGATGCGGGAGCGCGGGGCACTCATTTTATAGCGGCCGCCGAACTCCATCAGACTGCCCCTGCGATGTCGTGAGTCGACACGCCGACGATGTCGCGCGGCGACACGCCGACGATGTCGCAAAGCCAGCATAATGCTCGGGCAAGACTGTTCTTATTCATGGTGGCGAACCCTACTCTTTACGTGCGGCTTTTTCGCACCAATATGGACTAAATAGTTGCGCGGACGGGGGGATGCAATTGTCAGCGTTGCCCTCACGCGCAATCTAGGGCTGAGGCACAAGCCGGCCCGAGAGCCAAACTATGCCAGGGAGCAGATGATGACCGACCAAGTAACGACCGCCCCGCAGACCAGCGCGCCGGCCATTGCCGAAAAGCCGCTGCAGTACCTGGACAAGGCGGTCAATGCCATCCGCGACCTCGGCATCTGGCCCGAACAGCAGGGCGAACAGCCGATCACCGGGCTTTTGAGCCAGATTACCGAACTCGACGAGACCCGCGTCATCCTGATCGGCCGCACGCTGAGCCAGGCGAGCGCCTTCAATGAAGTGGTGCGCGAACAGGTTGCCGCCATGAAGATCGGTGAGCGCTACGAGGACATCACCAAGGGCTTTGACTCCATCCGCGACGACGCCAAGGGCATGGTCGACCAGTTGGCCGACAACAAGCTCGACCTCCTCGAGCGCGCCTCGAACGTCTGGATGAAGGTGAGCCGCGGCGACATCGCTTCGCGCTTCAACAAGATCCGCGACACCTATCTCGAGGTGACCAAGGACACCAAGGACCAGATCGATCGCGAGCAAACGATCCTTGAGGCCTATCGCGATTTCCGCGGCGCGCTGAAGCAGTCCGAAGTGATGGCGCTCGAAGTGCTGCAGACGGCCGAAAAGCGTCTTGAAGAGAAGAAGAACATTCTTCAGGCGTCCTCGAACGAGCTGGCCGCCTTTGCAGGTACTGTGCCGGCCGATCGCGCACGCCTCGAAATGGCGCGCGACGAAAAACTGCGCGACATGCAGAACGAGGAAAAGCGCTACCAGATCGCCAAGGACCTCTCGGACAACCTGACCATTTCCTACAATACCTCGGAAGTGGTGATGGCGCGTCTGATGCAGACGACCAATGCCAAGGAACGTGTCTACCAGCAGTCGATCTCGTTTTTCTCGACCAATGAAACCGTGCTGACCGCCCTATCCGCCTCGTTCACCGGCATGTTCGGCCTGCACGAATCGACCGCGACGCTCAACGCGATGAAGGAAGGCATGTCCAAGAGCCTCGAAACGCTCTCGGAGATCGGCGACAAGGTGCAGGAAGAAGCCGTCAAGGCGGGCTATGGCCCGACCGTGCGCGCCGATGCGGTGAAAAAGCTCGTCGATTCCGTGGTCAACTTCCAGGAAAAGAGCCGCACCATCATCAACGAGATGCGTGTCGCTTCGACCAAGAACTCGGCCGAAATCCGCGATGCGGTGGAAGACGGCAAGCGGCGCCTGGCGACACTCGCCGCCGAGGGCAATGCGCTCCTGCTCGAAACCAAGAACTGAAACTCTGAAATGCCGCGTTTCCGGATGATACGTCCGGAAACGCACCAACCGAGCGGCGGGAAGTAAACCTGAGAATGAGCGACGCGACAGCCAAGCCGGCTGCCCCACTCGATGAAGTCATGCTGGCCATGGATGTGGTGGACACGCTCCGCCACCGCCAGGACCTGGTGACGCGCGAACTCGGCGACACGGCCCGCGAAGGCCAGTTGATCGAGCGCCTGCGCGAAATCTACCGGCAGCAGGGCATCGAGGTCCCCGACCACATTCTCAAGGAAGGCGTCGAGGCTCTCGCCGAGAGCCGCTTTGCCTACGACCCGCCGGCACCGGGCCTCAACACCACCCTGGCGCGGCTCTATGTGGGTCGCAAGACCTGGGGCCGACCGGTCTTGTTGGCGCTAGCGGCGATCCTCGTCTTGAGCGTGGGGTATTTCGGCATCTACCGGCCTTTCCAGGCGGGACAGGAACAGCGCAGCCAGGTCGAGCTGACCGAGGGCCTGCCCGCGCAGATGGATGCGCTCTACACCACCATTTTCGAAGAGACCAAGGTGCAGCAGGCCGTGGTGCAGGCCGATGCCCTGGTCAGCCGCGGCAAGGCTTTTGCCGCAGAGGGCAATCGTCCCGGCGCCGAGGGTATTGTCGAAGACCTGACGGGCCTTCGCGACCAGTTGCGGCAGGAATATGTGGTGCGGGTGGTCAACCGCTCGGACGAACAATCCGGCTTCTGGACCTTCCCTGAAATCAATACCGACGCCACGAACTACTATCTCGTGGTGGAAGCAATCGACCCGGACGGCAAGGCGCTGAGCCTGCCCATCCTCAACGAGGAAACCGGGGAGACCAAGGTTGTCTCCCAATGGGGGCAGCGCGTGCCGGAATCGGTCTACAATGCCGTGGCCAATGACAAGCGCGACGATGGCATCATCCAGGCCAACGAAGTGGGCCGGAAATCGGACGGCTTTCTCGATGTCGAATTCCAGATGCCGGTGCTGGACGGCGCAGTGACCGAATGGTGATGGCATGAGCATAGGTGGTCCACAGGCCCTCGCTTCTCTCGAAGAAGCGATGAGCGATATCCGGCGCGAGGAAGATGAGATTTCCCGCCGGCTGGCGCGCTCGACTGAAATCGTCGCCAAGATCAAGGAAAGCGAAGCGGAGCTGTTTCGCCAGTTGGCGCAGTTGCGCCTCGACCCGGCCATTCAATCCGAACTCGACGGGCGCATTTCGAGCGCCGAGAGCAAGGCGCGTGAATCGCTGAAGTCGCACGGCAAGGCCGTCGACAAGGCGCAAAAGAGCATCGAAGACCTGGAAGCGGGACGGGTTTCGCTGGTGGAGCGCCGCCGCAATGCCGTGGCCGACCTTGCCGAAAAGCAGAAGGCGCTCGATGCGCTGCTGCAAGAGGTTTCGGTGCGGCTCGAAACCGACCCGGCCTATGCCGAAAAGCGCGCCGCGGCGAAGGCGCTAGGCGAAGTGGCCGATCAGTCGCTGGAAAAGACCCGGCTCGCCGAAACCGACCGGGAAGAAAAGGGCAAGCCTTACCGCGACGACCCGCTCTTCATGTACCTCTGGGACAGCGGCTACGGCACCTCGGCCTATAAGGCAAACAACCTCATCCGCTATTTCGACGGGATGGTGGCTAACCTCGTCGGCTTCCAGAAAGCGCGGCCCAACTATGCCATGCTCAACGACATTCCTCTGCGGCTGCGTGAGCATGCAGAACGGCAGGAAGCCAATGCACAGGCGGCGGACGCAGGGCTTGTGACCCTGGCGAACGCAGCAGCCGATGCTGCGGGCGGCAGGCCTTTGCGCGACGCCAAGAGCAAGGCGGAAGCCGATGTACAGGCGATCGATGCCGCCATCGTCGAGGCCGAGGACAAGCGCAACGCGGCGGGCGAGACCCTGCAATCCCTGACCAATGGCAGCGACCCGACCCTGGCTTCTGCCGCGGCGGCGCTTGCCGCAGCGCTCGGCCAGGAAGATATCCAGACCCTTCTTGCCGAAGCGCGCCGCACGCGGACCGGCAAGGACGACACCATCGTCGCCCAGATCGATGAATCGCGCACCCGCATGCGCGAGGAAGAAGAAGAAAGTCGCGACCTGCGCGAGCGGGCCAAGACCCTTGCCGCGCGCCGGCGCGAGCTGGAAGACATCCAGTGGGAATTCAAGAAGCAGCGTTTTGACGATCCCCGCTCGACCTTCAAGGAAGACAAGCTGGTCGGCGACCTCCTCAACGACTTCCTGCGCGGCGGGATATCGGCGGCGAGCTATTGGGACCAGTGGCGCAAGAGCCAGAACTGGGCGCCGGGCAATGAATGGGGCGCGGGCAATTCCTCGACGCGCCGCGGCAGCAGCAGCCAGTCCTCACCCTGGGGCGACCAGGGCGGTTTCCACTGGCCGGACAACAGCATTGGCGGTTCGCCGTCGAGCGGGCGGAAATCGAAGCCATCGAGTGGTGGATTTGGCGGTGCCTGGGGCGGCGGCGGCAATAGCGGCGGCGGCGGATTTTCGCGGCCGCGGACGGGCGATGCCGGCACGCGCAAGCATACGGGTTTCAAGACGGGCGGCGGGTTTTAGGGACCCCAGCGCGTAGCGTGTGTCTGAGGGCGGTGCTCTGCGCCCCGGCCATCATAGACCAATCTTGTCATTGAGCTTGCCAACACCCCCTCCCATCCTCCCCCATCAAGGGGTAGGTGTCGTATCGAGTACGGGGGCAATGTTTCGACCAAACCGCCGGCCCCAACCGAATTCGCTACGGCGAATTCGGTGACACCTCCCCCTTGAGGGGGGAGGATGGGAGGGGGTGACTGCGGCAAGCGCCAGATGTTTAGATTGGTCTAGACCGGCTGGCTGCCCAGCACGGCGAGGAGACGCGGATTGATCGTGCCGCTTTCGCTCATGCCGGTGCCGCGCTCGAAGGTGCGGATGGCTTCTGCCGTCTTGGGGCCGGCGACGCCGTCGGGGGTGCCGACATTGAAGCCGAGGCGGTTGAGGGCCTGCTGCACGCGGGAGACGACTTCCTTGTTGGCAATGGCTTCGCCGGGGTCGAAATCGGGCGCCCAGGTGCCGATCGGGGCAAAGTTGACGCTGAGGGCGATGGGTTCGCTGGCCCAGGTCTGTACTTCGCTGCCGATGCGGCTGGCCGCATCGGCCGAGAGGGATTTGGCGATATCGTCGCGGGCCTTGGCGGCATCGGCGTCGCCGGATTTGGCGGCGAGCGAGAACCACTTGTAGGACTGCTCGAAATCCTGTTCGACGCCGAGGCCGCGGGCATAGAGCATGCCGAGGTTGAACTGGCTATCGACCATGCCCAGCGTTGCCGCCTGGGTGAACCACTGGGACGCTTCTTCGAACTGCTGTTCGCCCAACTGGCCGCTGGCATAGAGCGCCGCGAGATTGTGCATGGCCATGCGATTGCCCGCTTCGGCGGCGCGCTGGTACCAGAGGCGGGCCATTTCGAGGTCTTTTTCGACGCCCGTGCCGGCTTCGTAGAGATTGCCGAGGCGATATTGCGCCGGCACGAAACCCTGTGCGGCGGAGCGCTCATACCACTTGGCGGCTTCTTCGGGGCTGGCTTCGACGGCGCGGCCTTCGGTGTAGATGGCGGCGATTTCGAACTGGGCCTTGGCGTCGCCATCGGCAGCGGCCTGACGCAGCGGCAGCGGGCCGAGGGCTTCGGGGGGCAACTCGAACTGTTCGGGCGCGGCAGCGGCGATGGAGCCGGTCGCGGGCGTCGTGTCGTCGGTGATGATTTTGAGCGCGGCTGCGGCGGCGCCGGAAGCATCCTGTGCCAGCAGAGTGGGCGGCATCGGCGTTTCGGTGGCGCGCGTGAAGCTCATGCGCTCGCCCGGATTGATCGAGCCGACGGCGGTCGCATCGACCATGTCGATGACGCGGGGCGCCACGAGTTCGGACATTTCGGCGGCAGGTGTCGGATCGACCGGAATGGAGGTCGGCACCGACTCGGTCGATGAAGTTTGCGCCGGCGCGGGGGCCGGACGCATGCGCTGCATTACCAGATTAAGCGTCAGCATGGACACTGCGACGACCGCAAGGGCAAGCAGCAGCGTGCGGCGATTGCGGACGAGGAAATTCGGGGTGGCATCGGCGGCTTCGTCGCCGGCGGTGATGACGGGCGCTTCGGGTGCCGGCTTGCGGGGCCGACGCTTTTCCGCCTTGGGCTCGGGGGCCGGAGCGGGTGCGACGTCTTCGGCGACAGCGGCCTTGGCCTGCGGGCGGACGCGCGCCAGGGCGCGACCGATCAGCGAATTGCCGCTGGCGGGTTCGGCGACCTGCTGCTCCTGCCGGGCGCGTTGGGCGCGGCGCGCGGCGGCGACGAACGTGCTGGTATTGGAAACGGGGGCTTCGACGGCGGGAGCCGACGCATCAGCGCGCGCGGGGGCGGCAAAGCCCTCGCGATCGAACTGGGCAAAGCTCGACTGCGGACGTGGCGGACGATCGACCTTTTCAGGATCAAAGGCGGGCTGCACTTCGGCCTGAACCGGGCGGGCCGGTTGAGGCGCGGGCGCGGCGGGACGGGGCGCGGGAGCCTGTGGCTGGGCCGGAGCGCGCGGTACATCGGCAAAGCCGCGGTCAACCAGCGGCGCTTCGTCCGCCGGATTGGACGGCATTGCGTCGGCGCGCTTCTGGCCGTTGAGGCTCGATAGGATGGAATCGAGGCGCGCCGTGCTCGGCTCTTCGACGGCAGCGTCGAATTCGGAGGCGCGGCTCTGGGGTTTTGGCGGCTGGGGTGCGGGCGCGGCGGGTTCGGCGCGGGCTGGAGCCGGCGCATTGGAGCGCGAGGATAGCGCGGCCTCAAGGCGAGCGAGGCGCTCGGCGGTGTCCTTGCCGGCGGTGTTGAAGACGGCGGTCATGCGCTTTTCGAGCGCATCAAAGCCTTCGGGATTGAGCACGGGAACAGGGGCGCCGCCGGACTTTGCGAAGGCGGCCGAGGTCTTTTCGGCAACAAGGCTCGCCAGCGTTTCGGCGTCGGGGCCCTTGCTGACCGAGCGCACGAGGCTCGAAATCCGGTCCTCAATCGTCTTGAGGCTTTCGGGGCCGAACATGGCGACCGGCGCCGGAGCCTTGCGGCTCATGGCGTCGCTGGTGCGTTCGGCAACGAGATTGGCGAGAGATTCGAAGTCGGGCTTGTCCCCGGCGTCGTGATAGAGGCGAGCGAGGCCATCGAGCTGGGCGCCGGCTTCGTCCATGCGCGTCATCAAGCGCTTGAGCTGGCCTTCGACAGCCGAAGTATCGACCGGGGTGACCTTGCTCGAGAGAGCCTCGATCTGGCTTTCGAGGCGCACGAAGCGAGGCTCCATGCTTTTGAGCACGGACTGCTGCAGGGCGGCGATGTCGTCCTTGAGGGCCAGCACATCGTCGCTGCTGCCATCGACCGACTGCAGGCGCTGGGCCAGGGACTCGACGCGCGAGACGAGCAGCTCGGGGCTGTTGGCGCTGTCGCGCAGGGCCTGGGTGACTTCGGACATTTCGCTCGTCAGGCGTTCGAAATCGCCCGAGGAAATGCTCATGTTCCGCTCGATTGCGTCGATGCGGTCATAGACGCTGCGCACATTGGCTTCGATGGAGGCCATTGCCGGCTCGAGCTTGCTCTTGGGGGCAAACTCGGCGCGCTCCTCGCGCACGATCTCGCGCTCCATCTGCTGGGCCTGGAGTTCGGCGAGCTTGGCAACTGTGGCCGAGACATCGTCGAGGCGCGAATTGACGGCAGAAAGATCGACCTTGGGAGCACGCTCCATCATTGAAGCGAGCGCGGCAATCTGGGTTTCGAGGCGCTTGACCTGGCCAGTTTCGCCGACTGCGCCGGCGAGGAGTTCGACCACCTGGGTGAGCTGTTCGACCTGGGACGCGACTTCGTGCACGTCCGAGGAGCTGTTGCGGGCGGTGCGGAGCTGGCCTTCGAGACGGCCGAGGCGATCGCCGATGCCGGACACAAGGCCCGACAGTTCGCGGAATTCGGGCATATCGGAGGGACGACGGTCGATGGCAGAAATGATCGAGGCGCCCTGACGGCTGCGGATTTCGGCGATGGCGGCGTTGAGATCGTCGGCTTCATCGTCCTGCGGATTGAAGCGATCGACGGCGCGCTTGACGCTGCGCAGCGCCTCGCTGCGGCGACGGGTCGCCGGATCGGGCGCACTGACCTGATCGCGCAGGTGCCGGACGCGGTTGGAAACCCCTCCCCCGTCGGACGCGGCGCCAAAGCGACTTTCCACCTGATCGAGCAATGCGACCAGCTCGCCGCGCAGGGCTTGCCAGTCCCCGGCGCCGGGGTCGAAAGCGGTGTCGGCGTAGTCCGATTGCGGATAGGCGCGGGCCATGGTCAGTCCCTGTCAAAGCGAGCACGTGCCAAGCCGAAGCAGCACGAAGGTCTAACGGTCACTTTTGGGAAAACATGGTAAAGAAGCCGTTAAGGATTGCTGCAATATGCAAATGCCTTAGGCGGAAAAGGATGGTTTTCTGGCTCCGCCCCCTGATTTGGAGTAGTTTAGGCCCATGACTCGTCGCCGCATCATCATCGTGGATGACCATCCCCTGTTCCGGGCGGCGCTGCGCCAGACGCTGGCTGGGGGCGATGCCACGGTGAGCGTGGAAGAGAGCGGCGACCTCGCCACGCTCAGCAAATCGCTCGATGCCGATCGCGATTGCGACCTGGTGCTGCTCGATCTCAACATGCCCGGCGTGCGCGGCTTTTCGGGGCTGCTGCTGGTGCGGGCGCAGTATCCGGAAATTCCGGTGATGATCATTTCGGCCGTGGAAGACGCGACCGTAGTGCGGCGCGCGTTTGAGCTGGGCGCTTCGGGCTATCTGCATAAATCCGAGGGGCCGACGGAAATTCGGCGGGCCATCGAGACGGTGCTGGCCGGCGAAGTGTTCGTGCCCAAGGGAACGACGATCACCGGAGACGACGAGCAATCGGCGCTGATGAAGCGGTTGGCGAGCCTGACGCCGCAGCAGGTGCGCGTGCTGATGATGCTCAGCGATGGACTGATGAACAAGCAGATTGCCTATGAGCTGTCCATTTCGGAAGCGACGGTGAAGGCGCATGTTTCCGCCATTTTGCAAAAGCTCGATGTCGATAGCCGCACGCAGGCCGTGATTGCGGCGGCGCGAATTGAAGAGGGACAATTCGAAGCTCTCTTTGCGACTGGAGCCGAAAAAGCTTAGGCTCGTCCGGCACATAGAGAAGGACGAGGCGATGAAGCCCAAGATCAACATCATCACCATCGGCGTCGACGAGCTCGAACGCGCCTTTGTGTTCTATCGCGCGCTGTTCGAGATCGAGGACGACAAGATCGGCGCGGGCGAGGACCATGTCGCCTTCTTTTTCGACGAGGATTTCTCCTTCGTGCTGTTTCCGCGCGAGCAGATTGCGCAGACGGCGGGCAAGCCCGAGACGCTGGAAGGCACGCCGGGTTTTGTTTTGAGCCACCGCGCCGACAGTGCCGATGAGGTGGATGAAATTCTTGAGCGCGTGCTGATTGCCGGGGGCTCGATCATCACGCCGGGGACGGAGTCGGAATGGGGCTATTCGGCCTATTTCGAGGATACCGAGGGCAATGTCTGGGAATTGATGGCGACGCCGACGGCGAATTAGGTTCGCCTCGGCACGGTTATTCCCGCAAAAGTGGGAAGCCCATGCGCGAAACAGAGATTCCCGCTTTCGCGGGAATGACACTGTGCGAGGAAGCTGCCTGGTTTCGCCCCCGCACAAAAATTCCAATCATTTGATACAATTTTGTCCTGTTTTTCTGGAACCTTGACCACTTGTTGACGGTCTAGCCGTTAGCCTCTGGCTCAAACAGACAACCGTAAACGGGACCCAGGGTCTTGCAGATCTATCTGCCGATCGCCGAGCTTTCCGTGAACCTCTTCTTTCTCGTGGGGATCGGAGGGGCGGTCGGCTTCCTGTCGGGTCTGTTCGGCGTGGGTGGCGGGTTCCTTCTTACGCCGCTCCTGATCTTTTCGGGCGTGCCGACGTCGGTGGCCGTGGCTTCGGTGACGGGACAGGTGGTGGCGGCCTCGACTTCAGGCGCGCTCAGCCACTATCGGCGAGGCGGTATCGACCTGCATCTCGCCATGTATCTCATCCTCTCAGGCATTCTGGGCGCTTTTGGCGGCGTGGCGACCTTCTCGGTCCTGCGTGCGGCCGGGCAACTCGATCTCTTCATTGCCGTGGGCTTTGTGGTTCTGCTCGGCTTTGTCGGCATTCTGATGCTGCAAGAGGCGGTGCGGGCGATACTCAAGAGCCGGCAGGGCGTGGTGGTGCGCGAGCGCCTGCCGAACCAGCATAGCTGGATCCATGGCCTGCCCTGGCGCGTGCGCTTCAAGAAGAGCCGGCTCTACATCAGCGTGCTGCCGGTGCTGGCGATCGGGCTCTTCATCGGCTTTGTCGGCTCGCTGCTTGGAATTGGCGGCGGCTTCGTGATGGTGCCGGCGCTGGTTTATCTGCTGCGCGTGCCGGGCAATGTGGTGATCGGCACTTCGCTGGCGCAGGTCGTGGCGATGATGGCGGCGACGACAATCATGCATGCCGTCCAAAGCCAGAGCGTCGATATTCTCCTCGCCTTCTGCCTGATGGTGGGCGGCACGGCCGGAGCCCAGTTTGGCGCAGCGGCGGGGCAACATTTGCGCGGCGAGCAGTTGCGCGGCCTGCTGGCGCTGCTGGTTCTTGCCGTGGCCATCCGTTTCGGGCTGTCGCTGGTGCTGACGCCGGATGATGTGTTCTCCATGGCTGTGACGAGTGCGGTGCGATGAACCGCATCCTGGCGCTTGTGCTCTTCGTCCTGCTTTCGGCAGTGCCGGCGGGTGCGGCGGTGCGACTGGTTTCGGGCGTTTCCAATGACACGATCCAGATCACTTCGAGTTTTGATGGCGAACGCCTGACCTTTTACGGGACCATCGCGCCCGAGGCTGGCTCGGAGCAGCGCTATGTGGAGGGGCCGTTTGACGTCGTGATCGTGGTGCTCGGGCCGACGCAGGACCGGGTGGCGCGCGAAAAGACGCATAATTTCGGCATCTGGCTCAATACCGAACAGGTCGAGTTCAAGCGCTTTCCGAGCTATTTTCATGTGCTCTCAAGCCGGCGGCTGCTCGAGATCGCCGATATCAATCTGCTCAACCAGAATTTCATCCTGCCCGAAGCCCATGCCATGATCCCCAATATT
>NZ_JBEVLL010000008.1:0-10067 GCF_040509215.1 Devosia sp.
CCAGAGTCGCCAGGGTCGATGCCAGGTAGTCGATCCAGGTGTTGCGATTGAGGGCAGCAGCCATGCCAAGAAGGATGCCAAGCGGGGCGCCGATGAGAACGCCGGTTCCGCCAAGGATGAGGCTCGGGACCCAGGCACGCGAGATCAACTGGACGACCGTTTCGCCCGGACTCTGGAAGGGCACGCCGAAATCGAGGTGCAGCACGCCCCACATGTAGTTGAAATATTGAACATGCAGTGGCTGATCGAGGCCCCACTGGGCCATCATCTTGGCGCGCACGGCTTCGGAAACCGGCATGTCATTGGCATCGAACGGCCCACCGGGGACCGAGTGCATCATCAGGAAAATGATGATCGACACCACAATGAAGGTGAAGGCAACCGAGAGAATGCGACGGATGATATGGGCTGTCATCGCGGTCTCCTCAGGTCGTCACGATCGCCTCGACCCGGTGGCCCGGGGCGATGGTGACCAATTGCGGGTCGGCATTGGGCGCCGACCCAGTCTGGATAACGGTGTAGCGCGGCGTCCGCGCCTTGATCTCTTCGGCTGAGAGAAAGGTGCGCAGACGCTTTTCCCGCGGATTGGTCGCCGGAATGGCATCGAGCAGCGCGCGTGTATAGGGGTGCTGCGGTTCGGCAAAGAGGCGCTCGGTCGGCGCTTCCTCGACGACACGGCCGCGATACATGACGACGACGCTGTCGGTCAGCGATTTCACCGTCGACAGATCGTGGCTGATGAAGAGGATTGAGAGCCCCAGTTCGGCCTGCAGCTGTTTCAGAAGATTGATGATCTGAGCCTTGACCGTCACGTCGAGCGCCGAGGTCGGCTCATCGGCGACAAGCACGGTGGGTTCGAGGATCAGGGCGCGGGCAATGGCAACACGCTGGCGCTGGCCGCCCGAAAGCTCATGCGCATAGCGGCTGCCGAAATTGCGCGGCAGGCCGACGCGTTCGAGCCAGTTGAGCGCCTTCTCGGTCTGTTCTCGCGCGGTGCCCAAGCCGTGGATATGCAGCGGCTCGGCGATGATCTGGGCCAGCGTCATCATCGGGTCGAGCGCCGAATAACTGTCCTGAAAGACAATCTGCATGCGCCGGCGAAAGGGAATGAGCGCGGCGGCATCGAGCCCGGAAATGTCGGTGCCATTAACCAGGATCTGGCCGCGGCTCGGTTCGGTCAGGCGCATGGCCATGAGACCGGTCGTGGTTTTCCCCGATCCGGATTCTCCAACGAGGGCGACGATACGATTGCGCGGCAGCACGACATCGACGGTCTGCACTGCCTGAAACTCACCCTGCACGACGCGAAAGCCGCTGCGGCGGCGGGTGTGATAGGATTTGGCGAGGCCACGCAGCTCAAGCGCCGGCGCCACGGTATCGGGCGCGGCCTTTGAAGGCTCGAAGCGAGAATGGAGGCTCGCCAGCAGCGTCTTGGTATAGTCGTGCTTGGGCGCCTCGAAGACGTCGGTCACTGCGCCTTCTTCCATGATCTCGCCGCCATACATGACGACGACGCGGTCCACCGTTTCGGCGATGACGCCGAGGTCGTGGGTGATCATGATCAGCGCCATGCCGAACTCGGCCTGCACCTTCTTGATGAGCTGAAGAATTTGCGCCTGGATGGTCACATCGAGCGCGGTGGTGGGCTCGTCGGCGATAAGAAGTTTTGGCCGGCATGACAGCGCCATGGCGATCATGGCGCGCTGCAGCATGCCGCCGGAAAGCTGGTGCGGATAATAGCCAAGTATATCGGCGGCGTTCTTGATTTCGACGCGCAACAGCAGCTGCTCGGCTTCGGCCAGAGCCTCGCGCTTGCCGATCTTGCGGTGCGCCTGAATGGTTTCGGCGATCTGGTGGCCGATGGTGAAGACCGGATCGAACGCGGTCATCGGGTCCTGGAAAATCATTGCCGCGGAGCGACCACGGAGGCGGGCTAGGTCTTCCTTATTGGCCTTGAGCACATCGACGCCATCAAGGCGCAGCGTGGTCGCTTCCACTTCGGCCGTCGCGGGCAGGAGGCGCAGCAGGGCGGAGCAGCTCACGGATTTGCCGGAGCCGGATTCCCCGACAATGCCAACGCTTTCGCCTTCATTGACGCTAAAACTGACATGGCGCACAGCGTCGACCTTGCCGCCATATTGGCGAAAGCTGACGCGCAGGCCTTCGATTTCGACGAGAGGCATGTATTGGCCCTTGGTAGAGGACGCCTCCCGGCAAAGGCCGGGAAGCGCGTGGGTCGAAATGGGGCTACTGCTTGGTGATGTGCGTGAAGAAGTAGTGGCCGAGACGATCGAGCTGGGTGAACCCGAGCGAGTTCGGCGCAACGCCATCGCCGGTCAGCTGGTCGGAAACCACGGCAATGGTCACCGGATGCACCAGCGGCACGATCAGGCCCTGGTCGATCATGAGCTGCTCAGCTTCCGCATAGAGCTTGTAACGGGTGTCCCAATCGCTTTCGCTATCGGCCTTGGCGATGATCTCGTCATATTCGGGAATGAAATAGCCGTGGCGGCCACCATTGTAGAAGATGCCGTAGAAGTTCGACGGATCGAGATAATCGTATTCATAGGGAGCGATGAAGATATTGTTCTTCTTGCCGCGCAGGCCATCCATCCACTCCGGGCCCGGGAGGGCGCGGATGTTGAGCGAGATGCCAAGCACTTCCTTGAATTCGGCCTGCAGGTACTGCGCCATGGCCGGGACGATGGCGCCGTTATAGCCGCCTTCTTCGCGATACCAGATTTCGACTTCGGGGAATCCTTCGCCATTGGGGAAGCCGGCATCAGCCAGGAACTGCTTGGCCTTTTCGGGATCAAAGACTGCTTCGGCAGCGATGTCCGGATTGTACCCAGGATAGCCGGGCGGCAGGATCGAACCGGCCGGAATGGCGATGTCCTTGAGTACAGTCGAGGTCAGCTCGGCGCGATCGACTGCATAGTAGAAGGCGCGGCGAACGTTGACGTCATTGAACGGGGCAGCATCGAGATCGTACGAAATGTACGAGGTCGCAAAAACAGCATTCTTGCGGATGCCATCGGGGTAGCGCGCGGTAGCGACCGGCACCTGTCCGGTGTTGAGGAAGGAATAGTCGGCATCGCCGGCGAGGAAGGCGGGGAGTCCGACTTCGGGGGCGTTGAGCGTCGGATCGAGCTCGAGGCGATCGATCAGCGGCGACCATGGGCCGGTATAGGTATCGGACTTGGTGAGGACCACCGAGTTGTTCGACTTCTCCCAGCTCTCGATCTCGAACGGGCCCGACGAAACGATGGTGGCGACATCGAGTGCCCAATCGTCGCCGAGTTCATCGACCTTGTGCTTGGGCACGGGGTACCAGAGGCTGGTGACGGATGGCAGGTAGGGTTTTGGCGCGACGGTCGTCACTTCGATGGTGACATCGTCCACGGCCTTGAGGCCCAGGGTCGACACATCCGCCGTGCCTTCGGTGACCTCCTTCCAGCCCTTGATGCCGCCGGCAAAGTCCCAGTACCAGGCAAAGTCGTAGCCGGAGGTGGCTGCGCGCTGCAGTGCGAAGACGAAGTCTTCGGCGGTCAGCGGCTCGCCATCGGACCAGACGAGGCCGGGGCGGAGCTTGAAGGTCCAGGTGAGACCATCCTCGGACTGGGTCCAGCTTTCGGCCGCCATCGGCGTCAGCTCGAACTCCTTGTCGAAGGTCGCGATCGGGATCTGCAGCAGCTCAGAGCCGGTGCCGCGATCGTAGACGGTCTTCATGTAGTCCATGTAGGTGCCGGCGGTACTGCCGCTCGGTGCCACCACGGTGGTTTGTGCCAGCACTGGCGCGGACAGCGCCGTTGCGGCCACCATGATGCCTGCCAGTCTCACAAGTGCATTCATAGAGCTCCCTCCTTGATAAAGAGCCAGATGGACGTTCCCTCATGCGCCGTTACGTGCAGGGTCTGGCCCGCCGGAACGGTCACTCTCTTTGGCGCAAGGCCCCCTCAGGCCAAGCGCTGCGACGGCTCGGTTTCCCCTCAAATCCGTCTAATGACATATGTCTGACAAATACGAACAAGCTTGGCAAGGCGTGATCGCGACAGAAGTTGGGCATCGGAAATTTGCCGTTCTGCCAGGCATGAAAGTGCGTGCCGCTGCGGTAATTGCCGCGTCGTCGATGCCGAAATTCTCGACGCCCGGCGTTATAGGGCAGTGCCCAAGGACGCTTCAGAGCCAGCCAATCGTAGAGCGAGATGCCCGTTTATGGCAGCGCGCCCTTTGGGCGCAATGCCAGTCGGCATCGAGATGGTCGGTTGAGGTGAAAGCGAGCAGGGGCAACGTTACGCCGATTAGGCGCGCTGAGAGCTAGATCCCTGTAAAACCAGGAGAAACTAGACCATGCTGCATATTGTTGAATGTGGAACTGGAGCGGGTGAAGGGAATCGAACCCTCGTCATCAGCTTGGGAAGCTGCTTCTCTACCATTGAGATACACCCGCATTCCCGGAGCGTTCCAGGAAAGTGGCGGCCGCTTTTCCGGTTCGGAAATACGACAGCCAGTTCGCGTCACTAGATGCTGGAAATTGCGCCCAGCGTCAAGCCGCCCTCAGGGGTACGGCTTGAAGTGTTTGGAGAGTTTCAGCGTCTGCGCCTGATAGTTCGAGCCGAGCGCCGAGCCATAGAGGCGGTCCGGCCTTTCGGCGAGCTTTTCGTAGATCAGCCGGCCAATGCTCTGCCCGTGCCCAAGGAGGAACGGCACCTCGCGGCTGCGCACTTCGAGCACAGCGCGGCTGCCCGTGCCGCCTGCCGATGAGTGGCCGAAGCCGGGATCGAAAAAGCCGGCATAGTGCACGCGGAACTCGCCCACCAGCGGATCAAACGGCACCATTTCGGCCGCATGGCTTGGTGGCACATGCACAGCCTCGTGGCTGACGAGAATGTAGAACTCGTCCGGATCGAGCGTCAGTTCGAGCTGGCCGCGATTGTAGAGCGGCTCCCAGAAATCGAGCACATCGAGCCCGTTCTTCTTGTCCACATCGACAACGCCGGTATGGCGCTTGGAGCGGAAGCCGATCAGCCCGTTGCGGCCCTCGCCGCGAAGGTCAATGGACAGCGCCACGCCTTCGCCCACCGGCTGGTCGCCACCGATCACCAACGTGTCGCTCGCATGCAGCGCCTGATGCTCGGCCGAAGAAAGCCGCGTGTCGCCGCAGCGGAAGCGCATCTGGCTCAGTCGCGAACCGGTCCGCACCAGCACCGGAAAGGTGCGCGGGCTGACTTCGAGATAAAGCGGCCCCTTGTAGCCAGCCGGCATCTGGTCAAAGCCACGTGCGCGATCGCCAATGACGCGGGTAAAAACGTCGAGCCGCCCAGTCGAACTCTTCGGATTGGCCGACGCGCTCACCTCTGCCGGCAGGTCGAGGCTTTCCTGCAGCGGCACCAGATAGACGCAGCCGCGCTCCAGCACCGCCCCGCGCGTCAGGTCGATTTCATGCAGTTTCAGCGCCTCGATGCGCTCGGCCATGGAATGGGCCGGCCCCGGCAAAAAGCTCGAACGCACCCGATAGGCAACATCGCCGAGCCTGAGATCAAGGCTTGCCGGCTGCACCTGATCGGCATCGAATGGCTGCGCCGTCGCAATCGCGCCTTGCGCATGGAGCTTTTCGATCAATCGTGCAGGGAAGACGCCTTGCGGCCAGGCCTCTGCCATGGTGCGGTGCTCCGGCAAATCAGGGGTCGCTCTCCCTAGCAAAGCCTGAACATTGACGCCACCGGCCAATTGCGGTTTAGTCGTTTCCAGTGGTGATTTGGCCGGTCGCTTGCAGCCACTTAAAACAAATTGCTAAAGACCGTTGGTAACCGGCCGCCACTTGCGTGCCGGTTTTTTTGTTTGAAGGCGAAGCGATGTCTAAAGATAAAAATCCCCTCCTTGATCCCACGCGGCGCTCGGCAGCGACGCAGATGGTCCACGGCGGGGGCAAGCGTTCGCCCTTCAACGAAACCAGCGAAGCGCTTTTTCTCAATTCGGGCTATTCCTACCCAAGTTCGCAGCATGCTGAAGATCTGTTCCTCAACAAGATCTCGGGCCACAATTATTCGCGCTTTGCCAATCCCACCGTCGACATGTTCCAGGAGCGCATGGCCCTGATCGAGGGCGCAGAAGCGGCTCGCGGCTTTGCCTCGGGCATGGCCGCCGTCACCAATGCGGTGATGAGCCAGGTCCGCGCCGGCGACCACATCGTCGCCGCCCAGGCGCTGTTCGGCGGCTGTCGCTATGTGGTCGAAGACTACGCGCCGCGTTTTGGCGTTGAATCGACGCTGGTCGATGGCCGCGACCCCGAAAATTTCGCCCGCGCTATGCGTCCGAACACCAAGGTCGTCTTCATCGAGACGCCGACCAATCCAACGCTCGAACTGGTCGACATCAAGGCCGTAGCCGAAATCGCCCACGCCCATGGCGCCAAGCTGATCGTCGACAACGTCTTCTCGACCGCGCTCTACCAGAAGCCCCTTGAACTCGGCGCCGATCTCGTCACCTATTCGGCCACAAAACATATCGACGGGCAGGGCAGGGTGCTCGGCGGCATCGTTCTGGGCTCGAAGGCCATCATCGAAGCCGACGTCCACACCTTCCTCCGCCAGACCGGCGCCACGCTCAGCGCCTTTAATGCCTGGGTGCTGCTCAAGGGGCTGGAAACCTACGCCTTGCGCATTCGCCAGATGACCGACAGCGCCGAAAAGATCGCCGAGGCCCTTGCCTCCCACCCCAAGGTCAATCGCGTCATCTATCCGCACCACAAGAGCCACCCGCAATACGATCTGGCCAAGCGCCAGATGAGCCGCGGTTCGACCCTCCTTGCCCTCGACCTCAAGGGCGGTCAGGAAGCGGCATTCACGCTCTCGGATTCGCTGGCAGTGGTGCTGATCTCAAACAATCTGGGCGATGCGAAATCGCTGATCACCCATCCGCGCACCACCACCCATGCGCGCCTCACCGAAGAAGTGCGCCTCGAAACCGGCGTCACCCCGGGCCTCCTGCGCCTCTCGGTCGGCCTCGAAGATGCCGATGATCTGATCGCGGATCTGATGTACGCGCTCGATCAGGTGTGACATCAGGTAGTCGCTGACACGCGCCGCCCTCGGGCTTGCTCCGGGGGCGAGACGGTGAACATGGAAAGGCCGACGTGAACACTTTGTCTTCTCTGCGCCACGCGCTTTTGGCGTTCTGTCTCCTCGCCACCCCCGCGCTCGCCCAGCCGCTCCCCTATCATTCCGATCCCGATGCCCGCGAAATCCTGCCCCTGCAGGGTTCCGTCCCGGCCATCCGCTTCCTTACGACGGCCGATTTCCCGCCCTTCAATTTTCGTGACACCAATGGCGAGCTGATCGGCTTCAATGTCGATCTCGCCAAGCGCATTTGCGCCGAGGTCAACATTGCCTGCACCCTGCAGGCCTGGCCTTGGGATCAAGCCGCAAATGCCCTCGCCGATGCCCAGGGCGATGCTCTCATCGCCGGCCTCGCCGTCACGCCCGAAAACGGCGAAAAGTTCGATTTTTCCTCGACCTATCTCGCTCTGCCCGGCCGCTTTGTCACCCGCACCGACGATGTCGCCAGCTTCTCGGTCGCAAACCTTTCGGGCAAAACCGTCGCCATCCGCGCCGGCAGCGCCCATGCCGATTTCATGGCCCGCTATCTGCCTGGTGTGACAACCGAAGCCTTCAATTCCGAAATCGAAGCGCTAACAGCCCTGCGCGATGGCAAAGTGGACACCTATTTCGGCGACGCCATGCGCTCAGCCTTCTGGCTCAACGACAATCCCGCCTGCTGCTCCTTTGCCGGCGAGCCCTATTTCCGTCCCGAACTCTTCGGGGAAGGCCTCACCATTGCCGTTCCCGCCGGCAACGACGCCGCCCGCCACGCCATCGACTGGGCCCTGGTCCGCCTCAAGGAAAACGGTGCGCTCGACGAACTCTACCTGCGCTGGTTCCCCGTCGGGTTCTACTAGTTCGGCATCCGGCGGTGACGCGCCCGCGCCGCTACTTCAATAGCCGCGGTGGTCAGGCGATCGATCGACAGCTTGTCCCGCAGCATTTCGAGATAGCGCAGCTCTTCCTGCTCGAGATGCAGATCGACAGACGTGATCTCGACCGCCAGCGCATAGGCCGTGTCTTCCAGCTTCTTCGGCAGCGCCGCCAGCGCATTGTCGACCACTCGATCAAGGCCATCCGGCCCGTTGAGCAGGTCAGCACATTCATTGGCGACCTCGGTCAGCCGCGACTTGTCAAAGCCTTCGAATACCGGCAGCCGGTCGATCAGCGCCTGGATGCGGATCAGCTCGCGTTCGGTCATCGTGCTGTCCGAAGAGGCAGCCACCAGCATCAGGTGAATGAGAGCGTCGTGGGCAGAGATGGTCATGGCGCCTTCCAGCAATGGTAAGTGCTTCAAAAACTAGGGTGCGCCGCCCGCTTTCGCAACCACCTGCGACATTGACGTAAGCCAAGGGGAATGCGACACCGCCATTCTTCTACCTTCCTGTACCACCCGAAAGGCCATTGCCCAGTGTCGCCCGCTGTTTTGCCCGCCCTCGATCCGTCGTTCTTTGAGCCTGCGCAGTCCGCTCGCGCCTGGCCGTTCGAAGAAGCACGCAAGATCGTCAAACGGCTGGAAAAGTCGGGCAAGGGCGAGGCCCTGTTCGAGACCGGCTACGGCCCCTCGGGCCTGCCCCATATCGGCACTTTTGGCGAAGTGGCGCGCACAACCATGGTCCGCACCGCCTTCCGCCTGCTCACGCGCGATGAAATTCCGACACGGCTCCTGTGCTTCTCGGACGATCTCGATGGCATGCGCAAGATCCCGGATACCGTCCCCTCCAAGGAGGCGATGGAGCCGCATCTGCAAAAGCCGCTGACCTCGGTTCCCGATCCCTGGACCAACGAATATGCGAGCTTTGGCGACCACAACAACGCCATGCTGCGCCGCTTCCTCGACACCTTCGGGTTCGACTATGAATTCGCCAGCGCCACCGATTACTATCGGAGCGGCAAGTTCGACACCGTCCTGCGCCTCGCCGCCGAGCGCTACCAGGCGATCATGGATGTGATGCTGCCGACCCTCGGGGCCGAGCGTCAGGCGACCTATTCGCCCTTCCTGCCGATCTCCCCGATTTCCGGCCGCGTGCTCTACGTGCCGATGAAGGAAGTCAACGCCAAGGATGGCACCGTCACCTTCGCCGACGAAGACGGCCGCGATACCACCGTTCCGGTCACTGGCGGCCACGTCAAGCTGCAGTGGAAGCCCGACTTCGGCATGCGCTGGGCCGCACTCGGCGTCGACTTTGAAATGTTCGGCAAGGACCACCAGACCAATCAGCACAACTACGACAAGATCTGCGCGATCCTCGGCGGCACTCCGCCCGAGCACTATGTCTATGAGCTGTTCCTCGATGCTGAAGGGCAGAAGATTTCCAAGTCCAAGGGCAATGGCCTGACCATCGACGAATGGCTGACCTATGCGCCGACCGAAAGCCTCGGCCTCTACATGTTCCAGAAGCCGCGCGTCGCCAAGCGCCTGCATTTCGACGTCATCCCGCGCGCGGTAGACGAGTATTTCGCCCATGTCGCAGCCTATGAAAAGCAGGATGCGGCCGCGCGCCTCGAAAACCCGGCCTTCCATGTCCACTACGGCAATGTGCCCAAGGTCGACATGCCGGTCACCTTCGCGCTGCTGCTTAACCTCGCTACCGCATCCAACCCGGAAACTCCGGAAGTCATGTGGGGCTATATTTCGGCCTATGCGCCGGGCGTGTCGGCCAAGACGCATCCGCATCTTGATGCGCTTGTAGGCTATGCCATGCGTTACTTCCGCGATTTCGTCGAGAAGACCTATCGTGCGCCCGACGATGTCGAGCGTGCTGCGCTCGAGGCGGTTTCCGCTGCCTTCGCCGAACTGCCGGCCGACGCCAGCAACGAGACGATCCAGAATGCGGCGCTCGACGTCGCCCGCACCATCGAGCGCTATCAGGATCACACGAAGAAGGGCCCCACTGGCGGCCCCGGCGTGTCCGGCGATTTCTTCCAGATGCTCTATCAGGTGTTGATCGGCCAGGAACGCGGCCC
>NZ_JBEVLL010000009.1:0-4692 GCF_040509215.1 Devosia sp.
TCGGCATAGGGCGGCGGCTTGATCGCGGGCAGGATGGTGAGGTTCACGCCGAACGTCTTGTCGGTCATGTCGCGGCAGCGCGCGATCTCCTTGGTGAGGTCCTCCGGCGTCGGCTGCGTCAGCGCGGTGATCAACCCGAGCGCGCCGGCATTGGCGACCGCGGCGACCAGTTCGGCACGGCCGACCCACTGCATGCCGCCCTGGACGATCGGGTGCTCGACGCCCACGAGCTCGGTGAATCGCGTCTTGATCATGCTGGCCCTCTGTTCCCCCGGCGCGGGTCGGTCCGCGCCTGTCATGTTGGTTGTTGGAATTGGACCGGGAGGATGCCGTCGCGCCCTGCAAAAGTCCACGGTTGGCGGGCGGGGGCTGGGCAATGCGAGCATGCAAAAGCGCAGGTTTGATTCCGCAGGGCGGAACGCAGCCGGGCACCTTCGAGCTGCGCCCTTCAACCCTTTCCAAGCCGCTGTGCTGCGTGCGTTCTTGAGAGTTCCGGGTGCCGGCCGCAGAGCCGGGGCCCGTTCCCCGGGGTCGCTTCGCTCGCCAGGGCTACGGCAGCGGAGCCACGCTGCTCAGGCGGCGAACACCTTTTCGATCGCGTTGGCCTCGTCGTCGAATGCGGCCGAGATGTCACGCATGCTGATGACGCCGATCAGGCTGTAATTGTCGATGACGGGGAGGTGGCGGATGTGCTCGCGGTTCATCACGTGACGGACCTGCTCGAGCGTATCGGTCGGTTGGCAGGAGATCAGCTGCTGCACCGAAATGAGCTGCGAGACCTTCAGGCCGGCGCCGGCCGCACCATGCTGGGCGATCGCGCGCACCACGTCGCGTTCGGTGAACATGCCGACCGGCGTGTTGCCCTCGGTGCGGACGACATCCTTCACCACCAGCGCGCTGATATTGCTGGCGCGCATGAGCTGCGCGGCGACGGCCACCGTCTCGTTCATGCGGACCGTTGCGACACGGGCGGTCTTCTTGCGCAGGACATCTCCGACTTGCATGGCAACCTCCTTGGGGCGAACGCTGTGGCCATATTGGTATACATAATGCCAATTGTCAACGACCGCTCCGGCGAATCTCGCACGTAATCCATCGATAAACAGGCAGTAACACTGACATTTTCGGCGTTGAGTGCCGGCGCTGCGCGACGTTGCCCCGGCCGCAATCAATCTGTGGTATGCCAGAGGTGTTCGCGCATTGAAAACGCGCCCGCCCCAAGGGGACGAGCGCGTGCTTGCGACGATGACGGGCGATCAGGCCGACGCCTGCGACCTGGCGACAACGGCCTTGCGCCACGGCTTGAGTACCGCGATCGCGAGCAGCGAGGCCAGGATGTTGGCGCCGGCCGCGACGATGAACACGGCATCCCAATTGTCCGAATATTGCTGCATGTAGTTCGCCACCGGCACCAATAGCGCCGCGGTGCCCTTGGCCGTGTAGAGCAGGCCGGCATTGGTGGTGGCGAACTTCGAGCCGAACGTGTCGGTGCAGGTCGACGGGAACAGCGAGTAGATCTCGCCCCAGGCAAAGAACACGAAGCCCGACAGCAGCACGAACCAGACGGGATCGTGGCCCAGCATGTACAGGCCCCAGATGCCGATACCCTCCATGCCGAAGGCGATGAACATCGTGTTCTCGCGTCCGATCATGTCGGAGATCCAGCCGAAGAACGGGCGGGTCAGGCCGTTGAGGACGCGATCGATGGTGGCGGCGAACGTCACCGCGGTCATCGTCATGCCGATCAGCGTGACCGGGATGGCATCGACCTTCCAGTCGACGGCGATCGGCTTGAGGTTGGCGGTCACCATCAGGCCGCCGGCGCCGACGATCACGAACATGAAGTACATCAGCCAGAAGATCGGCTGGCGGATAACCTCGGTCGGCTGGTAGTTGCGCCGGGTCTGGATCACGTTGCTGTTCTGCGCCGCCGGCACCTGACCGGGCTTTGGCGCGAACATCAGGAAGGACAGGATGACGATGATGATGCCCTGGCCGAGACCGAAATAGAGGAAGGTGGTCTGGAAGCCGGAATCCTTGATCATCGCCTGGATCGGCGCGACCGTCAGCGCCGAGCCGGCGCCGAAGCCTGCCGCGGTGATGCCGGCGGCCAGGCCGCGCTTGTCGGGAAACCATTTCAGCGCGTTGCCGACACAGGTGCCATAGACGCCGCCGGCGCCGATGCCCGCGATGATCATGCCGAGATAGAAGCCGTTGAGCGTCGTCGCCTGCGCGTTGATGGCCCAGCCCGCCGCGCAGAGAATGCCGCCGACGAGGATGACCAGCCGCGGGCCGTATTTGTCGACGAACCAGCCCTCGACCGGCACCAGCCAGGTCTCGAACAGCACGAACAGCGTGAAGGCCCACTGGATCGAGGCGCGGTCCCAGCCGAATTTCTTCTGGATGTCGGGGACGAAGAAGGTCCAGCCATATTGGTAGTTGGCGATCATCACCATCGCCAGCACGCCGATCCCCAACTGGGTCCAGCGATAGGCGTCGCTGACGCGAGCGGCCTCGACGGGGGCGGCTCCATGCACTGTGTCCGTCGTCATGTTTCCTCCGGCTGTTCTGTGAGTCCCGACAGCTCTGAAGGTCAAGCTTGGTATATGTTATGCCAATAGACAAGCGGTAATTTGAGAAGGTGCAATGCAATTTGGGGATGTCGGAGCGAATGCTGCGGATGCGAAGGGGGGCGAGCGCCTCGTTGTTCAGTGCGTTTTTCTGAACTATCTTGGACGTGCGGCACGACCTGCGACAGGGGCTCATGAAGCCTGCAATGCCCCCAACATAGTTTGGGAATTCCCCAAACTGTGGAGGCTATTTTGTCAATGAAAGATCGACTGGAAACTCGCAAGGAGCGCGACTACGCACGCATGGAGCAGGATCTCCAAAAGCAGAAGCAGGCGCCACCGCGAGATTGTCACGACGCAAGAGATACAAGAGATAGATGTGTCCACTGCGGGACGCCGCTGAGTCTAACCTCGGCTGGTGAATATGGCATCTGCCAGGACTGCATCGATAATCGCGGCTGACAATCCGCTCGTAATCGCGGTGGGCCCATCAAGTAGCCCGCATGAGCGAAGCGACATGCGGGAAGCACCGTTCCTGGAGGTCGCTACGCTCATCCGGGCTACGCCGCTTGCTTGAGAATTACTCTCTCCAGGCAAGCGTTCGATTCTCGACTTGCTCCACCCTCAATTTGCAAACCTTCTTCAGTAATTGGCTGAGCGATCGTTGACCTGCCCAATCGTTGGAGATGCCGGGGAATTGCTTTGAGAGAACGTGGCCAAGCGTGGCCACGTTGGCGCGATGACCCGGCTCCGATTCCACGAAATACCGGTTGACAGCGTCCACCACTTTCTCGGGTGAAGGCTGAGTGCTGACCGCCGCAGCGGTTTCGTCGTCCTCATCCTTTTCGAGTATCTCGAGAAGGGACCGCTCGTCGATTATGGAATCGCACGCTGCCTGGTACGCAACCGATGTCGCTGTCGCAGCATACACCACCGTCGTCTTCATGTGCTTGCGCAACCGGATAACGAGAGGTGTGTAATCCGCGTCGGCCGCCATGATGACGTACTCGTCGACATGAGGGTACAGGGCAACGGAATCCAGCACGTCCATGACGATATGAGTGTCGGCGCTCGTCTTACCCTGGTTCGTTAGCGGAGGGGTGTCGATGACTTCCCAACCGTCGCGTACGAAAGACTGGCGAAACTTCGAGAAAAAATCGCTGTCCCTTAGTCTTCCCGACGGGTTCATATAACAGCGACGGATAACAAAGTTATGCGAGGTCTCCTCCGTCTCAGATCCCTGCATCCCTTGAAATGCCCGCAGCCAGCCTGCGGGATTCGAGGCAAACTCTCTTGCCCCTTCCTTCGACTCTTTGAAGAGAGAACTATAGACGTTGTCGAAATCGAGAAATATCCCGGAGATGTACTTGGGCAATGCAACCTCCAAAAAGAGTAGCGAGCATTATCTCAGATACTCAACCTGAACAAAAGCCCAGGCGATCTACGGGGGCGGCGCATTGAGGAGTGGGGGCTCCTGACCTCTAGAACTTGGTGTGAGTTAAGCTAGCGGCTCCAAGGCCTGACAAAATTTGCATGGCTCGATGTTCGGCTTTGTGGTCGCGAGCTTGAATGCGTCCTCGCGAGAAAGCGGGCCGTGCCATTGTCCGTTCCTTTTGCTGTCTTGCACATGAAGACCCTTGCCATGATTGCAATACAAACAGTTAGCAGAGTGAATGGCGCCGCGCTTCCTCCTCCAGTTCTCGTAGACCCAAAATTCGGCCATTGTTCCCTCCCTAAGCGGTGCATCTGAGCCATTCTGCGATCACCGAGCAACTAGTGGACGCGTCGTCCAACGTCGTTGCGTCCTGATCGTCGCAATACAGCGTTTGAGAACTTCTCAGTATCGAGCGAGCCGGGATCCGTTTGCAGTTGCCCAACTCAGGTCCGTCATGGCCGGGCTTGTCCCGGCCATCCACGTCTTCGACCTGCAGCAAGAACGGGGATGCCCGGGACGAGCCCATGCATGACGGCGCGTTGATTGCGACACCTCACGCCGTCGCGCCGCGCAGCCTCGTATAGCCCTGCTGGATCACCGACCAGAACAGCGCGATCAGTCCGAGCGCCATGATGGTGCTGACCAGCGTGTTGGAGAAGAAGATGCCGAGCGAGCCCTGCGAGCCCA
>NZ_JBEVLL010000010.1:0-7249 GCF_040509215.1 Devosia sp.
TTTCCTTCATGCGTTCATGAATGAACATGAGAAGTTCGTGTTGTTTGCGCGTCAGCATTGCCCGGCGACCCCAGAATCGGAACATAGACGGAACGACTATATGTGTTCCACCTATGTTCCGCAAGAGTCTTGGATTTTTGGCGTTTTTCGGCAGGTCTTAGAGCGCTGCCGCGATGTCTTTCGCCAGTTGGGCCAGTTCGCCGTCGTCGGCACGGCCAGACGCGTGTGCGCCAAGCGCTACGCCTTCATAGGCCGGAATGATGTGAAAATGCAGGTGAAAGACAGTCTGGCCTGCCGAGGCTTCGTTGAATTGCGCGAGACGCAGGCCATCGGCCTTGGTGGCGGTCTGGACGGCCTTGGCCACGCGCTGCACAAGCGGGATGACCTCCGCCAGGGCCGCGGGATCGGCATCGAGAAGGTTACGCGATGCGGCCTTGGGGATGATGAGCGTGTGGCCCTTGGACTGCGGAAAAATGTCCAGCATGACGAGAGCCGCATCGTCTTCATAGACCTTGTGGCAGGGCAGCTCGCCTTTGAGAATCCTGGCGAAGATATTGGTCGGATCGTAGCTCATCGGGCTCCTCGGCTCTTCTCTGGTCATTCGGCCGGCGAGAGCATTTCGTCGCTGGCATTGTTGGCGTAGCGGAAACGGAAAAAGTTGAGAACGGCAAGGCCCGTCAACGTCACCGGAACATACTTGATGCCGCGCGTGATGAAAAACAGCGCGATGTTTACGGCCGTCTCGGCTGACATGGCGCCTTTCCCCATGGCGGAAGTGAAGGACGAGGGGACGATGTGGCGATAGATGAGATCGTCCGAACGATAATAGTGGCGGGCACGGGCGGCGAATGCGCGTTTGGAGCTTGAATAGTCCCTGAGTTCATCAAGACCCATATCGCCGTGGAATTCGACTTCGGAGCCCAAGGCCCAGACTTCCGGCGCCATCAGGCGATCCTTGCCGATGACGGTGAAGCGCTCGATCAGATCGCGAAAGGTGACGTAGTTGGCGTTCCAGCAATCTTCGGTCTTAGCGCCGTGGGACAGGACCAGCACATCGGCCCGTTTCAGCTTTTCGTCCATGCCGGCGTAGTTCCCAGCGGAAAAGTCGACGCCGGATTTCGCTGTTTCGACAATGGCGCCGCGCTTTTCCAGTGCCTTGACCATGGCGGAGCCGAAAGCGCCGCCTGTACCGGTGACGAGAAAGCGGCGGCCCTCGATCTGACACGTCGTGCCGACGAGGAGGTCAAAGGTGTTGGCGAAGGACGAGAAGAAGTTGTGCGGATATACGTGGTGCATGGCGTGGTAGTTGTTGTTGACCCACAACAACCCTTGCTTGCCGCCGACGCGGTCCATCGACATGTGATTATAGTCGAGCCCTTCTTCGCGCAGCGTCATGATGAACATGACCGTGCGGATGACGGCGACGACAGCGACGGGCTGCCACGGAATCGCCAGGAGAAACAGGGCGATGGCGAGCATTGAGGTGAGATATTCCGGCAGCACGTGGAGCCAGATATTCTGCCGTGCATAGGCAGGATTGACCTGCATATCGAGGCCGAGAAACTTGTGATGAACCCAGTGCCAGGACGAGAACCGGCGGAGTAGCGGGATCTTCGAATTTTCCCAGCGATGCAGGAGCCAATGGAGGGTGTCGAACAGCGTCGTGGCCACCACGAAGACAAGCAGGGCTTCGAGAATGAAGGCTACGACGTCCCAAAAATCCATTAGTCCCGGGTCTCCTGAGCTTGTTGATCAGGTTTCCTTAACACACTCGATTGCACGGGGCTAACGCTCCTGCCGCTCGCCTCGGCGGAATGGGCTAAACCCTTCAAGCGCCTCCTGTTCCCGCTCGACCGCAGGGCGTTCCGCCTCGAGATAATCGGCTACTGCATCGCGCAGGCCGGGATGGGCGATCCAGTGTGCGGAGTGCGTGGCGACGGGTGTATAGCCGCGCGCCAGCTTGTGTTCGCCCTGCGCACCGGCCTCCACGACCTTGAGGCCGTGCGCGATGGCGTAGTCGATCGCCTGATAGTAGCAGACCTCGAAATGGAGGAACGGCACCTCGCGGGTAGAGCCCCAATTGCGGCCATAGAGGCGGTCCTTCCCAATGAAATTGATGGCGCCGGCAATGGGCTCATCGCCTTCATAGGCAAAGACCAGCAGCACGCGATCGGCCATGTATTTACCGAGTAGCGAGAAGAATTTGCGGTTGAGGTAGGGCTGGCCCCATTTGCGGGCGCCGGTATCTTCATAAAAATCGAAGAAGGCGTCCCAGTGGTGCTCCTCGATGTCCTTGCCGCTGAGCCAGCGGATGGTGATTCCATCGGCTAGCGCGTCGCGGCGCTCGCGGCGGATCACTTTGCGCTTTCGCGAAGAGAGCGTTTCGAGGAAAGCGTCGAAGCTCGCAAAGCCGTCATTGTGCCAGTGAAACTGGGTGTCGACGCGGCTCAACCAGTCCGATGCCGTGGCAGTAGCGGCGTCATCGTCGGGCAGGAAGGTGAGGTGAACGGAGGACGCATTGCGCTGGCGGGCAAGCTCTTCGGCGGTCGATAGCAGCGCGGCGCGGATTTCGAGGCTGTCGGAGGGCACCAGCAGCTTTGGCGCCGTCACCGGGGTGAACGGCACAGAACCCTGGAGTTTGGGATAGTAGTGCCCGCCGGCGCGTTCGAGCGCCTGCGCCCAGCCGTGATCGAACACATATTCTCCCATGGAATGGGTCTTGAGGAACAGCGGCAGAAGGCCGACGGGGGCGCCGGTTTCGTCTTTCATCAGAACGTGTTGCGGCTGCCAGCCGGTGCGACCGGTGGCGCAACCTGATTCCTCAAGGGCGAGGAAGAAGGCGTGGTCGAGAAAGGGATTGTCGGGCACCCCATTGGCGCCCGGCACAAGAGAGTTCCACTGATCGGCCGAGATGGAGGCCGTCGAAGGATGGATGGTTGCTGAAAGCTCTTTAGGAGACACTGTCCGGGTTGAACCCTTCGAACACGATCTGGTCGATGTAGGGGGCCGCAGCCTCCGCTTCAACCTTAGACCTGATCGTCCAGGCGGTCACCGGCTTGCCGAGGGCGCGCCAGAATGTGATCGCCGGTAGCGTCAGGGCACTTTTGTCACAGGAAATGAAGTCGAACTGGGTTTCATGCCAGTGGAGGAGATGGCGCATCGTGTAGCGCTCGTCCTCGGTAATCCCCGGCGGGTAATCCTCACCCTCATAGTCATAGGTGATGATGCCGCGTGGGCCGGCAAAGCCATATTCGCGGATAAGGGTGATCAAGCGCGGATCGAAAGATTCGACCGTTGTCGGACCGGAATATCTGGCGAGCGCTTCGGCGGCGACGGTGGCCAGGCGGCGCGTGGCTTCGAGGCTTGGCTGGTGCTTGAGCTCGATCTGGAGAAGAGCCCGGCCGGCGATCTGTTCGAGGAAGGCGTCCAGCGTCTGCGGTCGATCGCCCGCAGCGCTGTCGAGCAGCGTCATGCCGGTCATTTCAGCCAGAGTTCGGTCGCTGACGAGACCGGTTTCGCCCGTCAGGCGCTCAAGTTTCTCGTCATGAAAAACGACTGCGTGGCCGTCACTCGTGAGCTGCAGGTCGCACTCGATGGCAAAATTGCTCTCGATGGCGGCAGTAAATGCGCTGGCGCTGTTTTCGATGACGCCATTGGCGCGATCGTGAAGGCCGCGATGAGCTACGGGGCGGGGAAAGAGCGGTTCGGTCATGAGAAATCTGCCGTGAAATCGGAGGCGTCCGGTTCGCACGCCTCCGTGACAGTGCGATTACAACTCAGCTTAGACTTCGACCACGGCGTCGATTTCAACGGCGGCACCGAAGGGCAGGGAGGTGACGCCGAAAGCGGCGCGGGCATGCTTGCCCTTGTCGCCCAGAATGCCGACCAGCAGGTTCGATGCGCCATTGGCAACGAGATGCTGCTCGGTAAATTCATTGTCTGAGCAGACGAGGACAGTCAGCTTCAGGATCTTCTTGATATCCTGCAGCGGAATGCCCGCGGAATAAACGATGTGCGAGAGGACGTTGAGGATGGCGAGTTCGGCCGCATTGCCACCCTGCTGGACGTTCATCGTATCGCCCAGGCGGCCTTCCACCACGCCGTTCTCGCCGGTCGAAATCTGGCCTGAGACGTAGAGGAGATTGCCGCTGCGGGTGACGGGCACATAGCTCGCGACGGGCGCCTTGGGGGCGGGCAGTTCGTAGCCATATTCGCGGAGCTTTTGGATCGGATCGGTCATCTGGTCTTGCCTTCCAGGTCTTCTGCTTCTTCTTCGGATGCCGGGGCCGAACTGGTTTCGGGCCGGCTGGTATAGAGTTTGCCGCGGACAACGGCCGTGCGGCCAAAGCGGGTACGCACGCGGTCCATGGCCCGTTCCGCCGCCGCCTTGCGGGCAACCTGCGGTTCGAGAAGGTCCGTTGGATCGGACCCGTCGGCCGCTTCGATGCCCGAAATGCCGATGCCGATCAAGCGGAACGGCGTGCCATCGGCCTCACGCTGCAGGAGATTCAATCCTGCTTCATAGAGCACATTGGCGAGCTGTGTGGGCATCATCAGGTGTCGTGCGCGCGTGCGCAACTTAAATCCTGACGTCTTGAGCTTGAGCGTCACCGTGTCGCCGACGATGTTCTTGGCTTTGAGGCGTTCGGAGAGGCGTTCGCAGCATTGGAGGAGCGCGGTGGAGAGCTCTTCAAGCGTGGCGAGATCGTTGTTGAAGGTCGTTTCGGAGGAAACGGTTTTCATTTCGCCATCGACCGAGACGCGGCGGCTATCCTGCCCGCGGGAAAGCCGAGCGAGACGTGCCCCCGATTCGCCATAGAGACGCATGAGCTGGATCGGGTCGGCGTCCTGGAGCTGACCGATTGTGTGGTAGCCATCCTTCTTCAAGGTCTCGGAGAAAACCTTGCCGACCCCGAAAATCAGGCTGATCGGCTTGGGGGCGAGAAATGACAGGGTTTCCTGGGCGCCGATGACGGCAAAGCCCCGGGGCTTGTCGAGGTCGGAGGCAACCTTGGCCAGAAACTTGTTGTGGCTGAGACCAACGGAGATGCTGACGCCGACCTCCTGTTCGATGGTGCGGGAAAAGCGCGCCAGGGTCAGGGCAGGGGGCGACTTGTGGACTTTTTCGGTGCCGGTGAGGTCGAGAAACGCTTCGTCGATCGAGATGGGTTCAACAAGCGGCGTCAGCGCATCCATGTAGCGGCGGATCTGGCGGCTGACCTCGACATACTTTGCCATGTCGGGCTTGATGATCACGGCATCCGGGCAAAGCTCGCGCGCTTTGAACATGGGCATGGCTGAGCGCACGCCGGACTGGCGGGCGATGTAGCAGCAGGTCGAAACGACGCCGCGCACGCCGCCACCGATGATCAACGGGCGATCGCGCAGGCTCGGGTCGTCGCGCTTTTCAACCGAGGCATAGAACGCATCGCAATCCACATGTGCGATGGAGAGCGAAAAAAGCTCGGAATGGCTGCGGATTCGGGGCGAGCCGCATTGCGGACAGCGGCGAGGTTCGGCGGCCGCCGTTCCGGAATTGAGGCAATCGCGGCAGAGCCAGTCCATCGCCTCGGCTTATCCGTTGGGGTTGAGCTTGTGCCACAGGCGCATGAACGATTCCGGGTTCATGCCGGCATTCGCGCAGAGTGCGAGCAGAATCGGTTCGTTTGCTGCAAAGTAGTCAATGAGCCCGGTCTGCAGCCGCTTCGTACCGATTGCAGAACGAAGAGATTGCGGATCGAGCCCGGCATGCTGCATGAAATGCAGAAGCTCATCGGGATTTTCGGCAAGGTAACCGAGGCAAGCCCCGGCGACCTCTTCGAGGTCCAGCGATGACGGTTTTGCGAGCGGCAAGTCTTGGCCTCATTTGAGGTTTTGTAACGGATTGAATGATACCCCAAGGTGACGGGGAAGCGAAGGGCCGTGGTGCTGGGACCGGGGAAACTATCGGTGCCACAGTCACGCAAGTGAGGACCAATGTCCAAGACAGTCATGATCGTGGAAGACAATGAGCTAAATATGAAGCTCTTCAACGATCTGCTTGAATCGCGTGGCTACCGGGTCATCCAGACCCGCAATGGCCTGGAAGCACTGGATTTGGCGCGGGCGCATATGCCCGATCTGATCCTGATGGATATCCAGTTGCCGGAAGTGTCGGGTCTTGTGGTCACCAAATGGCTCAAGGATGACGAACAGCTCGCCCATATTCCAGTCATCGCCGTCACGGCCTTTGCCATGAAGGGCGATGAAGAGCGGATTTTACAAGGCGGGTGCGAGGGTTACATATCGAAACCCATCTCCGTGGCTCACTTTCTGGAAACCATTGCCCAATATATTGGGCCTGCCTGACGGCACCGAGACGCTCGAGGTTTCGGCTGACTTCTCCCGGTGGCCAGTTTGGCATCGGGACAATTTGGTTTGTTTGGGGGATATGCGGTGACGGCGCGCGTTCTGATTGTCGACGACATTCCGACGAATGTTCGGCTGCTCGAAGCGCGGCTCACCGCTGAGTATTTCGAGGTGCTGACCGCCAATTCCGGGCCGGAAGCGCTTGAAATTCTTAAAGAAAACGACGTCGACATCATCCTCCTCGACGTGATGATGCCGGTCATGGATGGGTTCGAAGTCTGCCGTCTCCTCAAATCCAATCCGCGTACGCATCATGTGCCTGTGCTGATGATCACGGCGCTGGACCAGCCATCCGACCGCGTGAAGGGTCTTGAGGCCGGCGCGGATGATTTTCTGACCAAGCCCGTCGATGACATGCAGCTTATGGCGCGTGTCAAAAGTCTGGCGCGGCTCAAGTCGCTCACCGACGAACTGCGGGCGCGTGCGCTGACTGGCCAGCAATTGGCCATTGAGGACGCGCTGCGGGCAATGGACACGATCTCGGCTCAGGGCGGGCAGGTGTTGATCATCGACACCGACAAGCGCCATGCCGAGCGCGTGCAGAGCTATCTTTCGGAAGAACACAAGGTCGACATCCTGCTTGAACCGGCCGACGCCGTGTTCCAAGTGTCTGGCGCAAAATACGAATTGGCGCTGGTCAGCATGTCGCTCAACGACTTTGACCCGCTACGCGTCGCCTCGCAAATCCGAACGGTGGAGCATTCGCGCAACCTGCCGATCATCCTGATGGCCGACGACGGCGACAAGCCGCGGGTGGTGCGGGCGCTTGACCTTGGGGTCAATGATTTCATTAGCCGACCAATCGAGCGCAACGAGCTGAAAGCGCGGGTGCGGACGCAGA
>NZ_JBEVLL010000011.1:0-3912 GCF_040509215.1 Devosia sp.
TGGGGCCTGTGTTTGCGCGGGCAGGCTATGTGACGCTCTGCATCGACATGCCGATCTTTGGCGAGCGAGCGACGGTCAGCGAGAGCTTTGCGGCAAAGGCGCTGCTTTGGCATGGCAAGTCGCTGTTTGGGCAGATGCTGTCGGATCATGCGGCGGCGCTGACCTATTTGGAGAGCCGTGATGACGTCGATCCCACGCGGATTGGGGCGTTTGGGCTCTCGATGGGTTGCGTGCTGAGCTACTGGCTGGCGGCGCTGGATGACCGGATCGCGGCGGTGGCGCATCTCTGCTGCTTTGCTGATTTCAGGACGATGATCGAATTGGGCGCGCATGATGGGCATGGGATTTATCTGACCGTGCCGGGGCTGTTGCGCGAGGCAGATGGCGGGACGATTGCGGGGCTGATTGCGCCAAGGCCGCAATTGATTTGCGTGGGAGAGGCGGATCACTTGAGCCCGCCGCTGGCAGTGGAGCGGGCTTGGTCGGAACTGGTGCCGGCCTATGCCGGGGCACCGGGGAAGCTTGAGAAGGTCAGCGAGCCGGGGATTGGGCACCAGGAAACGCCAAGGATGCGGGAGGCGGTGTTGGCGTTTTTTGGGAAGTGGTTGGGGTAGTCATCGATCGTCACCCTCGGGCTTGACCCGAGGGCTTTGTGTTTACGCTGGCATGGTCAAGTGAAGTGTCCTCGGGTCAAGCCCGAGGATGACGGCCGGTGGGTCGTGAGAGTTCGTTGCTAACTATCGTGGCGGAGGGGACGGGATTCAAATCCCGTCACTTTCCCCCGGAACCAGTTCCATCGGCCAGACCCTCTGCACCGTCCCTAGCGGATAGGCGTCGGCGTATGTCGGCATGCTTGCCAGTAGCGATTCCCCCAGTGCGATGCCGAGGTCTCTCAGCGACAGCCGGAAGCAGGTGAGGCGGGGGGACATGAAGCGGGAGACGGGGTTTTCGCGGAAGCCGATGATGGCGAGGTCGCGGCCGGCTTGCAGGCCCGCTTCGGCCAGTTGACGATAGAGGCCGAGGGCCAGCAGCTCGTAGTTGAGGATGATGGCCGTGGGACGGTTTTCCATGGCGAGAATGTCGTGGCCCAGTTGATAGCCGCCCAGTTCGGACGAAGGGACGCGCATCACGAGCGATGGATCGTAGGGCAGGCCGTGGCGCTTCAGCGCGGCCTTGTAACCATCGAGGAAGACGAAGCCGAGATTGATGTCATTGCTGGGGACCGCGGCGGCGATGCGGCTGTGGCCGGCTGAGACGAGGCGGTCGATGCCGCGGCGGGCGACGCCGTCGAAATCGAGGTCGATCCAGGGATAGTCGCCCGGTGTCTGGGAACGGCCGAGGGCGATGAAGGGAATGCGCGCCTTGCTGAGAAGGTCGATACGCGGGTCCTTGCGATGTGTGGCCGAGATGATGAGGCCATCGACGAGGCGCCGGCCGATCATGCGCTGGAGATAGGCCGTCGGGTTTTCGTCGGTCGGACAGGGCAGGGCCACGAGGTCGAGATGGTGCCGGGCGAGGACCGATTGCACGCCATCGAAGACGCCCATGAAGAAGGTGTCGCTGTTGCCGTTGATATCGGCGCCCAGCTCGATCATGAACCCGATGGCATTGGTACTGCCCTGGCGCAGGCTGCGGCCGGCCTGATTGGGCACGTAACCCATCGCCGTTGCGGCTTCGAGGACGCGTTGGCGTGTTTCATCGCTGACATCGGCGCGGCCGTTGAGGGCGCGGGAAACCGTGCCAATCGAGATGTTCAGCTCCTGCGCCAGGCGCCTGATGCCCTTCATGTTCCCCCCGGTGTTCCCACCTTTGCGCGCAGTATGTCGCTGAAACTGCGAGCGATCTCAAGGTCTTCCGTCGCCGCGTTTCAACGCTAGCCGATCTAGCGAGACGTGCACCAAAAACGTTTACGGAGATGTCTTGACATGGATTTCCTCTCAATTGTAGCGTCGTAAACGTTTACGGAAGCGCGCCGCCGATCTGCACTCAGACAGAAGCGGGGCGTTCCAGGGAGGATTTCCAGCGTGCAGTTTACGGCCGTTCTCGCGGGTTGCGGAGCCATGTCCAAAGGGTGGCTCGGTGCATTGACCGAACATCCCTTGCTCAAGGGCAGGGTGAAGGTTGTCGGGCTTGTCGATCTCGACCCCAAGGTGGCCGAAGCGCGTGCGGCGGAGTTTGCGCTCGGCGATGTGGTGATCGGGAGCGATCTCGATGCCGTTCTCTCCCAGACCAAGCCCGATCTGCTGTTTGACGTCGTGGTACCCAATGCGCGGCCGGGGCTGGTGGCGACGGGGCTTTCCCATGGCTGCCACGTGCTGACGGAAAAGCCGATGGCGCCGACGCTGGAGAGCGCGCGGGTCATGGTGGAGGAGGCCAAGGCAGCCGGGCGGGTTCATGCCGTGGTGCAGAACCGGCGCTATGTGCCGGGCATCAGGCGCATCCGGCAGCTGATCGAGAGCGGGGCGCTGGGGCAGCTCACGTCCATCAATTGCGATTTCTTCGTTGGAGCGCATTTCGGCGGCTTCCGCGAGCAGATGGAAAACGTGTTGCTGCTCGACATGGCGATCCATACGCTCGATGCGGCGCGCTTCATGGCCGGGACGGCGCCCAAGGCGGTCTATTGCCTTGAGGTCAATCCGCCGGGCTCTTGGTATGCCCATGGCGCGGCGGCAAATGCGATCTTCGAATTCGAGGACGATATCGTCTTCAACTATCGCGGTAGCTGGAGCGCCGAGGGCGCCAACACAAGCTGGGAGGCTTCCTGGCGGATCGTGGGCACCAAGGGCACGCTGCTCTGGGATGGCTACGACAAGTTTGAGGCCCATCAGGTGGCGGGGACGGAAGGGTTTTTCCGACCGCTGGAGCCGCTCGATATTCCCGACATGCCGGACGCGTCCAAGACCGAGGGGCATGCCAGCGTCATCGCTGACTTCCTCGGTGCCATCGAAGGCGGGGGAGCTCCGGAGACGGTCGGCAGCGACAACATACGCAGCCTCGCCATGGTCTTCGCGGCCATCGAGAGCGCCAAGCTCAAGCAACGTGTTTCCATTTCTGTCTAGGATTTCTTACCTGTGACCAATCCCGCCAAATCCATCCGCATCGGCACCATGATCCAGTCCACCGAGGGCAAGGCGCCGGAGAATATCGCTAAAATAGCTGATCTCGGTTTTGAGAGCTTTGAGCCGTTCTTCTGGCAGACGACCAATGGGCAGGACCTGGCGGAACTCGGGAAGCGCTGCCGTGAGGCAATCGGGGATCGTGACATCACGATCTCGACCATCGGCATGTTCGGCAATCCACTGGAGACGCAGGAAAAAGACCTGCTTACGCTCGAAGGCTGGAAGCAGTGCATCGACAATGCGCACCATTTTGGCGCGACCTGCGTCGCTGGTTTCACCGGGCGCATTCGTAACCAGGTTCTTACGGATAGCCTGCCGCGCTACAAGGAAGTGTGGAGCGAACTGGCGAAGCGCGCGGCGGACAAGGGCGTCAAGATTGCCTTTGAGAATTGCGCGATGGACGGGAACTGGGCGAGCGGCGACTGGAACATTGCGCACAATCCCGACGCCTGGGAGCTAATGTTCAACGAGACGCCGGACGACAATATCGGGCTCGAATGGGAGCCGTGCCATCAGATGGTCTATCTGATCGAGCCTATCCCGCAGATCCGCAAATGGGCGCATAAATTCTTCCATGTGCACGGCAAGGACGCGACGATCCGCTGGGACGTGATCCGCGAGCATGGCGTGTTCGGCAAGGTACCGTTCGTGTTCATGCGCACGCCGGGCTTTGGCGACACCAACTGGACCGACGTGATCTCGGAACTGCGGTTGGCCGGATATCAGGGCTCGATCGATATCGAGGGCTGGCACGACCCGGTCTATCGCGGCGATCTCGAGATCACCGGGCAGG
>NZ_JBEVLL010000012.1:0-8892 GCF_040509215.1 Devosia sp.
CTCGACTTGGTGTTTCGACGGGCAGACCTGGTGGGTTTTTGACTGGGTGTGGCTGTAAAGGTAGAGCCCCGTTTTGGGGGGTTTTACAGTGTGGGTGGGCGGGACGTACGGCCCCCTCACCCGCCGCTACGCGGCGACCTCTCCCCCAGAGGGAGAGGTGAAGAGCTAGTGCTCGCGGGCGCGTTCCAGGATGCGTTTGCACTCGAGGAGCTCGCGCAAAACTTCGGAGAGTTTTTCGCGCGATTCTTCGTCGAGGCTGGGGTCGGCGGTAAGAACGGCTTCTTCGATCTCGGCTTCGTCGGCGGCGGCCTGGGCTTCTTCGATGAGGGGGATGATCTCGTCGAGGTTCTTGCCCTCGCCAACGGCGATGACGTAGCGCGGGCCCTGATCCTTGAGGATCTTCTGGACGCCCTTGATGGTAAAACCCTGATCGTACAGCAAATGACGGATGCCGCGGAGCAGCAGGACGTCTTCGGGGCGGTAGTAGCGACGGCCGCCGCCGCGTTTCAGGGGCTTGATGGTGGCGAAGCGGGTTTCCCAGAATCGGAGGACGTGCTGAGGAAGATCGAGCTCTTCCGCGGCCTCTGAGATTGTCCGGAATGCGTCTGGAGACTTGTCCAAACCGCCTGCCCCTCCAGTAAGAAAGCCTTACTTTTCAGAGGCGACCATAGACTTGTTGATTTTGGACTTCAACACGTTGCTGGGTTTGAACACAAGAACCTGCCGGGGGAGGATTGGCACCTCTTCGCCGGTCTTGGGATTGCGGCCGATCCGTTCGTTCTTGGAACGCACCTGGAAGGAGCCGAAAGAGGAAAGTTTCACATTGGCGCCGGTGATCAGCGCGTCGGTGATGAGTTCGAGAACACGTTCGACCAGTTCGGCCGACTCGGTTCGCGACAGGCCGACAGAACCGTAAACAGCTTCCGCCAGGTCCGCCCGCGTTACCGTCTTCTGCGTCATTCGCACCCCCAAAGTTCTGGGCTGGCTTCCCGGGCCAGCGTGATATTTTTTCTTCCGCTGTCGCCAGTCCGCTTCTGCAGATTGACAGGAAAACCTTCCCTCGATTGACGCGGCCAGTCGGTTTTCGCTTGGCCTTAACGTCAGGTTCCTCCACCCGGCAGGACACTAACGCCTTGAAACGCTTGAGGTCAATCGGCTCAATGCCGGACTACCAGCGAATGAGCGAGGCCCCCCAGGTGAATCCACCGCCCATGGCTTCGAGCATGACGAGATCGCCCTGCTTGATGCGTCCATCGGCCACCGCAACGCTCAGCGCCAGGGGCACGGAAGCGGCGGACGTGTTGGCGTGGATATCAACCGTGGTGACCACCTTTTCGGGCGGCAGGCCAAGCTTGTTTCCGGCGCCATCGATGATGCGCTTGTTGGCCTGGTGCGGCACGAACCAGTCGAGATCATCGACCGTGTAGCCCCCCTGCTCCAGCGCCTTGTAGACGACGTCGGTGATCTTGCCGACGGCATGGCGGAACACTTCCGCCCCTGCCATGTGCACATGGCCAGTGGTGCCGGTGGAGGACGGGCCGCCATCGACGTAGAGCTTTTGCCAGTGGTGACCGTCGGAGCGAAGAGCCGAAGCCAGGACGCCGCGTTCGGGTTCGCCATCGGCGAGCTCGACGCGTTCGAGAATCATGGCGCCGGCGCCATCGCCGAAAAGCACGCAGGTGGTGCGGTCGGTCCAGTCGAGGAGACGGGTGAAGGTCTCGGCGCCGATAATAAGGGCGCGATTGGCCATGCCGTTCTTGATGTAGCTGTCGGCCGTGGTCACGGCATAGACAAAGCCCGAGCAGACCGCCTGGATGTCGAAGGCAAAGCCGTGATGCATGCCCAGCTTCATCTGCACCAGGGTCGCGGCAGCCGGGAAGGTGTAATCCGGGGTGGTCGTCGCGACGATGATGAGGTCGATATCGTCGGGCGTCAGACCGGCATTGTCGAGGGCGGCCCGGGCTGCGGCAACAGCGAGGTCGGAGGTGAACTCGCCTTCGGCCGCGACATGGCGCTCCTTGATGCCGACGCGCTGCTGGATCCACTCGTCGGACGTGTCGACGGTCTCCGCCAATTCGGCGTTGGTCAAGATTTTTTGGGGCAGGTAGCTACCGACCCCGCGGACTATTGAACGAACTCTGGTCACGCCGACTTGGCCTCAGGATCGGTAGGCAGCTCGGAAGCCGCAATATTGACGGGGAAGCGCCGCACGCTGTCGCTGATCTTTTCGATCAGGTTGCTGCGCGCCATTTCATAGGCAAGGCCCAGGGCGCTCTTGTAGCCGACTTCGTCGGTACCGCCATGGGATTTGATGACGACGCCATTGAGGCCCATGAACACGCCGCCATTGACGGCACGCGGGTCCATCTTGCGGCGGAGAGCCGTCAGGGCGGACGAGGCGAAGAAGGCGCCGAGCATGCTGATCCAGTTGGATTTGAGCGCGGTGCGCAGATACGTCGCGACCTGCCGGGCAGTGCCTTCGGCGGTCTTGAGGGCCACATTTCCGACGAAGCCTTCGGTGACGACAACGTCGACCGTGCCCTTGCCGATATCATCGCCCTCAACGAAGCCATGATAGGTGAAGCCGGCGCCGGAGGCTTGCTGCAGGATCTTGCTGGCTTCCTTGATGTAGTCGAGGCCCTTCACCTCTTCGGTGCCGATATTGAGCAGACCGACGGTGGGCTTTTCGGAATCAAAGAGCGAACGGGCGAGAGCGGAACCCAGAATGGCGTAGTCGACAAGCTGGCGGGCGTCAGCGCCGATGGTTGCGCCCATATCGAGCACGACGATGTCGGAGCGCACGGTCGGCCAGATGGCCGCGATACCGGGGCGGGAAATGCCTTCCATGGGGCGGAGGCAGAAGGTGGCCATGGCCATCAGCGCGCCGGTATTGCCGCCAGATATGGCGACATCGGCTTCCTTGTCCTTCACGGCCTGGATCGCCATCCACATGGAGGAGACGTTGCGGCCCTTCCTGAGGGCCTGGCTGGGCTTTTCGTCCATGGCGATCACTTCTTCGCAGTGACGCACCTGGCTTGCGGCCTTGAGCCGGGGGAATTCTTCAAGGAGCGGATCGATCTGCTCCTTGCGCCCATGGAAGATAAAACGGGTGTTCTTGCGCTCGCGCAGGGCGAGGTCGGCGCCGTGGATGACCGCGCGCGGGGCGTGGTCGCCCCCCATGGCATCCACGGAAATCGTTATATATTCGGTCATTTCAGCCCGTTTTTCGGCCCGCTTGGGCAGGCATTCCAACATATCCCATAGGGAAGTGGGTGCAAGCCCCGCCCTGGAAGGTTCAGGTTTCGCCCTTGTCCTTGAGCTGACGCAGCGCCGCAAAGGGACCACTATCGTCTTCGGTGGCATCGATACCAAGCGTTGAGAGGTCTTCGCCCTCGCGGCGCGGATAGGGATCGATGGCCAGAGCCAGGGTTTCGATCAGGAGAGCGCTCAAGTCGACCTCCGGACCATCGATATGATCGGGAAAATCGTCATCTTCAAGGTCGATGAAAATTTCGGTGCCGGGCGCGGGCGCATGAGCGGTCTGTCCGACGGGCAGGAAGACGCGATCCACAGCCTCGTCGATGTTCTGGCTGACCGGTTCGAAGCTGACGACGGACGCCTGGACGATGCGTGCCTTGAGGCGCCCCTGGGCCCGCAAACCACCGCGCAGGGGCGCAACGGTGAGTTCGGCGACGAAGCGCTCGACAGCGATCAGCTTTAGTTCCTCGGCAATGCGGGCTCGGGTTGGCTCATCGGCATCGACGCTGACGGAGCGCCCGGCGGTGGGCAGTTTGTCGATGCGGACGATCGCGTCGAAAAGTGGCGCGGGCTGGTCTTTCATGCGGCGGTTCCGAATGTCACTGTGCCGCCGGTGATGCTTTCAACCGGCAGAGCGGCCAGGGCCTGATCCTGCGTCATGAAATAATCAGCGAGGGTGCGAGCATGATCCATGCCGGCGCCTTCATAGATATTGCGCGAGAACACGGTGGCCAAGGCTTCCTTGTCGCCGCGATCCATAGCTTCATTGATGGCAGCAAGAAGGCCGAAAAAGAGATTGCCCATCTTCTGGATTTTCTTGGGGACACCCAGATCGGTGGCGCCCATTTCGCGCAGGGACTGGTCCATATCCTTGAAGAACAGGTCAAAAACCGCCTGGCTGAAATTCTTGGTGGCGTCGGCGCCGCGTAGGCGCCGAAACAGCAGCGCCATATGAAGGCTGATCATATCGAAGCGGCCCGTGACCGTGTCGGGCACGCCCCACTCAGCATAGAAGACGGGTTGCCGGGATTGCGCCACAATGGCCCGATAGACGCCATAAACAGCGTCGGTGGCCGTGTTTTTGCGGAACAGAGACAGGATCATGGGATTGCGCTCAGCCTCGGGATGGGTCAAACACATGCAAAGTCAGCCGACCCAATGTCAGCTTGCCAAAAAGCCAGGTTGACAGCTACACATTCCGGCGACCAAAGGGCACGCGCCTTGTTGTCACGCCTATAGTCGAGAGCCATCGGGAAAGTCAAATTCATGCCCATGCGTATTGCTTCCTCTCCCTTCGCACCGATCGCCGCTGCAGCACTGCTTGCTGTTGCGCTGGCCGCCTGCACGAGCAGCACGTCGCTCGTCACCAAGAGGACGCAGGGCTATGAAATCTCCGAAAGTGCGATGCAGCAGATTCGCGTGGGCCAGAGCCAAGAGCTGGTGACGCTGGTGCTCGGCTCGCCGCAGTCGACCAATACCTTTGGCGACCAGACCGCCTGGTACTTTGTGCAGACCAAGGTGGCGCAGACTTCGTTCGGGCTGAACACCTCGCTCGAGCGCACCGTGCTCGCCGTCTATTTCGACAAGAACAAGAAGGTCGTGGACAAGGCTGTCTACTCGGCCGCCGACGGCAAGGTGATTGCCATCGAGAACCGCCGCACGCAGTCTTATGGCGAAGATCGCACGTTCATCGAGCAGATCCTGCAGTCGTTCTGATTTTTCCAGATCTGGAATTGGAAAGCCCCGGTTTTGCCGGGGCTTTTTTGTTTGTGAGATCAGGCGAAGGCGAGGCTTAGCGCGTAGGTCAGCGGCGACATGCCGGTGATGTAGACGCGGTGCCCTTTGACGGCGAGGCTGCCGTTGAGCCAGCTATACTGTTCGCCGGGCTTGGCTTCGATCAGGCCCTTGCCGTTGCCGGGGCCGAAGGTGATCGTGTCGTCGCCGAGCGTGTAGGTCCCCTGCCCTTCGATGAGATGGAAGGTGCCGTCTTCGAGGCTCTCGACGCCGGCGAGTTCGCCGCCTTCGCGGAAGGTCAGCTCCCAGGTCAGTTCGACATTCTCTTCGCCCGAGACATCGAAGGTGAGATCGAAGCCGCTGTCGGTTTCCGAGATTTTGACGTCGGTCTTGAGATCGCGCGTCGAGGCGGGGCGGTTTTCGAAGTCGAGCATGGAATTGAAGCGACCATCGACCGAACGAGAGAGCGCGTAGACGCCATCGGCATTGCGACGATCGGCTGGCATGGGGAGATAGTAGGGAATCTTGAGTTCATTCCCGAGCGTGATGACGCCTTCCTCATAGCCGATGCCGTTTGAGCGGAAGTGGCCCATGGAGAAAAAGTTCGGCACGAGGCGGACGGCTTCGAGCACTGCCTTGCCATTGAAGGCGCGGAGGATGGTCGGGTTGGTCGAAAGGCCCGAGCCGAAGCGATTGAAGAATTCGGTCTCGTCGCCATCGGCATACCAGTCGGAGCCGCCGAAGGCCGAGGCGCTGAGTTTGCCACGGCGGATACGGACGAGGCCGGCTGTTTGATAGTGGCGGGCGAAATCGGTGAAGGGTTCTTCGCTGGCCGGGAGGGTGGCGGCCAGTTCGGGACGCTCGATAAGATCGCCGAGGAAGTCGCCAATGTCAGGCGCGAATTTCTCTTCGATCAGGCGGGCCATGGCGGCGAAACGGCCATTGCCATCAAGGAGCGCCAGTTCGCGGAACTGGGGGTAGAAGTAGCGGATATTGACGAGGCGCTGGTCCTGATCCTGACGGCGGGACTGGATGGTCTCGATCTCGCCATTGGGCTCGGAATGCTCGATGGAGAGGTCGAGATTCTTGCGGACGAAATCGAGCAGGTCCTGGCGGTCGAGCACATGGGCGACGACCAGCAGGGAGGGATTGGTGACCTCGGAATAGTAGATGGCGCTGCGTTCGGAATAGATACCGTCCTCGTCGATATCCATGCCCTCGGCCAGCCATTCGTCGATGCGGGTATGATAGCTTTCGTCGCCGGTGACGTGGCTGATGCGGGCGAGCGCGGCGCAGATTTTCCAGCGGTGGTTGGGGGTGTGAATGCCGCCATTGGCAAGGCCCGGGCCGGCCTTGGCCATGATGGCGCGGATGGTTTCCGCGAGGCCTACACTCGCGGCGTGATCGTCGGCTTCAAGGATGGAGACCATGAGGCCGAAATCCTCGATGAGGAAGCCGGTGTCGGGCGGGGAATGGCGATTGCCGACGCTGAAGGTGCCGTCCTCGTGCTGCACCCTGGTGAGGGTTTCAAGACCCTGCTTGATGTGGGGCAGCAGCGACTCGTCGTGGTGATAGGTCGAGTCTTTCCAGATGAAGGGCGTTACGAGGCGCCGGACCTGGCGCGTGAGGCCGCGGGGCGAGCCGGTGAGCGCGGCAGGAAGGCCCTCGATGGTCTTGGGCACCTGCTCGTCGGCCGATTTGGTGAGGACGGCGAGGCCCTCCGTGTCCGGATCGGCAGCCGTGGCGGCGCCGGTCAGTCCCAGGGTGATGGCCGAGCCGGCAAGCCAGCGCGAAGACATGGCCGCATGCGTCCCGAGCGCCGCCGCGGCGCCCAGAAAATAACGTCGGTTCATGATTTCCTCCTCGACGAGCGGGAGGCCGGCTCTTGTTCTTCTGCCGCGCCGCCGCTCAGAATGATAAAACACAAATTCCACAATCGGAGATTGCGGAACAAACATTCCATCTGAGATGTGGCAACGTCAAGGCTAAGTAACCGGATGGTGCATTCACAATTTTATGGAATGCGGTGCGGCCGGACGTGAGGGGTCGGATTCCCGCTTTCGCGGGAATGACGCCGTGGGGACTAAAAGTGGCGCTGGTGCCTCAGGCCTTCTTTTCGAGGTCCACGCCGGCCGAGCGGGCGATGGAATCGAGGGCGGCGTTGACCATGCCGGAGGCATCTTCCTCGAAGAAGGCGCGGGCGACGTCGACATATTCGGTGATGACGACGCGGGCCGGGATGTCACGGCGGCGCAGGAGTTCGAACGCGGCGGCGCGAAGGATGGCGCGGAGCGTTGAATCGATGCGATCGATCGGCCAGTCTTCGGCGAGGGCCTTGTCGATGGCGGGGTCGATCTCGAGCTGGTTCTTGGTGACGCCGCGCACGATCTGGCCGAAAAAGTCGGCATCGGCAGGCAAGTACTGCTCGCCTTCGAGTTCGCGGCCGAGATGGAAGGCACTGAACTGGGCCAGGGTGTCTTCCAGCGTCGCGCGGCCCACATCCATCTGGTAGAGCGCCTGGACAGCCGCGAGGCGGGCGGCGCCGCGCTGGTTGGCTGGACGCGAATTGTTCGGGATGGGGGGCGTATCAGTCATTTATGCGTTCAACTTTGCCTTGAGAGCGGCGAGAGCAAGGGCGGCACGGGCGGCATCGCCACCACGATCGCCATCGGCGAGGCGGGCGCGGGTCCAGGCCTGCCCTTCGTTCTCGACCGTAAGAATGCCGATGCCGAGCGGCAGCGCGTCCACGACTGCCAGTTCGGCAAGGGCGCGGATGCTTTCGCTGGCAACGGAGACGTAGTGATTGGACTGGCCGCGAATGACGCAGCCAAGGGCGACGAAGCCGTCGTAGTTATCGGTTTCAAGGGCCATGGCGACGCCGACGGGCACTTCCATGGCGCCGGGCACGGCGATGACGTCAAAGGTGGCGCCTGCGGCCTTGAGGGCGGCGCTGGCGCCGGCCTTCATCTCATCGGCGATGCCGGGATAGGCCCTGCCCTCGACGATGAGGAAATGCAGGCCCTCAGCCGAATTGGGCTCGATCGAAAAGCGTTCGCCGTAAGAATCCATAGCAGACATCCTTGCCCTTGCTTCTCAACCCCATAGTCCGGCCCGCCCATCCGCGCAACTGCGGGCGCGCAAGAAGAGGATCAATCGTCCTCTGGGAGAGGTTCGCTGACATCGGAATCGAGCTCTGCGAGGAAATCGCGGAAATCGTCCGGGCCGGCGAAATTCTTGTAGACCGAAGCAAAGCGGACAAAGGCGACGTGATCGAGGCCCTTGAGGCCGACCATCACATATTCGCCGATCTGGTCGGAGGTGATTTCGATATCGCCCAAGCTCTCGAGCTGGCGAACGATGCCGGAAATCATGCGCTCGACGCGTTCGGGATCGACCGAGCGTTTCCGCAGCGCGGTGTTGACCGAACGGGTGAGTTTCTCACGGTCGAAGGGGACTTTTCGACCGGTCTTCTTGACCACGGTGAGGTCGCGCAACTGCACGCGCTCGAAGGTGGTGAAGCGGCCGCCGCAGGCATTGCACACGCGGCGGCGGCGGATAGCGCCCGAATCTTCGGTCGGGCGGCTATCCTTCACCTGAGTATCGTCATTGCCACAATAGGGGCAGCGCATCCTTGTGTGGCCCTTTCAGATCAGCCGTAGATCGGGAAGCGAGCGGTCAGCGCCTTCACCTTGGCGCGGACTTCGGCCTCGACGGCACCGTTATTGTCATCGCCATTGGTCTTGAGGCCATCGAGCACTTCGATGATTAGTTCGCCGATGGTCTGGAATTCGGCAGTGCCGAAGCCGCGCGAGGTGCCGGCCGGGGTGCCGAGGCGCACGCCGGAGGTGATGGCGGGCTTTTCCGGATCGAAGGGAACTGCGTTCTTGTTGCAGGTGATAT
>NZ_JBEVLL010000013.1:0-20714 GCF_040509215.1 Devosia sp.
GCCTGCGGCTATGCCCAGGGCGCCAAGTCGGTCAACGCCGACATCGAAGTGCTCGAAACCTATGTCGGCACCGGCTTTGAAGCCTTCAACGATCCCGGCAAGGCAACCGAAGTCGCCAAGTCCCAGCTCGACCAGGGCGCAGACGTGATCTTCCAGGTTGCCGGTGGCGCTGGCGCAGGCGTTCTCCAGGCCGCAGCAGATGCCGGCAAGTTCTCGATCGGCGTCGACAGCAACCAGAACCACCTGCACCCCGGTTCGGTCCTGACCTCGATGATCAAGCGCGTCGACGTTGCCACCTACAACGCCATGAAGGGCGTTGAAGACGGTACCTGGGCGCCCGGCGTCATCGTTCTGGGCCTCGCCGAAGATGGCGTCGGCGCAGCCTTTGACGACAACAATGCTTCGCTCATCACCGATGACATGAAGGCTGCGGTCGAAAAGGCCTCTGCCGACATCATCTCGGGCGCTGTCACCGTGCACGATTTCCGCACCGACAAGGCGTGCCCGTCTCTCTAAACTGAACGAACAAGGGTAGGACTTCGCCCAATGACAAGTCTTCACCCGACAAATGCGCAGCGGTCCGAACGGACCGCTGCTGCCCCGCTCGCTATCGAGCTTGTCGGCATCAACAAGCATTTCGGCCCGGTCCACGCCAACCGTGACATTCACCTCGCGATCAAACGCGGCACGGTGCATGGCATCGTGGGCGAAAACGGCGCCGGCAAATCGACCCTGATGTCGATCCTCTACGGCTTTTACACCGCCGACAGCGGCGAAATCCGCGTCAACGGCACGCCGGCAACGATCACCGATTCCCGCCACGCCCTCGCCCTCGGCATCGGCATGGTTCACCAGCATTTCATGCTGGTCGACAATTTCTCCGTCCTCGAAAACGTCGTGCTCGGCGCCGAGGATTCCGCCTTTCTCGCTCCGACGCTGACCAAGGCGCGCACCCAGCTCAAGGCGCTGGCCCGCGACTACGGCCTCGAAGTCGATCCCGACGCCATCATCGAGAACCTCTCGGTGGGCCAGCAACAGCGCGTCGAAATCCTGAAGGCCCTCTATCGCGGCGCCGAAACCCTCATTCTCGACGAGCCCACGGGCGTTCTGACCCCCGACGAGGCCGACCACCTCTTCCGCATCCTCGGCAAACTGCGAGAAGAAGGCAAAACCATCATTCTGATCACGCACAAGCTGCGTGAAATCATGGCCATCACCGACGAAGTCTCGGTCATGCGCCAGGGTGCCATGGTCAAGACCCTGACCACCAAGGACACCTCGCCCGGCGAATTGGCCGAGCTGATGGTTGGCCGCCGCGTGCTCCTCCGCGTCGAAAAAGGCCCTGCCAGCCCCGGCAAGGTTTTGCTCGATGTCGAAAAGCTCGTCGTCACCGACGATTTCAAGGTGCCGCGCGTCAAGGGCGTCTCGTTCCAAGTCCGCGCCGGCGAAATCGTCGGCATTGCCGGTGTCGCCGGCAATGGCCAGTCCGAACTCCTCGAATCCATCGCCGGCATGCGCGATCAGCTCCTCGGCACCATTCGCCTCAATGGCGAAGTGCTGAGCCTTGAAGGCGACGACGGCGCCGCCCGCGCCCGTGCCGCAGGTCTCGCCCACGTGCCCGAAGATCGCCTGCGCATGGGTCTCGTGACCACTTTCTCCGAGTGGGAAAACACCATCCTCGGCTACCAGCACTCCTATGGCTCCGGCCCTGGCCTCGATATCGCCAAGGCGCGCGCGACGGCCGAGGAATACATCAAGAAATTCGACATTCGCCCGCCGAACCTTGATCTGAAAACCGCCAATTTCTCCGGCGGCAATCAGCAAAAGATCGTCCTGGCGCGCGAGATGGAGCGCAATCCCGATGTGCTTATCGTCGGCCAGCCAACGCGCGGCGTCGATATTGGCGCCATCGAATTCATCCACAATCAGATCATCAAGATGCGCGATGCCGGCAAGGCCATCCTGCTCGTCTCGGTGGAGCTCGATGAAATCCGTTCGCTCGCCGACCGCATCCTCGTCATCTTCGATGGCCAGATCGTGGGCGAAGCCGATCCGGCAACCGCCGACGAAACCGAACTTGGCCTCCTGATGACCGGCTCGCACGCGACCGAAGTCGGCACCGTTTCCGAGCCGGGCACGCTGGCGCCCCACGAAACCCCGGTGCAGCAGACCCTCACGCAGATGAGCCCACAAGACAATTCCGGCAAGGATCCCAACTGATGACCCCTTTGCCACGCTGGGCCGACGTCGTCCTCCTGCCGCTTCTCAATGTCGTTCTGGCCTTCCTCGTCGGCGGCCTCATCGTTCTCGCCGTCGGGCAAAACCCACTGCAGGCCGTGGGCATCATGCTCTATGGTGCCTTCGGCTATGGCTCGGGCTTTGGCTACACGCTCTATTATACGACCGACTTCATCTTCGCCGGTCTCGCCGTGTCACTGGCCTATCATGCCGGCCTCTTCAATATCGGCCCCGAGGGTCAGGCCTATGTCGGTGGCCTCGGCGTCATCCTCATTGGCCTCGCGCTGAATGGCACCCATTGGGCCATTGTCTTCCCGCTGATGATCATCTGCGGCGGCGCCTTCGGGGCGCTCTGGGCCTTCGTGCCAGGCTATCTGCAAGCCAAGCGCGGCAGCCACGTCGTCATCACCACCATTCTGTTCAATTTCATCGCCACCTCGATGATGGGCTTCCTCATCTCGCGCGTCTTGAAGCCGGTGGGCGTCAATTCCGATGAAAGCGCTCCGCTCGAAGCCATCACCCGCGTGCCGCAATTGCGCACCTTCATCGAGCTGTTCAAGAATTCCCCGGTCAACCTGACCTTCTTCCTCGCCATTATCGCGCTGGTCTTCATCTACTGGCTGATCTGGCGCACCAAGTTCGGCTATGCCGTTCGCGCCCTGGGCCAGAACCCGGTTGCCGCAAACTATGCCGGCATATCAAACCAGAAGATGATCATGATCGTCATGGCCATGTCCGGCGTTCTCGCCGCCATGGTCGCTGTCAACAATGTCGGCGGCGTCCAGGGCCGCCTAATCCTCAATTTCGTCAACGGCGCCGGCTTCGTCGGCATCGCCGTGGCCTTCATGGGCCGTGGTCACCCCGTCGGCGTCGGCCTTTCGGCCCTGCTCTTTGGTATTTTGTACCAGGGCGGCCAGGAACTCGCCTTCCAGATGCCGGGCATTACCCGCGAAATGATCGTGACCATCCAGGCCCTCGTCATTCTCTTCACCGGCGCCATGGGCGACATGCTGCGCGCTCCGCTGGCGCGATTGCTCACCCGATCCGAACCAGCGACGGGAGCCAAGTGATGGAACAGCTTCTCGTCGATCTCACCCTCATCCTCGACTCCACCGTTCGCCTCGCGGTTCCGCTGATCCTTGCCTGTCTCGCCGGCCTTTATTCCGAGCGCGCCGGCATCGTCGATATCGGCCTCGAGGGCAAATTGCTGGCAGGTGCCTTCGCTGCCGCCGCCATGTCGGCGGTCACCGGTTCAGCCTGGCTCGGCCTTCTCGCCGGCATCGGCGCCGCGCTGATGTTCTCCGGCATCCATGGGCTGGCGTCGATCAATTTCAAAGGCAATCAGACCATTTCCGGCGTGGCGCTCAACTTCCTCGCCGCAGGTCTCACCACCTTCCTCGGCCAGTCCTGGTTCAAGCGCGGCGGCTATACGCCCCAGCTCTCCGGCGACCAGCGCTTCAACCCCATCACGCTGCCCTTTGCCGAGCAGTTGCGCGAAGTCCCGATCATCGGCCAGATCTACTTTGAGCTGATCTCGGGCCACAACATCCTCACCTATTTCGCCTTCGTCGCCGTGCCGGTCACCGCTTGGGTCCTGTTCCGCACCCGCTTTGGCCTCCGCCTGCGCGCCGTGGGTGAAAATCCCAAGGCTATCGACACGGCCGGCATTTCGGTCACGCGCCTGCGTTATCAGGCGCTGATCATCACCGCGGGTCTCGTCGGCATCGGTGGCGCCTATCTCTCGATCGCCCAGTCGGCGGGCTTCAACAACAACATGTCCGCCGGCCGCGGCTATATCGCGCTTGCCGCGCTGATCTTTGCCAAGTGGCGCCCGGGTCCGGCCCTGCTGGTCTGTCTGATGTTCGGCTTCCTCGACGCGGTCCAGTTCCGCATCCAGGGCCAGGTCTTCCCCATCATCGGCGAAGTCCCGGTCCAGGCCATCCAGGCTCTGCCCTATATCCTGACGGTGATCCTGCTCGCCGGCTTCATCGGCCGCGCCGTAGCGCCAAAGGCCTCGGGCATTCCCTATACCAAGGAGCGCTAGCCCCAAAGGCTAGCGCCAACACATGATGAGCATGACCGATCAAGACGAGGCCCTGTTCGCGGCCGCCGAAGCCATTCGCGCAAAAGCCTATGCGCCCTATTCCAATTTCCACGTCGGCGCTGCCATCCTCGCCGATGACGGCAAGATTTACGCTGGCTGCAATATCGAGAACGCCGCCTATCCGCAGGGCAATTGCGCCGAGACCTCGGCCATCGCCGCGATGATCGCGGGCGGCGCCAAGCGCATCAAGCGCATCTACGTCACCGGCCCCGGCCTCTCTCCCGTCACCCCCTGCGGCGGCTGCCGCCAGCGCATCCGCGAATTCGCCGATCTCGACGTGGAAGTCATCTCCCATGGCGTCGATGGCGAGCCGCTGGTGCAAACCCTCGGCCAGCTTCTGCCCCACAGTTTCGGTCCGGAGTTCCTAGGCAAATGACCAAAGCCGCCAAAACCATCCAGAAGATCGCCGGCAAGGACCCCATCTCCGCCGCGCTGGTCCTCGGCTCCGGCCTTTCAGCCATTGCCGATACGCTCGAAGACCGGGTGACAATTCCCTATTCCGAGCTGAAGGATTTTCCCGGCGCTGGCGTTTCCGGCCACGGCCGCGATCTCGTCCTCGGCATCATGGGCGGCAAGCGCATCGCCATCCTCACCGGGCGCGAGCACTATTATGAGCATGGCAATCCCGCCGCCATGCGCCCGGCGCTCGAAACCATGGCCGAGCTTGGCGCGCAAACGCTGCTGCTGACCAATTCGGCCGGTTCGCTCGACCAGCGCTTTGCCCCCGGCGACCTGATGCTGATCTCGGATCACATCAATTACAACGGCCTCAATCCCCTGATCGGCGAGCCGACCGACCGTCGTTTTGTCAACATGGTCGACTGCTACAACCCCGACTACCGTGCCAAGGCTAAAGCCGCGGCGGAGCGTCTGGGCATTGCCCTCGGAGAAGGCGTATACTTCTGGTACTCGGGCCCGAGTTTCGAAACGCCGGCCGAAATCCAGATGGCCATTCGCCTCGGCGCCAACGCCGTCGGCATGTCAACGGTCCCGGAAGTGATCCTTGGTCGCTTCCTGGGCATGAAAGTCTGGGCCTGCTCGTCCATCACCAATATGGGCGCAGGTCTTTCGAGCGAAAACATCAGCCATGAACATACCAAAACCATGGCGGTGCAAGGGGCGGCAAAGCTGCAAAAGCTGATCCCCGCCCTGGTGGAGGAGCTATGAGTCTCAAAGTCGTCGACAGCACCCAGAGCCACGAGCCCGCGCACAAGCGCAATCCCGGCTATCCGCTCGACCTCGATTGGGTCGAACGCGTCCGCATGAACCGCTCGGCCCTCGAACGCCGCGCCGGCTCCATCGGCGCCCGCCGCACGGTCAAGAAGGACTACCAGCTCGCCTGGCTCCTCAAGGCCATCACCCTGATCGACCTGACCACCCTCAATGCCGACGACACCGCCGGCCGCGTCGAGCGCCTCTGCGCCAAGGCGCGCAATCCCCTGCGCAGTGACATCGTCGAAAAGCTCGGTGTGCAGGACCTTCGCATCCTCCCCGGCGCCGTCTGCGTCTACCACACCTTCGTCAAGACCGCCGTCGATGCCCTCGAAGGCACCGGCATCCCGGTCGCCGCCGTCTCGACCGCCTTCCCCCATGGCCTCGCGCCCGTCGAAACGAAGATCGCCGAAATCGAAGCTTCGGTGAAAGACGGCGCCAAGGAGATCGACATCGTCATTGAGCGCGGCATGGTCCTGCGCGGCGACTGGCAGGCGCTTTACGATCAGGTAAAAGCCTTCCGCAAAGCCTGCGGCGATGCGCACATCAAGACCATTCTGGGCACCGGCGAACTCGCCACCCAGACCAACATCGCCAAGGCCTCGCTCGTCTGCATGCTGGCCGGCGCCGATTTCATCAAGACCTCGACCGGCAAGGAAAAGGTCAACGCCAATCTCGTCACCTCGCTGACCATGATCCGCATGATCCGCTGGTTCGGCGAAGAGACCGGCATCGAAATCGGCTACAAACCGGCCGGCGGCATCGCCACGGCGGGCGACGCGCTCAAATACATGGCGCTGATGAAGGAGGAGCTGGGTACGCGTTACCTCAATCCTCATTTATTCCGCTTCGGTGCTAGCAGTCTGCTAACCGATATCGAGCGTCAGCTAGAGCACGGGTTAACCGGCCACTACGCTGCAGATTACCGCCAGCCGATGGTGTGAGGCCCCAAATGAACAAGATCGCGCAAATCTTCGAAACCCTCGAATACGGCCCCGCACCCGAAACGCCCGACCAGGCAAACGCCTGGCTCGACAGCAAAAATCGCAAGTTCGGCCACTTCATCAACGGCGCCTGGACCGAGCCCGGCAAGACCTTTGCCTCGACCAATCCGGCATCGGGCGAAAAACTCGCCGAAATCACCGACGGCACCTCCGCCGATGTCGATTTGGCCGTCAAAGCCGCCCGTGCTGCCTTCCCGCTCTGGAGTGGGCTAAGTGGCTATGAACGCGGGAAATTTCTCTATTCCATCGCCCGCATGATCCAGAAGCACAGCCGTCTCTTCGCTGTGCTCGAAACCATGGACAACGGCAAGCCCATCCGGGAAAGTCGCGACGCCGATATCCCCTTGGTAGCACGGCATTTTTATCACCACGCCGGCTGGGCCACGCACCTCGACCGCGAGTTCCCCGACCACGTCCCCTACGGCGTTTGCGGCCAGATCATCCCCTGGAACTTCCCGCTGCTGATGCTGGCCTGGAAGATTGCCCCAGCCCTCGCCGCGGGCAATACGGTTGTCCTCAAGCCCGCCGAATTCACCTCGCTCACCGCGCTTCTGTTCGCCGAAATCTGCGAGCGCGTCGGCCTGCCCAAGGGCGTCGTCAACATCGTTACGGGCGAAGGCGACACCGGCGCGGCGCTGGTAAACCATTCTGGTGTCGACAAAATCGCCTTCACCGGCTCGACCGAAGTCGGCAAGATTATCCGCGCTGCGACGGCCGGATCGGGCAAGGGCCTCTCGCTCGAACTGGGCGGCAAGTCCCCTTACATCGTCTTCGAAGACGCCGATCTCGACAGCGCCGTTGAAGGCCTGGTGGAAGCCATCTGGTTCAACCAGGGCCAGGTCTGCTGCGCCGGCTCGCGCCTTCTGGTGCAGGAGTCGATCGAAGAACGCTTCATCGCCAAGGTGAAGAAGCGCATGGCCAATCTCCGCGTCGGCGATCCCCTTGATAAATCAGTCGATATCGGCGCGCTCGTCGCTCCGGTACAGGTCGAACGCATCCGCGACCTGATGAAAAAGGGCGTCGCCGAAGGCGCCGTCGTCTATGAGCCCGATGGCACGGTCCCGGCCAATGGCTGCTTCCTGAAGCCCGCGCTGGTCACGAATGTCTCGCCCGCCAACACCCTTGTCGCAGAAGAGATTTTTGGCCCCGTGCTGGTCGCTATGAGCTTCCGTACGCCCGAAGAAGCGGTGGCCCTTGCCAACAACACCCGCTACGGCCTCGCCGCGACGCTCTGGAGCGAAAACATCAATCTCGCCCTCGATATCGCGCCCAAGCTCAAGGCCGGTGTCATCTGGATCAACGGCACCAACCAGTTCGACGCCGCCGTCGGTTTCGGTGGCTACAAGGAATCCGGCTATGGTCGCGAAGGTGGCCGCGAAGGCATGGGGGCTTACCTGAAACCCAAGTGGGAGAAGGACTTAAAGCCCGCTCCCGCCGCCAAGTCGGTCCCGGCCAAAGCCGCAAACCCGCTTGATGCCGGCCACCTCGACCAGACCGCCAAGATGTACATCGGCGGCAAGCAGGCGCGTCCGGATAGCGGTTACAACCGCCCGGTCCACGGCGCCCAGGGCGATCTTGTCGGCGAAGTCGGCGATGGCAATCGCAAGGATATCCGCAACGCCGTTGAAGCTGCCCGCGCTGCCCTCGGTTGGGGTACAACTGCGGCCCACTCCCGCGCGCAAGTGCTTTATTTCCTTGCCGAAAATCTTGATTACCGCCGCGACGAATTCGCCGCTCGCATCAAGGCACAGACGGGCGAAGATGGTACCAAGGAAGTCGACCAATCCGTCGAACGCCTCTTCGCCTTTGCCGGCTGGGCCGACAAATATGATGGCGCCGTCCACAACCCGCCCATGCGCGCCGTCGCTGCTGCCATGGTCGAACCGCTTGGCGTCATTGGTGTCGTCGCGCCACCCTCGCGCCCGCTGCTCGGCTCCGTGGCCCTCATCGCCCCGGCTCTCGCCATGGGCAATACAGTGGTTCTGGTCCCCTCCGACCGCTCGCCGCTCTCCATGACCGACTTCTACCAAGTGCTCGAAACCTCCGACATGCCCTCGGGCGTCGTCAACATCGTCACCGGTGAAAGCATCAGTCTTGCCAAGACCTTGGCCGAGCATGATGGCGTCGACGGTCTCTGGTTCGCCGGTCCCGCCGAAGGCTCCGCCATGGTCGAAAAGGCCTCGGTGGGCAATCTCAAGCAGACCTGGACCAGCCGCGGCCTCTATTATGATCTAGCCGATCCACGCTTTGCCGGGGATTATTTCCTTGGCAAGGCAACGCAGGTGAAGAACGTCTGGATTCCCTACGGGGCCTAATCCGTTCAATCGGCCGGCACATCTCGGATAACGAGCGTGCCGGCCGGAGCCCCGTAGACAAATCGAGCTGAAACTCGAAGCAACACCTGTCCCGCGTTAGGCGGTGGGGAGGGGTGGAGCAACAAGCGCGCAAATCGCAAAGGGCCGAAAAATGGTCTTTCTCCCCCAGGAAGTGATCCTCAGGAAGCGCAATGGCGAAAAGCTTCCCAAGGAAGATATCGCCCGCTTCATCGCCGGCTTTGCCGAAGGCACCGTGTCCCACGCACAGGCCGCAGCCTTCGCCATGGCGGTCTATTTCCAGGACATGAGCATGGACGAGCGCGTGGCGCTGACCCTTGCCATGCGCGATAGCGGCACGGTGCTCGATTGGTCCGATCTCGATGGCCCGGTGGCCGACAAGCATTCGACGGGCGGCGTTGGCGATAATGTCAGCCTTATGTTGGCGCCGGTCCTCGCTGCCGTCGGCATCTACGTCCCGATGATTTCCGGCCGTGGCCTCGGCCACACAGGCGGCACGCTCGACAAGTTCGATTCCATTCCCGGCTACCAGACCCAGCCGGACAATTCCCTCTTCCGCGCCGCGGTAAGAGAGGCAGGCTGCGCCATAATCGGCCAGACCGCCGACCTTGCCCCGGCCGACAAGACGCTCTACGCCATTCGCGATGTCACCGGCACGGTGGAATCCATTTCGCTGATCACCGCCTCGATCTTGTCGAAGAAGCTCGCTGCCGGCCTCGGCGCCCTGATCCTCGACGTAAAGACCGGTTCCGGCGCCTTCATGCCCACGCTTGAGGCGTCACGCGATCTGGCCAGAAGTCTCGTCAGCGTCGCCAATGGTGCCGGTCTCAAAACTGGCGCCCTGATCACCGACATGAACGAGCCTCTCGCCAGCGCGGCCGGCAATGGCCTCGAAATCCGCAATGCCGTCGATTTCCTGACCGGCGCGCACCAGGATGCCCGTCTCAAGGAAGTCACGCTCGCCCTCTGCGTCGAAATTGTCCTCATGACCGGGACGGCTGGAGATATCGAGGCGGCACGGACCAAGGTCGAAAAAGCCCTCGATAGCGGCCAGGCGCTCGAACAGTTTTCCAAAATGGTAACGGTCCTCGGCGGACCCTTCGATTTCGCCGAGCGCATGGATGGCTATCTCAGCCCAGCCCCGATCATCCGCGATGTTTTTGCGGAAGGGCAGGGGACCGTCGCCGAAATCGACACACGTGGGGTCGGCATGGCGGTTGTCGCGCTTGGTGGTGGCCGCGCGACGCCGACCGACAGGATCGACCATCGTGTCGGTTTCGATCGCCTCCTCGGCCTCGGCGCCAAGGTAGACAGCCAGACACCAATCGCCCGCATCCACGCACGCGACGAGACCTCGGCAAACGACGCCGAAAGCCGCATTCGCGCCGCCTATCGCTTTGGTGCGACCGCGCCGAGTTTCCCCCTGATCGCCGACCGCATCGCCCCCACGGAGTAAAGCCATGCCCCGCGCCATTGTCTGCCTTCTCGACAGCGTCGGTATCGGCGGTGCGCCCGACGCTACCGCCTATGGCGATGTCGGCTCCAACACTGCGGGCCATATCGCCGAATGGGCGGCCGCCGGCAAAGCCGATCGGGCGGGTCTGCGCTCTGGCCCTCTTCATGTTCCGAACATGGATACCATGGGCCTTGGCGCCGCCATCAAACTCTCGACCGGCATCCTGCCGCCTGGCCTGACTGACACACCCAAGGGTGGCCGCTTCGGTGTGGGTCGCGAAGTGTCCAAAGGCAAGGATACGCCCTCGGGCCATTGGGAAATCGCTGGCGTGCCGGTGCCCTTCGACTGGGGCTACTTTCCGCAGACGGAACCAACCTTTCCGCCCGACCTCATCCAAGAGTTCATCCACCGCGCCAATCTGCCTGGCATTCTCGGCGACAAGCACGCCTCCGGCACCACGATCATCGCCGAGCTGGGCGAAGAGCACATCCGCACCGGCAAGCCGATTTGCTACACGTCCATCGACTCGGTCTTCCAGATCGCCGCCCACGAAAGCCATTTTGGCCTCGAGCACCTCTACGAAATCTGCAAGATTGCCTTCGAGCTGACTGCGCCACTCAATATCGGCCGCGTCATTGCCCGCCCCTTCGTCGGCGAAACCCCAGAAACCTTCAAACGCACCGGCAATCGCCGTGATTTCGCGATCTCGCCACCCGAACCCACCTTGCTCGATCGCAACGAAGCCGCCGGCAATCAGGTTTTTGCCGTTGGAAAGATCTCGGACATCTATGCCGGCTCTGGCGTGACCCATAAGCTGAAAGGCACGGGCATTCCGCAGCTCTTCGACAAGACGCTCGAAGCTATGGAAATGGCTGCGGACCGCGCCTTCATCATGACCAATTTCGTCGATTTCGACTCTGAGTATGGCCATCGCCGCGACGTTCCCGGCTATGCCGCCGCGCTGGAACTATTCGATTCCCGCCTGCCCGAACTGATCGCAAAAATGCGGCACGACGATCTGCTGGTCCTCACGGCCGACCACGGCAACGATCCGACCTGGCCGGGCACCGATCACACGCGCGAACAGGTGCCGATCCTGGTCTTTTCCCCAGCCCTGCCCAAGGGGGAGATTGGCATTCGCCCAACCTTCGCAGATATTGGCGAAAGCATAGCTGCCTGGCTTGGCCTCGCGCCGGGCCGCCACGGCAAGTCTTTCCTGTAATTAAGCGTTTCCAGCAAAAGTGGTAGCCGGTTTTGCGGTTCGGAAACTCGGCGAAAAAACAAAGGTGGTCGATATGAGCAAGATGGTTGGCAATGTCACGGTCATCGATCACCCGCTGATCCAGCACAAGCTGACGATCATGCGCAACAAGGAGACGTCCATTGCCGGCTTCCGGCGGCTCCTGCGCGAAATCGCCCACCTGATGTGCTACGAAGTTACGCGCGATCTCGAACTGGAAATGATCCCGATCGAGACGCCGATGTCGGCGATGGACTCGCCGGCGATCAAGGGCAAGAAGCTGGTCTTCGCCTCCATCCTGCGCGCCGGCAACGGCCTTCTCGATGGCATGCTCGATCTCGTGCCGGCCGCACGCGTCGCCCATATCGGCATCTATCGCGATCACGAGACACTCGAGCCGGTCGAATACTATTTCAAGGCGCCGTCCAATCTTGAAGATCGCCTGATCATCGTGGTCGACCCCATGCTGGCAACAGGCAATTCGGCTACCGCCGCTATCGAAAAACTCAAGGAACGCGGCGCCAACAATATCCGCTTCCTTTGCCTCCTGGCGGCGCCAGAAGGCATCGAGAATTTCGCCAAGGCCCATCCCGACGTTCCGGTCTATACGGCTTCGATCGACAGCCATCTCAACGAGAAGGGTTACATCATCCCGGGCCTCGGCGACGCCGGGGACCGCATGTACGGCACGAAATAGGTCTTCACGCGCTTGTCGCGCTCCAGACGGGGCGCGCCACGCGCGGGGTCCTCGTTGCGCTCGTTCACACCAGATTACGAGATCCAAAAATGGTAAAACTTGCTCACTCGATGATCCGCGTCATCGAAGAAGATCGCTCCGTTGATTTCTACCGCCGCGCTTTCGGCCTCGAGATCGTCAATCGCATTGAGTTTGCCGATTTTACGCTGGTCTACCTGGCGCAGGAGCTCGATGGTTTCGAGCTCGAACTGACCATCAACCACGGCCGCACGGAGCCCTACAATCTCGGCGATGGCTATGGTCATCTCGCCGTGGTCGTCGACAATCTCCAAGCCGAATATGAGCGCTTCACCGCTGAAGGCTTTACTGTTGGCAAGCTGGTGGATTTCAAGAACGGTAATGTGCCCGTCGCGCGCTTCTTCTTCGCCACGGACCCGGATGGCTACAAGATTGAAGTCATCCAGAAGGGTGGCCGCTTCCAGTAAGCCCCAAAAGAAAACCCCGGATCGCTCCGGGGTTTTGTTTTACTTCGCCTTGAGCGGCAGACCGAGGGCGATCAGTTCAGCCCGGAGCTGTGTCGGCTCCTTGAAGTGGATGCCATGCATGCCGAACTTGCGGGCGGCAACGATGTTTGGCTCGCTGTCATCGATGAAGACGCAGCTATCGGGCGCAAAGCCATACCGCTCGCAGAAGACGCGATAGATACGCGGATCTGGCTTCACGAGGCCTTCAAGGCCCGAGACGATGACGCCATCGAATTTTTCGAGGAACGGCCATTCCCCAAGACAGCTTACCCACTTTTCCCAGGAGAAGTTGGTGATGGCAAAGGTCGGAATATCCTGCTCGATCAGCTCGTTGTGGATGTCCACCGTGCCGTGGATGAAATCACCCAGCGTTTCCTTCCAGCGCAGATCAAAAGCCTGGATTTCGCGCCAGTATTTCGGGAAGCGCGTGATCAGCTTGGCAACGCCCTCGGCATAGATTTCGCCGGCGTCGAATTCGAGATTCCAGTCGCCCGTGCAGATGTTCTGGTGGAACCAGAGGGCGTCCTCCTCGCTCTCAAAGAGCTTGCGGAACAGGTACATCGGGTTCCAGTCGACGAAAACGCCGCCCAGGTCGAAGACAGGGATAATGGTGTCGTTCATGCTCATGATGGGGTCGGAGGAAGGAGCTTCGCTTGTGGCATGGCCGCGTAGGGGCGGCAAGCATCCAAGGCCACGATCAGATCGAACGACTCGCCCACGAGTCAGTTAAGGGTGATGGTGCCGCCAAAACGCGGCATGAAAAGCGCCGAGCGATTGAGGTCGAGCGCTTCCTTGAACACGATGCCGAGCAGCGGAAGATAGCCGTACTCCGCCTCCGCAGCGATCACCGTCTGGCCAGTGGCGATGGCTCTCATCTCGGCCGGCAAATCGTAGGCGCTGTTCTTTGGATGCTCGGCGACGGTAGTGGAGAGACTGCCGTTTTCGTATCGGACCGACCAGAGAACGGTTGCTTCTCCATCATCGTCAACCGACACCGCCGTGACCGTTTGAACCAGTCCGGACGTACTATAGGGGGCCATAATGCTGGTGGACGCGAGGAAATAATCCCTCAACTGGCTTTGGGCGATCGTCTTATTGGACCGCGCCACGAGGTCGCCTATGGCGCCCGCCACCGATTGCACCTTGCGGTCCGCAGTTAAGAGTGCCGCCGCCTCGGTACAGCCGAGATAAACGCTGAGCATGAGTGGCACGACCAGCGCGAATTCGACTGCAGCTACCCCTGTTTCCCGGCGCAGGAGCGCTCGCAGCGTCCTTACGAAGCCTTTTCCAACCGAGCGCATCAGAAGGGCTCGTTTCGGAAAACGGTGGCCGCGCTCAAGAGACTTCGCCCGTCAGCAAGCATGTTGGGAGAATAGGGGAACTGCAAAATTGCGGGATAGCGGTAATGGACTTGCACAAGCACTACACTCGATGAGCCGCCGGGGACCCAGACCTCATCCTCCGTCCAGTTGCAATCCTTCTTGCAAGTGAGGTCGAGCGGGATCGAATAGTCAGCAGACTGGAAATCGTTTATTTGGCGCACAGTAACGTGCATGTCGGCGCAGTTGCCGAACAGCCCATAGAGCCGGTCGCAGACATTGTTCTTGTAGTCGTCGACCGTCCAGCCGTCATGCTGGGCCTGGCCGACGCGGATGGCACGACTGGCGTCAGACATGCCGCTTTCCAGCACCTGGGCGGCAAAAAACTGCACGGAGGTCTGCAGAATGGCCGTCAGAATTGCGAAGAAAATCGGCGCCAGAATGGCGAACTCGATCATCGTCGCCCCGCGCGTATCGCGCGCCAGGGATTTGAGCCGCCAGCGTGACATGCCTCGTTCCTGTCTGGGAAAGCTGGTTGCTCTCCTCATGACTGGGAAGCTGGCGTTTTAAGGATAAGGTTTCGTTAGCTTCATGACGGAAAAGCGGGCGCTGGTTAAGAAAGTGTTGCGCTAATTTGCCGCCGATTGAACCAGTTGCGACGACGCCAGCGTCTGGCTGGTAAAGCTATTGTCATCCCCCAGCATGACTGTAGGCTGGCAGGTCGGAGCACAGGCCAGGGTGGTGCGCAGCTGGCCCTGATAGACCGTCGTGACGCCGGCCTGCATCTGCACCACCTCGATGAGCGTATCGGCGATTGGTTCGCCAAGGCTGTCGAGCACGATGAGATTGGTCTGGCCAAAGCTCTTGCCTGTCAGGATCAGCGTCTGCGGATCCTGGATCGTGACATCGGCGATGCCGGGATTACCGACAATCACCGTCGCGGCAGGAGCGCTGATGCGCAGCACGCGCGCCATGTTCACTTTCACATCGATCGGGGCATTGTCCTGAGCGCCCGCGACAGCAGTACCGACAAGGACGAGACATAGGCCTGCAAGGAATGAAAGGCGAAGCATTGAACCCATCCGCACCGAAACTAGGGTCTAAGGATCGCGCGGAATGGTAAACACTTGGCAAACGACGTGGCTTCGGCGTGGATAAGAATATACTAAGGCGCGCCCAAGTCGTTGTTCGGCAATTCAAAATAACGTTGGTCGAGATGTGGAGTGGATCCGATTGTTAGAATGCAATCGATCTCGTTAATTCATTGAAAAGCATAGATTTTTTTGGGTGAAATCCGGCGTTTGGAAATACAACAATTAACTCATTTGCAATCAGTGCTGGCTAGTCTGAGCCCATCTTCGCTGTGTGACTGGCCGTGAGGCGTCACTCGAGGACGTGTAAAAAAGGAGCCTGGGACATGAACATTTTCGCACGTTTCGCGCAGGACGAATCCGGCGCCACTGCAATCGAATACGGCCTTATCGCCGCTCTTATCTCCGTCGTCATCATCGGCGCAGTCGGTCTTCTGGGTGGCACCCTGACCGATGTCTTCACGCGCATCGACGACGATCTGACCGGCGCGCTTGAAGGCGCTGAGACGCCGCCTGCCGGCAATTGATTTTGGGATAGCATTTAAGCCTAAAAGGGCCCCTAACAGGGGCCCTTTTTCCATTGTTTAACTATTCGATGGCCATAATCGTCTCACCGGACTGGGGGGCTGCTGCGTCGATGAAGAATGCGCTTGGACTGCTTGGGGCGTTTGGGGCCGACGAGGCCGGCGCGACTGCAATTGAGTACGCGCTTATCGGATCCTTGCTGTCCGTAGTTATCATTGGCGCCCTTTTGTCTTTGAACGGTACGATGGTGGAATTGTTCGAGCATATTCGCGGCTTCATCGTGCCTGCGCTTGAAGGCGCATCGTCTTAGCAAGATGGATAATTCTATGAGCACCATTGCCCTCTTCTTCTTCCCAATTGCCATGGCCATTGCCGCCTCGTCGGACCTTCTGACGATGCGCATCTCCAACAAGCTGGTCTTGCTGCTCACCGTCGGCTTCTTCATCGTTGCCATCGCCGTCAATCTGCCGCTGCAGCAGTTTGCGATGCATGTCCTTTGTGCGCTGGTCGTGCTCGCCGTAGCTTTCGGACTTTTCGCATTGCGCTTCATCGGCGGCGGAGATGCCAAGCTTGCCGCAGCCACCACGTTGTGGCTGGGTTTTGGCATGACATTGCCCTACCTCGCCTACGCAGCCCTGTTCGGCGGCGTACTGACGATCCTTATTCTGGTCGTGCGCGGCATACCGCTCAATCCAACTCTTGCCCGCCTGGGTTGGCTCGCCAGGCTGCACAACAAGCGCGCGGGCATTCCCTATGGCATCGCCTTGGCCATTGCAGGCATCATGGTCTATTCGAACACTGCCATTTTCGAGCGTCTCGCAGCGTAAGCCATCTCATTGTCGCTGGATACCGAGGCCACGGCGCTTGCTGCCGGGGCCTTTTTCTGTCGCTGCCTCCCAATTCGCAAGTATTCATAATCTGTTAACCGCAAGCCTTAGTGCTCGATTAACCAAACCTTGACCCTTTGCTTCCATAGTTCACCCGTGGAATTGGGCGTCAGCGCCCGGTGTAACCGGAGTGGGTCATGAGACCAGCACGTATCATCCTGGTAGTAGTGGCCCTGGTCGCAGGCGGTCTTGCCGCGTTCCTCGTTACACGCACGGGCCGTGCACCGGCTCCGTCCAGGGAAGTCGTGACAGAGGTCGTGCAGGAGCAGAAGACGCAGGTTCTCGTCGCCAAGGCGCCGATCGGCATGGGCGAGCGCCTCAAGCCCGATACGCTCGAATGGCAGGATTGGCCCCAAGGCGCCGTGCGTCCGGAATATGTCACGATCTCGGCCGCGCCGGACGCGCCGGCAGAACTTACCGGCGCTGTAGCCCGCTTCGAATTTTTCCCCGGCGAACCAATCCGTGAGCAAAAGCTCGTGCGGTCGGACCAGGGCTACCTCTCGGCGGTGCTGGCTTCGGGCATGCGCGGCGTTGCGGTCGGGGTCAATGCCGTGTCGAGTGCCGGCGGCTTCGTCGTGCCGAACGATCATGTCGACGTCGTCTTGACCACCGCGACGCCATCGGGCCAGCAGTCCGAAGTGGTGCTGTCTAACGTCCGCGTCCTGGCCATCGGCAAGCGCCTTGGCGAAATGGGGGCGAGCGGTGGCGACGAAAAAGCCGAGAACGACAGCCCGACGCCGGAAACCTTCGACAAGAGCACGGTGGCAACGCTCGAATTGACGCCTGGACAGGCAGAAACACTGATCAACGCCTCGATGCGCGGTCAGCTGAGCCTGACGCTGCGATCCATCACTGATTTCGGCAAGGGGGCTGACGCACAGCGTCCTGCCAGCGCCAGTCAGGCCGTTCGTGTCATCCGCTTCGGCAAAGAGCAGAGCGTCATGGCTGGCGCGGTTGCTCAGACGGGCTCCGGCACGGAGTTTTCGCCAGTCAATGAGTTCGTCCCCGAAGGTGGCTTCTCCGAAGACGAAATGGAAATCCAGGTCGACGCGGTCGAACCGCAGTTGATGCCGCAATAGGCGGGAGAGCAGAATGACAACGACAATGCAGACGGCATTTCTCCCCCTTCGCTTGCTGGCCCTGGCCGGCACGCTATCATTGGCGACGCTTGGTCCGGCCTTGCCGGCCCTTGCTCAGTCGCAGATCACGGTCGCCTCGACGGCCTACGGTGCCCAGCGCAATCTCGATATCGAGCTTAACAAGTCGATCATTATTGACCTGCCCGCGGGGGTAGCCGAGGTCGTGGTGTCCCAGCCCAATGTGGCTGCAGCCATAATGCGCACCCGCACTCGCGCTATCGTGCAAGGCATCACAGGCGGCAATACCAATATCTTCTTCATCGATGACGCCGGTCGCACCATCCAGGTGCTGGACCTGCGTGTCATCAAGGAGCCGTCCCAGGTCGGCAACGCGCTGGAAGAAGCGCTGGCACGTGTCATTCCCGGTTCCAAGATTTTGGTTGAATCCGTCACACTCGGCGACTCGACCAATCGCGTGGTGCTGACCGGTTCGGTGCTTTCCACCGACGATAAGCTGCGCGCCGAGCAGGTTGCGGTCCAGTTTGCCGGTGCGCCGGAGAACGTTGCCAATATTATCGACGTGGCGGGCGCCCAGCAGGTCATGCTGCAGGTCACCGTCTCGGAAGTGAAGCGCGACGTCGCCAAGCAGTTCGGCATCAACTTTGGCGCCATCGTCAATGTAGGCACCACCAACCTGCTCAGCTTTGCCGGTGGCTTGCTCACCGACGCCTTCCCGACCGATGGCATTGATGCCTCGTTCGGCGCCAATGGCAACCGGGTAAACGCTGCTATCCGCGCGCTTGAGGGACGCGGCGCTCTGCGTGTCCTCGCTCAACCGACGCTTACAGCGATCTCCGGCCAGCCGGCGAAGTTCCTCGCTGGTGGCGAATTGCCGTACTACACTTATGACGAAGACGATGACGGCAGCAGGACCCGTACGGTCCTGTTCAAGCCCTATGGTGTCGAGCTTGCCTTCACCCCAGTCGTGAAGTCGAACGGCGCCATCGCGCTAACGGTAGACACCTCGGTGTCGGAACCGCAGGCCGACCTGTCGATCACCAAGCGCCAGGCCAATACCTCGGTTGAAGTCCCGAGCGGCATGACACTGGCGATCGGTGGCCTGCTCGAGGAGCGGTCATCCCAGCAAATCAACCAGTTCCCTGGGCTCGGCGATATCCCCATCCTTGGTGCGCTCTTCCGGTCGCGGGACTTCCAGACCGAGGAGACTGAATTGGTCATTCTCGTTACGCCTTATCTCGTCAATCCCGTACCCGCAGGCAGTATCGCCGTGCCGACCGACTATTCGACCCCGGCAAGCGATGCGGAAGCGATCTTCCTCGGCAAGCTCGAAAACCAATATGGCGTCGCCGGCAGCGGTGGCATGCGTGGCGGCTTCAGCGGGTCGGTCGGCTTCGTGCTCGATTAAGCGTTCGATGGTGCAAGGAGTAGTTCAATGAAGAGTTTCCTGACCTCGGATGAGCCGGCAAAGCAGGAAGAGGCTGCGGCGGAGATCACCCCCGGCGCGCGCCTCGTGCCGCGCGTCACCATCCAGGCTTTTTGCGAGCATTCCCAGACCGCGCAACTCGTTGAGAGCGCAGTATACGATCGGCGCATGTCCAAGGTGGCCCTCACAACGCATAATGGCGGCATCGATGGCGCGGTCGAAACCTATAAGACCAATCCGACGCCTAACCTGATCATCGTCGAGACATCGCTCCCGCCCGAGGAAATCCCCGGCGCACTGCAGCGCCTTGCCGAAGTATGCGACGCGACCACCCGTGTCATCGTGCTCGGTCACGTCAACGACGTGCTGCTCTATCGCGAGCTGATCCGCTCGGGCATCTCCGAATATATCGTGCTGCCGTCCACGGCGCAGATCATCGTTACTGCCATTACCGAGCTGTTTGCCGGCGAGGGCGCCGCTCCCATCGGCCGCACCATCGGCTTTATCTCCGCCAAGGGCGGGGCAGGGGGGTCTACTGTCGCTCACAACGTCGCCTGGGCCATTGCCACGGTGCTGCGGCAGGATTGCCTGATCATCGACATGGACCTCGCCTTCGGCACGGCCGGCCTCAATTTCAACCAGGACCCGCCTCATGGCGTGGCCGACGCGCTTCTGGCTAATCAGAAGGTCGACCAGACCATGCTCGACCGCCTGATGAGCAAGGCTGCCAATCATATCAATCTGCTCACCGCCCCGGCCACGCTGGACCGGACCTGGGATTTTGAGGAGCGCGAGTTCGAGCAGATCGTCGAGATCTGCCAGAAATCCGTGCCGGTCATCATCCTCGATATTCCGCACGCCTGGAATGCCTGGGTAAGGCACACCCTTTCGACCATCGACGAAGTGGTGATCGTGGCCGAGCCTGACCTTGCTAACCTGCGTAATGCCAAGAATCTGGCGGATACGATCAAGGCCCTGCGCCCGACCGAAAAAGCGCCGAGCCTGGTGATCAATCGGCAGGGCATCGCCCGGCGGCCCGAAATCGGCGCGGCCGAATTCGCCTCGTCGGTGGAATGCACTCTCATTGGCCAGATCGGCTTTGACGCCGCGCTCTTTGGAACAGCGGCAAATAACGGCCAGATGGTGGCCGAGGTCGCCGCCAACAACAAGGTCAACGAGGTCTACCGCAATATCGGCATGCAGGTGACCGGGCGCCAACTGGCGCATGGCACAGGCAAGTCGGCCGGGCTGATGAAACTGCCGTCCTTCCTCAAGAAACGGGCATGATCCGTTTCTAGGGGCAAGCAGGGAAGACGAACGAGGCGAGCATGTTTGGTAAGCGGACGACATTCGGCGGCAATACGCCAGGCGTAGGCGAAGTCGCGCGGCCGATTCCGAGCCCGGCCCGGCCCGAGCCTGCACCAGCGCAACCGGTTCAACGACGAGCCTCCGATGGCGACAGCATGGCCGCGCGCCAGCGCACCACCGACGAAGTGCTCGACGTGCGCAATCCCGTGGATGTGCAGCGCGACAAGGAATATTTCCAGACCAAGTCCGCCAT
>NZ_JBEVLL010000014.1:0-3748 GCF_040509215.1 Devosia sp.
AGGCCGGGGGCCATCTCACGATTATTGGGAGTCGCCGTATCGTTTGGGCTGCGGCATCTCAGGATGGGCCCCGGCCTGCGCCGGGGTGACATCGAGTGTGTTGGAGGCGCGGACGCTCTTACTCCGCCAGCGCGAATTCCAGCAGCAGGTGGCGCTGCCAGTCGTTGAAATTGTTGTCCGAGCCCATGAAAATCCGGGTCTCCCCGCCGGGCGTGACGTGCACCATGATCGACTCCATATTGTCGATCTCGGCGCCTTCGGCAGAGAGCAAAAGTTCGCCCTGCATCAGATTGCCGGGGCGGACCTCGGCGGCGGGAATGCGGCGGAGGTTCATGACGAAGCTGAAAAGGGCGACGCCGCGTTCGAGCACAAGCAGGTCGCCATTGGGCAAGAAGGCGCAGTCTGTCGGATTGACCACCGGCGAATTGACATAGGCAACCGGGCCCTTGTCGTTCTGGCCGAGGAAATGCCCGCGATGGTTGCCGTTCTCGTCGAGCGCCTCTTCGGTCAGCAGCAGGGTCGAGCCGGCGATGGGCGAGGCAGGCGGGGCGATGCAGATGGCTTCGAGCGACTTGTTGGTCCTCAAGTCGGTCAGCCAGTCGGGAATGGTGATTTCGCGGGCGGGGCCGCCGGGGCGGCTGTCGGTGATGGCAAAGTCGGCGACGCGGGTGAGGTTTTCAAAGCTCACACGCACGGCCACAGGCACGCCGTCGCGAAGCACCGTATCCATGCCCTCGGCGTCGCGGGCATACTGGCGGGGCAGGGGGGCGCCGCCGGAATTCTGGATGGGGTCCATGGTGACCCCGATGAGGCTGAGGAGCCGATCGTCCTGGTCATAGGCGAGCTTGCCGGAGACGAACTGGCCGCGGTCGGTGACGAAGGCGATGTTCTGGTCGGGGCCGGTGGTGGTGACGCTCGAGAGACCGCCGAACATGTCGTCCTGCGATTGCAGGGTCAGTCCGCCGCGGAAGATCAGCTTCCCCACGGGCTCGTCGAGCCCGACGCCCTTGAAGCGCGTGACCTGGGCCGACGTCACCGTGACGTCGACCGCCAGAGCGGGCTGGGCCAATAGCGCAAGGCAGGCTATCGGGGCCCAGCGCCGCAGCATCAGCGACCGCGCCGCCTTGCGGGCCCGGGCATTTCTTCGTCGAAGAGTGCGGCCAATTCGTCGGTCAGGGCGCCGGCCAGTTCCTCGGCATCGAGCAGGGTCACGGCGCGACGATAGTAGCGCGTCACATCGTGGCCGATGCCGACGGCGACGAGCTGGATCGGCGAGCGGGTTTCGATGTCCTCGATGACCTGACGCAGGTGGGCTTCGAGATAATTGCCGGCGTTGACCGACTGGGTGCTGTCATCGACCGGCGCACCATCCGAAATCACCATCAGGATGCGGCGCTGTTCGGGACGCGACATCAGGCGCTTGCGCGCCCATTCGAGTGCCTCGCCGTCGATGTTTTCCTTCAGGAGCCCCTCGCGCATCATCAGGCCCAGGTTACGCCGCGCATGGCGCCATGGCTCGTCGGCGGCCTTGTAGATGATGTGGCGCACGTCATTGACGCGACCGGGATTGGCGGGGCGATTGGCTTCGAGCCAGGCTTCTCTAGATTTGCCGCCCTTCCAGGCGCGGGTGGTGAAGCCGAGGATTTCGACCTTCACGCCGCAACGCTCCAGCGTGCGGGCGAGAATGTCGCCGCAGATGGCCGCGATGGTGATCGGGCGGCCGCGCATGGAGCCGGAATTGTCGATCAGCAGCGTGACGATGGTGTCGCGGAAATCGGTGTCGTTCTCGACCTTGAAGCTGAGAGCCTGCATGGGGTCGGTCACGACGCGGGTGAGGCGTGCGGTGTCGAGGAGACCCTCTTCGAGGTCGAACTGCCAGGAACGGTTCTGCTTCGCCATCAGGCGGCGCTGCAGCTTGTTGGCAAGGCGCGCCACGGCACCGGCGAGGTTTTCGAGCTGCTTGTCCAAGAGACCGCGGAGTTGGTCCAGCTCGTCGGGCGGGCAGAGTTCAGCCGCCTTCACCACTTCGTCGAACTTGGTGGTGAAGACCTTGTACTGGAACTGGTTCGACAGCCGCTCGCCGCCGTCCTTTGCCGGAGGCGGCATGGGCGCGTCTTCGCCGGCTTCAGATTCGGCGTCGTCGTCGACATCGGCCATGTCGGCTTCCATGCCTTCGACATCGCCGGTTTCTTCGCTTTCGCCGGACTGCTGGTCTTCTTCCGATTCAGCCTGCTCGTTCTCGCCTTCGCCCTGTTCGGGCGACTGGTCGGAGCCCTGAGCCTGTTCGGGCTGGCTGTCGTTGGCGTCGTCCTCGTCCGACGCGTCCGGATCTTCCATGTCGCTTTCAGCGATCAGGTTGAGATCGCGCAGCACGGCCCTGACGGCCTTGGAGAAATCTTCCTGGTTCTCATAGGTCGAGAGCAGCTTGTCGATGGATGTCGAGGCCTTCGCTTCCACCTCCTTGCGCCAGAGATCGACCAGCGCGTGCCCCGAGGGCGGCACCGGGACACCAGCGAGCTTTTCGCGCAGCATCAGGCCCAGCGCTTCAGCGAGCGGGGCCTCGTTCTTGTCGTCGACTTCGGCGAAATTGGCGCGGAAGAGCCGGTCTTCCAGCATTTCGTGGATGTTGCCGGACATGCCCGGCATGCGGATGACACCCAAAGATTCGACACGGGCCTGCTCCAGCGCGTCGAAGGCGGCGCGGGCCTGCGGGTCCATCGGACTACGCTTGCGGTGCGTATCGGGGTCGTGGCTGGCGAGCCGCATGGCCATGGCATCGCCTTGCCCACGGGCAATGGCGATATCGCGCTTGGTGGGCAGCCGCGGCAGGTTGGCGAGGCGGGCCTTGTCCGAGGTCAGCAGCGGCCGGTCGGCAGTAAAGGTGACTTCGAGCTCTGCCTTGGCACCAATGGCGCGCACCGTGGCGCCCATGGCCGATTTGAAGGCCTGGGTCTGGTCGGGCTTGTTGGGCTTGCTGCGCGGGGGAGTTGCCATGATTGGATACCGTTAGGGCTTGGAGGCCGCGTGTGTGGCGAAGAGCAGGAACATGGGCTCGTAGCGTTCCTTCTCCCATTCGGGATGGGCAGCGATATCATCGTCGCTCGCGGCCCATTCCTCAATGGCGTCGAGCTCGAAGCCGGCGCGCTTGAGAGCCATGATCGTGGTCGAGATCAGGCGATGATATTTTACGATATTGTCCGCGATCCAATTGGTGCGGCGTTCGCCTTCGCGCAGATATTCGGCAATGGCTGCGACCTGGCGGCCGCTGGCATCGGTGACGAATTCTGGATTGGCGCGCGCGGCGAAAACCGGGTGCTCCATGGAAAACACGAAGCGGCCGTCTTCGCGAACAGCTTTTCGCACGCGGGCGAGGAAGGCGTCGAAATCGGCGAGGTAGTGGACGGCGAGCGAGGAAAAGACCAGGTCAAACTGGTCGGTGCCGAGATGTGCCGTTTCAAGATCGGCGCGGGCGAGGGTCACCGGCAGGCCGGCGCAGTTCTTCTGCGCTTCGGCCAGCATCTTTTGCGAGAGATCGAGCCCGGTCACATGGGCAGCGCCTTCGGCCACGGCCCAGCGGGCGAAATAGCCAAAGCCGCAGCCGAGATCGAGAACTTTGAGGCCCGCCATGGGCGGCAGCATGGCGCGAAGGTGCGGCCATTCGGCAGCGGCGCCAAGTCCCTGCGCCGAGCGCGGGAACTGGCGATAGCCTTCGAAGAAGGCCGCATCATCATAGATGTTCTGGGCCATG
>NZ_JBEVLL010000015.1:0-2820 GCF_040509215.1 Devosia sp.
TCCAGCGCCGCCTAACTGCGCTTCTTGCCGGCGCGTTTGACCAATTCATCGCGCAAAAATTTGAGGTCTTCAGGCTCGAGACGCTCGATATTGTCGCGCAGGCGGTTGGTGAATTCGGTGGCTTCGGGGGCGAGGCCCCCGGTATCGATGGTCACCTTGGGATCGGAAATTTCGGCGAGGCGCTGCAGCTCTTCGGCTTCGTCCCAGATGACGTTGAAGAAGGCGATGATGCGGTGGAGGAGGAAGCTCGTGGGCTGGCCGCGGCGGCCGTGTTCAAGGGCCGAGAGATAGGCACTCGAGACGTTGAGGGCGGCGGCCATTTCCTTGAGCGAAATGCCGCGGGCTTCGCGCAGGGCCCGGAATTTGGCGCCAAGCGGGGTCATGGACGCCTGAGGCGCACATACCAGGCGCCCTCCCCACCATGGCCGCGGGCCGCAAGGCTCCAGCCTGAAATCATGTGTGAGAGGCCCGGCTCGGAGAGCCAGATCGGCAGCATGGTGCGCAGGATGCCGCGCTCGGTCATGGCAGAGATGTAGTCGTTTTCAGTCTTCGTGCCCTTGCCGGTGATGACGAGCAGAGTGCGATCGCCGCGGGCGGCACGGGCGCCGATGTAACGGCGGAGGGTTTCGCGGGCTTCGACCTGGGTCATGCCATGGAGATCGATGGTGCCATCGATATCGATGCGGCCGCGGCGGACCTTTTTATGGATGGCCGGATCGACGTTTTTCTCGACCACCTTCACGGGCTGGGTGGGAGCCTGATAGGGCGCGAGGAAGGGCTGTTTGGGTTTTCCCATCCGCGGTGGCGCCTTGATGGCAGGCGCCGGTTCGGGCTCGGGAATGGGCAGGGTGCCGTGGCCTAGCTTAAGCAAGCCCTTGCGGCGCAGGGGTTCAACCGTGGCGGATACGCTCGTCCACAGGTGAAAGTCGTGCGGCAGGCGCCTGGGGTCGCGCTTGGACATGGAAGGGCCTGCCGCAAAAAGACTTAGTCGAGCTGGCTCGTGGTGATGACCTTCCAATTGGGGTCACGCGATTTGGGATTGCGCGCAAAGGTCCATTCATCGGCGATGGTCTGCACCTGGTCAGCATTGCCTTCGACGAGATTGCCGTCCTTGTCGCGGATAGCCGAGACGACCTCCGCGTGGAAATCGACGGTGACGAGAATGTTCTTCTTGTCGTATTCGGCCGAGACGATGGCGATCTTGGGCAGGCCGACAAAGGTGAAGTCGTTCTTGTGGCCAGCGGCCTCGCGCTCGGTGATGGCGCGGGCAAAGCTGTCATAGACGTCCTTGTCGAGGAGGTTTTTCAGCGTCTGACGGTCGCCTTCGGCAAAGCCGGTGACGATCATCTCATAGGCCTGCTTGGCGCCTTCGAGGAAGGATTTCGGCGTAAAGGTCGGATCGGCTTCGACAACGGCGCGAAGGCCGGTCGCCAGTTCAGCATTGCCCGATGCGGCCTGTTCGATTTCGGCTTCGGTCTTGCGGGTGCGACGCTCGTCGTCAAGATTGGGCTCGGCAGGGCGTGGACGGATCGGCACGACCGTTTCGTCGGCATTGGCGGCCTTCTTCTCGGTCGGGGTCGAGCGCGAGCGATCGACCGGCGGGCGCTCATTGCCCGTCCGCGTTCCCAGGACCGAGCGGAGGCGGAAGAGCACGAAAACCGCGACCACGATGGCGATGAGAGTAGGCAGATCGAGAAAATCGTCCATGAATCGGTGCACCTGAGAAGTTGGGCGCTCGCCGAGCGCTTTTGTCGTTCCTATATATAGGGAAAGCTTTAGCTCAAAACCAGTTCACACAAGGTAGCGCGATTTGCCGCGCCCTTCACAAACAAAGGATGACCCGGTTGCTCCGCTTCATTCCCCTTCTTCTCCTGGCCTTGCCACTGATCGAGATTGCGCTTTTCATCCTCGTCGGCCGGGCCATCGGCGTATTGCCGACGCTGGGTCTGGTCATTCTCGCCGTTGTCGTCGGTGGCTTCGTGTTGCGCCAGCAGGGGCTGGGCGTGCTCAACCGCATGCGCACCAATATGCAGACCGGCACCCTGCCTGGGCAGACCCTTTTTGACGGCATGCTGCTGGCCCTGGCGGCCGTGCTATTGATCATTCCCGGGTTCCTGGGCGATTTCGTCGCCATTCTCCTGCTGCTGCCGCCGGTTCGCGCCTGGCTCTACAAGACGCTGACGCGCAACATCACCGTGGTTCAGACGACGACCAGCTACCGGAGCGCTTCGCCTTCCGATGCCACGCCGCCGCATATTAACGGACCGGGAACCATCGACCTCGATGACGACGACTGGCAGCGCAAATAGCGTTGCAAAAGGCCTCTTTGCTTGTTCCTTTACGGCAAAGATGGTAGCCACCGGCAACATCGTTCCAATCGGAATATATAGAGGGACCAAAGATGGCCGACGAAAACCTGGGCGCCGCAGCGCCGGAACCCGGCACCGCGCCCAGCATGAACCTGGTGGGCCAGTATGTGCGCGACCTTTCCTTCGAGAATCCCGGCGCGCCCGGCTCGATCATGGCCGGCGGCGGCAATCCGGCTTTCAACGTCTCGATCTCGGTTGGCGTCAAGAAGCAGTCCGACGAGCTCTATGCCGTCGAGCTGAACCTCAAGGCCAAGGCCAATCGTGAGGAAACGCTGCTGTTCAACGTGGAACTGGTCTATGGCGGCGTCTTTCGCCTCAAGAACATTCCCGAAGCCCAGCTCAGCGGCCTGCTCATGGTGGAATGCCCGCGCCTGATCTTCCCGTTTGCCCGCCAGGTGCTCGCCAACGTCACCCAGCAGGGCGGCTTCCCGCCGCTGATGATGGAGCCGGT
>NZ_JBEVLL010000016.1:0-11987 GCF_040509215.1 Devosia sp.
AAGGCACACGGAGACGCGGCGTGCGGCAGAGTAAGTCCAGTCGGGGGCGAAGATCATGTCCCCATCCTTGCTTTTATTCGTGGGATAAGGATCGTCGCGATTGATCGTGCCCGCAATGGGGCAGGACTTCGCGGCAATCGGGGCTCAAACGGCTGGCGGTGACGTCAAGCCGTTGATTTTTCAGCCCATTCCGGCAGGGGATCGAGTATTGCCGGCTCGCTCAGAGCAGGCATGCGGGGGGCGGGCAACTCACGGCGGTCGGTGCCGCGCGCGCGACGAGTCTTGATGCCGCCGGGGGCGTGGCCGAGCGAAGCGAGCCTGCGCCTTTGCTGCGGAGTGAGGGCGGGCCAGATCACGGCGCGCTCTGTTTCGCTGAGGCTGCCGAACTCGTCCTGGTGAGCGATACTGCGGGTTTGCACCTCGAAAATGCGCGGGTCGATGGGCTCGTCCAACTGCGCCATGCCGGTGAACAGCACGGCGGCAGGTTGCGGCGACAATTGCAGATTGCGCTCGAAGTAGACGATGATTTCGCCCAGTTGCAGATCGGGCAGGGCGGCCTGCACCTTGCGGATCGCTTCCTGGCAGGTGCGCTGTTTCTGTCGGGCGGTAAGGCCGTGGATATAGGCGCGGACGGATGGGATATCGAATCGCTCGCCGTCGATGACGCCGCCGACGGGGTAACGGCCGACGCAGCGTTGGCAGATCCACAAGATGTCTGCGCCTCGGGCGACCTCATAGGTGAGGCGCTGGTGCGTCTGACCGCAAAAGCCGCAGGTGCTGTTGAGGGTCACGTCATCCGCTATTGCCCAGGTAAAGGACCAGGCCTTGGGGTCGCCCACAGCCTCGTTGAGCGTATAGCGAAATCGGGACATCGGCATGTTCAGCCTCTTCGTTCGTTGCGCGAGCCCAATCACGGGCGCGTGACCCAAGACACGAGAACCACGGCAACCTCTGGGCCACTGGGCAACGAGATATGTCAAAAGCTGGGAGATTTGGTGGCCGAACGGCCTTCCCTTTTGCGCCTTTGCCCCGCCGCAGCCGCAAGAATGCCTGACGTCACAATAGCATGCGGCGTTTCTCGTTCCATACCAGCTCAGCAGGAGGGCATGCGTGTAGCGGCAGCATTTAATTTGTGATGCGGCGATTTTGACACTCATCAATGCCAACGGCGTGGGGATCGCCATCCTACAGGTCTACTCTGGTCGGAGACTGCCATGCGCCACCTGCCTATTCTCCTGGCCCTGTGCCTTATCAACCCTGCCATGGCAGCTATGGGAGACACCTGCTCCGTGGCGCCATCATCGACTGATTGCGCGCTTGCCGCGCTTGAGACCGCTTCGGCGCAGGGCAATCCGGCGGCCAAGGTGGAGCTGGCGCAGACGTTGCTGAAGGCGGGGACACCGGGAAGCGCGGAGCGGGCGGTGCGGCTGCTCTCCGGCGTCGCCGAGCGGGGCGATGCCTGGGCGGCAATCGTGCTCGCCAATCTTTATCGGCAAGGCGAAGTGGTGGAGCAGGACGGTGCCAAAGTGGTGGCACTGCTGGAGCCGCTGGCCGAGGCGAACAATGCGGGCGCGCTGACGGGGCTTGGGGAGCTTTACCTGACGGGGTCGCGCAACACGCCCAAAGATGTGCCCTTGGCGGCGGAGTTCTTCGACAGGGCGGCGGCCACGGGCGATCTCTGGGGCAAGTTTCAGTTGGCGTCGCTGCTGATTGCCGGCGAGGGTGTTCCGCGCAATATCGATCGTGCCGTCGGGCTTCTCGAGGAGGTGAGCGAGGGTGGCGACCCCTGGGTGCTGATTACGCTCGGCGATGTTTATGCCAAGGGACTGGCGGAGCCGGCTGAAAAGGCCATCGCCTATTTCGAGAAGGCGGCCGCGAGTGGCAATACGGCTGCGATGACCCGGCTGGCTCAGGCTTACCAGATCGGGCTTGGGACCGAGGCGGCGGATCAGGCGAAGTCGCGGGCGTACTGGGAGGAGGCTGTGGCCAAGGGGGACAGCTTTGCCGGTATTAACCTTGCGCGGCTGTTGCTGGACGATGGCGACAAAACTTCGGTCAATCGGGCGGTCGATCTGCTTGATGAGGGGGCTGCGCGTGGCGAGGCATGGCCGGCGACGATTCTCGCAGATCTGCTGGTGCGCGGAGATAAGGTGCAACAGGACGCCCAACGGGCGGTGAATCTGCTGACGCCGCTTGCCGACGAGGGCAATCCGGCGGCGCGGGTGGCGTTGAGCGACATCTATGCCACGGGAGCGGGGAGTGTCGCAGCGGACCCGACGCGTGCCTTTGCCTTGATTGAAGACGCTTATGCGCAGGGGGAGGCCCAGGCGGTGAGCCGGCTGGGTTTCATGCTGGTGCGTGGAGAGGGGACAAAAAAGGATATTCCGCGGGGGCTGGGCCTGCTGGAGAAGGCGGTATCGGCCTCGACTGATCCCTGGCTCGCTATCGATGTGGGTAGCCTCTACGGGGACGGCAAGGCAGTGCCGGCGGATGGGGACAAGGCAATTGCCATGTTCAAGAAGGCGGCCGATCTCGGTAGTGCGGCGGGGCTGTTCCGGCTGGGCGTGAGCTATCGGGACGGGGTGGGCGCGGTTGGGCCAGACCTGGTGATGGCGCGGACTTATCTCGGACAGGCTGCGGAGATGGGGGACAATGCTTCGCGCGTGACGCTGGCGCAGATGCTGCTCAAATCCGAGGTGCGGGCCGATGTCGACAGGGGCGTTCTGCTGCTCGAGGCGGCGGCCGGGGACCACGATGTCTGGGGCACGACAAGTCTTGCGGCGCTGTTGCTTGATGGACAGGTGCTGCCGAAGGATGGCGAGAGGGTGCGGACGCTGCTCGAACCACTGGCGCAAGAGGGAAGCGCCGCGGCGCTGGCCATGCTGGGCGATCTCTATGTGAAGGGGGCGGAGCCCTTGCCGGCAGACCCGAAGGCGGGACGGGACTATTATGAGCGGGCGGCGGCGCTGGGCGAACTTGGGGCCAAGAACAAGCTTGGGCTGATGTTGCTGGCCGGCAATGCTGCGCCCGCCGATGCGCAGCGTGGCATTCAACTGTTGCGTGAAGTTGCCGAGGCTGGCGATGGCTGGGCCAAGATACAGCTTGGCGATGCGCTGACGCAGGGCGGTGCCGTTGATGTCGATGCCATGGCGGCGCGTGACTATTATCAGGCGGCACTGGATCAGGGCATTGCGGCAGGGGCGGTGAAACTGGGGCTGCTCTATCTCAATGGGGCCGGAGCGCTGCGGCCCGATCCGGCCAAGGCCGCTGATTACTTTGAGCAGGCAGCGGCGGATGGAGACGACCTGGCGCGAATTCAACTCGCGCTGATGCATTTCGAAGGGCGTGGGGTGGCCAAGGACGAGGCGCGTTCGCTGGCCTTGCTGGGCGATGCCGCGAAGGGAAGCGCCTGGGCCAATGGGATACTCGGCGGCTATTATGCCGATGGTCGCTATGGCCAACCCGACTATCAGAAGGCGAAAGACTATTTCGGTAGCGCCGTTCGCCTTGGCGACGACAGTGCCAGCTTCCGGTTTGGCGGGCTGCTCGCCTCGGGGCCGCTGTCGGCCAAGCATCGCGAGGAAGGGCTTGAATTGGTGCGCGAGGCGGTGGCGCAGGGTGTGCCGGGCGCAGCGGTCGAAATGGCGCGTCTTGAAATGATGGGCTTGGCCGGGACTGACGGCGGCAAGGCGGCGGAGGAGCGGCTGCTGGCCGAGGTGCGGCGCGACAATCCTGCGGCACTGCGTCTCCTGCTGCAGCTTTATCGGGCGGGTGGAGGCGGGCTGTCGCCGTCCATCCCCAAGGCAAAGGCGTCGCTCGATCAATATGGCAATCTGCTGCCACCGGAGGCGGCGACGTTTGAAAGCATGGCTCTTTATGCCGCGGGGCCGCCGACGCTGACGGCCATGCAGGCGGTGGGAGACAGCTTTGACAGGCTTGGCGCAGGAGATGTCACGCAGGCGGTGCAGATGCTCTTCTGGAGCAACAAGAACGCCTATGTCTATGTGCTGCAACAGCAATTGAAGAAGGCGGAACGCTACGGGGGAGCGCTTGACGGCCGGCTCACGCGCAACACCATCGCGGCGTTCAATGCTGCGTGTCGGGAGAGCAATGCCGAAACGCAGGTCTGTTCGATGGGGCCGCTGACACCGGACTATGCGGTGCTGATGTCCAAGCAGATCGGCAGCTTCGATACGGGCGGGGCGGTGAACTAGGGCTTTGCGAGCAGGTCGAGCAGCGCGGGGTAGACCAGTTCTACATTCGCGCCGCGCTCTCGCGTGTTGATCATGTCGTGAGGCAGGCGAGCGCTGAACGGGAGCGTGGTGACGGTCGGCTCGACGCCCTGATCCTGCCAGTAGGCTGCAATCTCGAGGGTTTGGCGATTGTTGACGGCGACATCGGCGTCGTTGAGGAGGATCGCGATGCGGGAAGCGGCCGGCGGCGTCGTTTGGGCGGCGGCGTGGACTTGCCAGCCGACGAGCATGATTTCGGTCAGGGCGTGCGTGGTCGGCAGGGCGTGGGCGATGGCGGCCTTCTCCGGCGTCGCGTTTTCCAGAGGATTCCAGGCGAAGATGATGTTGGGCAGGGCGCGAGTGACGTTGGTGCTGGCCTGCATGGCCCAGGTCGGGACCACGTAGGGGCCGAAGAAGGGCGAGATCAGCACGGCCTGATCGACATCGGACCGGAACTGTGCGGCCCAGGCAGACAATGTGCCGCCGGCCGAAAGGCCCATGACGGTGACGTCGTCGCCAAGACCCTGAGCCAGATCGAGCGCTGCATTGGTGTGCGCGATGAGGCCGTCGGCGGTGAAATCGTCGAGGTCGCTCGGCGTGGGGCTCGCAAGGCCGTGGCCGTGCATGCGGGGCAGATAGACGTTGTAGCCCATGGCGAACAGTTGCTCGGCAAGGGCATCGGCCTGGGCGGGGCAACTGGTGAAACCGTGGAAATAGACGATGGCACGAGCCACTTTCCGGCCATGTGTCAGCAGCCGGGAATGGCAGAACGGGTCCAGATCGAGACCGGCTTCCTGTTTTTCGACGGCGGCAAAGGCGGCCGTGGCCTGCTCGTAGGTCATCGTGGTCTCGTCATTGGGCGCGGAAATAGTCGGGGTGTCGATTGCGGTGTTTCCAAACCAGAAGAAGGCGACCCCAAGACCCGCGACCGTGACGATCGCCAAAGCCATGGCGACACGCGGCACTGCGGGGTTTCTGCGCAAGGGTGCGGCCCTGCCTGGGTTTGGGTGCAGCCGTTTGAACAGCAGCGCGATGGCCATGCCGGCGACGGACATGAGCAAGACGCCCGGAAAGCCGGTTGTAATCAAGGTGAGCGAGGTGATGAGCTGGACCTGTTCCAGGCGCTCCGGCAGCGGCGGCAGGTTGCTCCATTGCCGTTGCAGGAGTTCGGCGAAGGTGATGACGACGGGGTAGGACAGAAGGCCGGCAAGGATGCCGGCGACGCCGCCGCGCATCAGGGTGACGGCGCGGGGTAGCCCACAGAGCAGCAGCCACATGAGAGCGCCGCAGGCGCCGGCGCCGACAGCGAGGTTGAACCAGGTGACCTGGCCGTCGTCGTTGAGAAGGTCGCCGCTGATGCTGAGGCCGATGGCGGGGGCGATCACCAATGCGGCAAGGGCGAACAGCAGGCCTGCAGTGAGCGATCGGCGGAGGGTCAGCCGAAAGGGCTGGGGGTCAGCGCCCGGCACTGTCATTGGGCGCGTCCGGTATTGCTGGAGAGGACGGCCTTGAGGGCGGTCATCTTCTGGGCGTCCCAGCCTTCCGGTTCGACCAGGGCATACCAGCTGTCGGCGTAGTCAGCGGGGGAATAGACGTGGCCGAAGCCAATGGGCGAGGTGTTGGAAAGCGCCATGTCCATGGCGAGTTGCAGGAAGGTGATGATGGGGTACCAGTGGAACTCGGGGGAGACGCCTTCGCCGCGCTCTCCTTCCATCCAGGCGGGTGCGCGAAAGATGGTGTCGTAATCGAAGAAGACGATGGGATCGCTCGGATATTGCAGGAAGGCGATCCGCATCGGGCCCCAATTTCCACCGGGTTCGGCAAGGTCTGCGCCGCGATTGGCGAAGCGGACGCTGGAACTGTCGCCGAAGACGGGACGCCATTCCGGGGACTGTTCGGCGCGATTTGCGGTCGACCAGCGCCAGACCGTGCTGGTGAAGGGCGGACCCACCCAGAGCGCGCCATCGAATGGGGCGGCGAGGACATCGAGGAACATGGTGGAGGCCTGGGAGCTGTTGGCGCCGAGGCTGAGGCCGTTGAGGAACAGCCGCGGACGCTGATCAGCGGGGAGGGCGCGCCAGTAATTGTAGACGATGTCGAAGAGCGCCTGAGCCGTCGATTTGCCCTCATCGGGCTCGACCAGCAGCGAGAGGGGGCTCGTGAGGTAGGAATACTGGATGGCGACGCTCGCGACATCGCCATCAAGAAGATATTCGAGGGCGTCGATGCTGGGCGGGTCGATCCAGCCTGTGCCCACGGGCATGATGATGACGAGGGTGGAGCGGTCGAAGGCGCCGACGCGCAGCATTTCGGCCAGGGCCATGTCGGCGCGTTGTGCCAGGGTCTCGGCCGAGCGGAGGCCGACATAGGTGCGTAGGGGCGTGAGGGCTGGTCGGCCGGTGACGGCCTCGATGTCTGCCTCTGTCGGTTGTGTTTCGATATAGACGCGACCATCGCGGCCAATGGAGGTCCAGGGAACGAGCGAGGCCTCGCTGCCTGAGCGAAGCGGATCGGTAGGCGCCGGATTGCCGGTCAGGGCGACGACGGCATCGATGCGCAGGAAGGTTTCGTCTGCAAAGTTCAAGAGGCCGCGCACCAGGACGCCATTAACGAGGAGGCCTGTCACGATGCCGACGACGATGATGCCGGCGAGTGTGGCAGCGCGGGGCGGCATGCGGGTGCGCAGGAGGGCGGCGACGCGCTGGGTTCCGCGGGTGAGCAGCGTGCCGATGGTGACGAAGAGCAGCGCCGGGACGAGCGCCAGCAGAATGACGAGGAAGACGTGGCTATCGTCCATCGGTTCGAGCTGCATTTCAGCGCGGACCGTGTTTTGCCAGCCGGTGTAGCGATAGAGGCAGATCAGCGCGATCACGCTCGAAACGGCGAGCAGCCCCCAGTGGAGCCAGCGCCGGACCGTGAGATTGGCGGGATGAAGCTGCAGGTAGGTCCAGAACCAGAAGAGAATGGCGCCGACGGCATAGCCTACCGCGAAGACGCAACCGGATAGGAGGCCCTGGACGACGGCGGGACGGGGGATCAGGGACGGCGTAAGCGACAGCGCGAAAAACAGGATCCCGACAATCAGGCCCGCCTGCGAAATGTAGGACCCTATTCGTTCACTCAGACGCATGGCAGGCTCACCAAACTACTGTTGGCAATTAGCTAATCGCAGAATGGCCGGACGTAAAAGGCGCGCTTGCCGTTTGCGGTGAAATAGGGACGGGCGGCCAAGGTGCGGGATTTTGCGCACATCGAGAATGACTTGTGCTTTCAGTATGGTCGGGGCGAGGGAGTGGTCGCGGCATGATGTTCCATCCGGTTGTGGCGAATGTTCTGGCGGGGATCATCTTCGCCCTGGGTGGCCTGCTGGCGACCTATTTTGGCGGATTGCCCGTCGCCGCGTTCTTCGGAAGCGAAGGCGGGGTACATTGGGCCGATATCGCCGCGGGTATTTTCGTGGTCGGGACGCTGGGCTGGTGGGCGCTGGTGGGACGGACCGGGCGGCCCTCGCTGCTTCGTGGCGCGATCGCCGGCGCATTGACGGGCATCTTGTCCTATCCGGTTGTGCTCGGGATTGCCGAGTTGTTCAGGATTTCGCCCGAGATTGACGGGGCGCTCGAGCAAGCGGCGGCGGTGAGCCGGCTCAGCGGGTTGGGTCTGCTGACGACGGGGTTTGCCGCGGTGCCGACGATGGCTATTGCCGGAGTGGTCGCGGCGCTGCTGTTGCGCCGGTTTTATCCAGGGTGGAAGGGGGCTGATCCGGCCCTGAAATTGCTGCGTTGGGCGGGAATGGTCTTGCTGGCCTTGGCCGGCGCCCTACTGGTGCTTTTTGTCTGGCTTACGCTAATGCCGCTTGATCTCGAGCGATTGGGAGGGGCGGGGGGAGACGCCGCAGCGCCAAGCTACGAGGAGGCGATTGCCAGCTTTGAGACGTCGCGCCAGCGCGAGGATCTCATTCCGATCAATCCCAGATGCGCGTCAAAACTGCTTTTGCAGGAGAGTCGCACGGCTCCGACCATCATTTTCCTCCACGGGCTCACCAATTGTCCGGCGCAGGCCGATGAGTTGGCACCGCTGCTGTTCGGGCTTGGCTACAATGTCTATGTGCCTCGCTTGCCGGGGCATGGAGAGCTCGACCGCATGACCACGGCATTGGCTGGCCTTGATGCGGAGGACTACGTGGCGGCGGCCGAGGAGGCTATTGCGATCGCCCGGGGGCTTGGTGGCGAGGTGACCATCAGTGGTCTCTCGGCGGGCGGGGTATTGTCCGCATGGAGCGGCCAGCAGCGGGCCGATGTCGACCATGCCATCGCCGTGGCGCCGTTTTTCGGCCCCCGCGTCGTCCCCACCTGGGCCAATCGGGCGGCCACTAACCTTCTCGTTTGGCTACCCAATATGATGATCAGCTGGGATCCGCGAAATCCGGAAGGCTCGCCTGACATGGATTATGCCTATCCGCGCGTGGCGACGAGGGCCATCGGGCAGTTCATGCTGATCGGGGAGGTGACGGAGGGCCTTGCGGCCAGAAATGTGCCACTGGCACAGAAGCTCTCGGTGATGATCAACGAAGCCGATACCGAGGTGAATGACCGCCTGATCGAGCGGCTGGTGGCGGCATGGCAGCGGCATGACAGGCAGGTCGATGTGAAACTGGTGCCGCTGGCTCTGGGCCTGCCGCATGATCTCATCGACCCCAGGCAGGAGCATGCCAATACGGCAGTGGCCTATGGCCTGTTCGTCGAGATGCTGGGCGCCGCGCCCTAGCGACCAAAGTCTATCTGGTCATGGCTGGTGTCGTCCTGATTGTGGGCTGAGGCGCTGAACAGCCAACGAAATACCGGGGAGACAAAATGGCCGATACAACTTCCAGCCTGCGCGATGCGGCGCTGCATTTTCATGAGTTTCCCAAGCCCGGCAAACTGGAGATAGTGGCGACGAAGCCCCTGGCCAATACGCGCGACCTATCGCTGGCCTATTCCCCGGGTGTTGCCGTTCCATGCGAGGAGATCGCGGCCGATCCGCAGGCGGCCTACAAATATACGTCCAAGGGCAATCTGGTCGCCGTCATTTCCAACGGCACGGCGGTACTCGGGCTGGGCAATATCGGGGCGCTGGCGTCCAAGCCAGTGATGGAAGGCAAGGCGGTTCTGTTCAAGAAATTCGCCGGGATCGACTCCATCGACCTCGAGGTGAACGAGCAGGACCCCAAGCGCTTCATCGAGATCGTGGCGCCGCTGGAGCCGAGCTTTGGTGGCATCAACCTGGAAGACATCAAGGCGCCGGAGTGCTTCGAGATCGAAGAAGCGCTGCGCGAGCGCATGAATATCCCGGTGTTTCATGATGACCAGCATGGCACGGCGATTATTGTTGCCGCCGCGGTGATCAATGCCATGCGGCTCGTGCGCAAGGATATCGGCAAGGTCAAGATCGTGACCTCCGGGGCTGGCGCCGCGGCCATTGCCTGTATGAACATGCTGATTGCCGTCGGGGCCAAGCGGGAAAATATCTGGATTGCGGACTCCAAGGGGCTCGTGACCAAGAAGCGCGACAATTCGGTTGATCGCTGGCGTGGGGCTTTTGCGCAGGACACCGAAGCTACGGAACTCAGCGAGGTGATGGCTGGCGCCGATATCTATGTCGGGCTTTCGAAGGCCGGGGCGCTGAAGCCGGAAATGATGAAGGATATGGCGGAAAATCCGCTGATCCTGGCGCTCAGCAATCCGGTGCCCGAGATCATGCCCGAATTGGCCAAGGAAGCGCGGCCGGATGCGCTGGTCTGCACGGGACGCTCGGACTATCCCAACCAGGTCAACAATGTCCTTTGTTTCCCGTTCCTCTTCCGCGGTGCGCTCGATTGCGGGGCCACGATCATCAATGAGGAGATGAAGGCCGCCGCGGCCTATGCCATCGCGCAACTGGCGCATGAGCCGGGTCTGGAAGCGACTGCGCACGGCGTGCCGGCGATATTCGGGTCGGACTATCTCATCCCCAACCCCTTCGATCAGCGGCTGATCCTGCGCATCGCGCCGGCTGTGGCCAAAGCTGCGATGGAGAGCGGCGTCGCGGCGCGGCCGATTGCCGATTTCGATGCCTATCGTGACCAGCTCCGCCGCTTCGTTTTCCGCTCGGGCATGGTGATGAAGCCCATGATCGAGCAGGCGCAGAGCGGGGCCAAGCGTATCGCCTTCGCCGATGGCGAGGATGAGCGGGTGCTGCGGGCCGCGCAGGTGATCCTGGAAGATGGTATCGGCAAGCCGATCCTGATCGGGCGGCCCTCAGTGATTGAAGCGCGGCTGGAACGGTTCGGGCTGACCATTCGGCCGGGCAAGGATTTCGAGGTCATCAATCCCGAGGACGATCCGCGCTATCGCGATTATGTGGCCGAGTTCCACTCGCTGGTGGGGCGCAAGGGGGTGACGCCGGATACGGCGCGAACGATTTTGCGCACCAATAGCACGGTGATCGGCGCCATGGGGGTGCGGCGGGGCGATGCGGATGCGCTGATCTGCGGACTGCAGGGGCGGTTCATCAAGCATGCGCGCGATATTCATTCGGTCATCGGGCTGGCCGATGATGCCAGCCAGCTTTCGGCACTATCGATGCTGCTGCTTAATCGCGGCGTGTTCTTCCTCGCCGACACCTATGTGAATATCGACCCGACCGTGGATGAGCTGGTGTCGATCACGTTGCAGGCGCGCGACCACCTCAAGCGGTTCAATATCGAGGCCAAGGCGGCATTGCTGAGCTACTCGAATTTCGGATCGCGCGAGGGCGAGACGGCCGGCAAAATGCGGGCGGTTTATGAGAAGCTCAAGGCGGTGGCACCGGATCTGGTGGTCGAGGGCGAGATGCAGGGCGATCTGGCGGTCAATGCCGAGTTGCGCGAGCGGTATATTCCGGACTCGGTGTTGAACGGGGAGGCGAACCTGCTGATCTTCCCAAATCTTGAGGCGGCCAATCTTTCGATGACGCTGCTCAAGGAGCTCAATAACGGGCTCCATATCGGGCCGATCCTGATGGGGACGCGGCAGCCGGCGCATATCGTTGCGCCGACCGTGACCAGCCGCGGTCTCGTCAATATGGCGGCTATTGCCGCCGCCGAGGTTGTCGGCAAGGAGGCCTAAGCCTGGGAGAGCAGGAGCCAGATGAGGACGAGGATGCTGGTCAGGGCGCCATTGAGCGCCATGGCTATGCCTGAGAAGGCGCCGGCAACCTCGCTGACCTGAAAGGCTCTTGCCGTGCCGATGCCGTGGGAGGCAACCCCCACGGCAAAGCCGCGCGCGGCATAGTCCTTGATTTTGAGGGCATTCATCAGCGGGGTGACGATGACAGCGCCCAGAATGCCGGTGAGGATAACCAGCACCGCGGAGAGGGATGGAATGCCGCCGAGATTGCGGGCGAGTTCCATGGCAATCGGGGCGCTGGTGGATTTTGGTGCGATCGAGGCGACGACGTCGGCGGGCGCGCCAAAGGCCATGGCAATGGCGACGGCGCTGCCCATGGCTGTGAGGGAGCCGGCAATCAGCGCGCCGCCAATGGGGAGGAGCGAGCGCCGGACTTTCTCAAGGTTCTTGTAGAGGGGAATGGCGAGGGAGACGGTGGCCGGGCCGAGGAGGAAGTGTACGAACTGGGCGCCCTCGAAGTATTGGGCATAGGAGGTTCCGGTCACCTGCAGCAGGGCGATGATCAGGATGCCGGCGATGAGGACGCTATTGGCCAGCGGCGTGCCGCCCAGTCTTGCCGAGATGGCGAGGG
>NZ_JBEVLL010000017.1:0-7716 GCF_040509215.1 Devosia sp.
TAGCGTAGCGGCACAGGTGTTCTCCCTTTGTGCTGACGGTAGCGGGCAAAGAGAGTCGCGTCGAACCGATTTTGACGATGAGGGTCATCAATTGCGGTGATGCGTTCGGTCTGCCTGCGGTGCAGTGAACCTCTGCCTGCTGACAGTCCGTGTCAGCGACATCTGTTGCCCTGGCCAGGAATGGAGCGGGGACAGGCGGCAAGATGAGACATCTGAGATATTCGGGACTCGAAGCGAATGTGCAGCGCCAAGCCCTCGTCGACATCATTGCAGGTGATCCGGTGTTGATGCGGTTCCTGCGGGGCATGAGGGAGCTCGGCCTGCCTGACCCGTTGCTGGGCTCGGGAGCAATCTACAACACGGTGTGGAATGTCCTGACCGGCCGCCCTCGGCATCTGGGCATCAAGGATGCCGATCTCGTCTACTTCGATCCCGCGGACCGGAGCTATGATGCGGAAGACCGGGTCATCCGCAGGGCACAGGCACATTTCGCCAATAGCCCCATTCCAGTTGAGGTGCGCAACCAGGCGCGGGTGCATCTCTGGTTTCCCGAAAAATTCGGCATGGACTACCCCGAACTCACCTGTAGCGCCGACATGTTGCGCTACTTCTCGACGAAGAGCCACGCAATCGCTGCGCGGCTGGAGGATGGGGAGATTGCGATTTACGCGCCGTTTGGGCTCGATGACTTGTTCTCTTTCCGGCTGGCGTCCAACCCGTTGCTGCCCAATCGAGTGACGCATGAAAACAAAGCCAGGCGGGCCATGGCACTGTGGCCGGAACTGCAGTTCGAACCTTGGTCGTAAGGCATATTGACGACAGACCTACTAGAAGGTAGGTAATCATCATGACCGATTTGTCCAGCACTGCCGAAGAAATCCTCCGTCGCACGCGCCCGCTCATTCTGTCGGGTGGCTATGACGGCTTCAGCTATGCGGATATTTCCAGCATCGTGGGCATCCGCAAGGCGAGCATTCACCACCACTTCCCGACCAAGGCACAACTGGTCCGTACTTTGGTGGCCCGCTATCGCCAGGAGGCCGTGGAGGGGCTTTTGGCGATGGACAATGCCATTGCCGACCCAGCGGAAAAACTGCGGGCCTACACAGGCTATTGGCAATCGTGCATCACCTCGGGTGACGAGCCGTTTTGCGTTTGCGCCTTGTTGGCCAGTCAGATGCCGGCTCTGCCTGAAGAGGTGGCGGCCGAGGTCCGGGCACATTTCCGGGCGCTTGCCGCTTGGCTGACAGGCGTGCTCCGGGATGGCCTGGCGCAGGGAAGCCTGCACATGGCGCATGATCCGGAAATAGAAGCGGAAGTGTTCGTCGCTACGGTGCACGGGGCTATGCTTTCCAGCCGGGCCCACGGAAAAGCAGAAGTCTTCGGAATGATCGTCCAACCCCTCGTCGAGCGCTTCGTCAGGTAAGCCCAAGAGGGTAGGCGGAGCTTTTCGACGATCAAGCCTACCAACTAGTAGATATGTTGACGCATCGCGCGTCGCCTTCATGAAGGACGAAAAATGTTCGGTATTTCCCCCATCGGCTGGTTTCACACGCTGGGCAGCCTGCCAGCACTGGCAATGGCCATATATATGCTGGTCCGGCATGGCCGCATCGTACCGCGCTCCGCGCCCGGCGCGATCTATTTCGCTTCGATGGTCTTGGGCGGCGCCACTGCGTTTCTGGTAGCAAAACAGCCTGTGAGCTATGCCATCGGCGGCCTTACATTGCTGGTGATCGCCGTAGGCTACGGGGTTCACCGTCTGACATTTCTGGGACGGCTGCGACGCTACATCGAAACCATGAGCCTCAGCTTCAGCGTCTTGCTGTTGCTAGTGCCGACTGTGACGGAAACGCTCACCCGCGTGCCCGACGGCGCTCCGTTTGCGTCCAGCGTGAGTTCGCCCATCGTGTTGGGGGCCCATGCCACGCTGTTGCTGGCCTTCATTGTCGGGTTGATTGCACAGATCGTCGTGCTGCGGCGCGAAGGCCGGGCGCGAGTTGCGGCTTAAAGCGAGACCTCGCCGCGCGCCAGCATGGCCAGGGCCTGTGGGTAAATCTTGTGCTCTTCGACGAGTACGCGGGCAGTCAGGGTCTCGGGCGTATCGCCGGAGAGGACGGGAACGCGGGCCTGGAGAATGGCCGGGCCTTCATCGAGCCCCGGCGTGACGAAATGCACCGTGCAGCCATGCTCGGCATCGCCTGCGGCGAGCACGCGGGCGTGGGTGTCGAGACCCTTATAGAGGGGCAGGAGGGAGGGGTGGATGTTGATCATCCGGCCCTGCCAGTGCAGCACGAAGTCTTCGCCCAGGATGCGCATGAAGCCGGCGAGGCAGACATAGTCGACTTCCCAACCCTCAAGGATCTGGGTCATCATGTCCTCGAACATTTCCCGGCTCAAGAACTTGCTCTGGGCCAGCGAGGCTGTGGCGATGCCGTTTTCCTGGGCGGTGAGGAGACCCGGGGCGGCGGCCTTGTTCGAGAGTACACCGACAATCTCGGCCGGGTAGTCCGGCGACTTCGTGGCCTCGATCAGCGCGGACATGTTGGAGCCGCGGCCGGAAATGAGGACGCCGACTTTCTTCCGACTCACAGGGCGAGCTTCCCGCGGAAGGTGACGGGTTCGCCAGTGCGGGCAGTGAGCTGACCGACGATGGCAGCCGTCTCGCCCGAGGCGGTGAGGCTTTCGACCAGCTTTTCGGCATCTTCGGGGGTGACGGCAACGAGCATGCCGACGCCGCAATTGAAGGTGCGCAGCATTTCACGCTCGCTCATGCCGCCGACCTTAGAGAGCCAGCCGAAGACGGCGGGCACAGTGACGGCGTCGAGATCGACGTCGGCTGCAAGCTCATCGGGCAGGACGCGCGGAATATTGTCGATGAAGCCGCCGCCCGTGATGTGGGCCAGCGCCTTGATGCCGATGCCAGCCTTGAGGGCGGCGAGGAGCGGCTTCACATAGATGCGGGTCGGTTCGAGGAGTGCCTCGGCCAGCGTCTTGCCGGCTTCAAAGGGAGCATCGGCGGTCCAGGCGAGGCCGGAGAGATCGACGATCTTGCGAACCAGCGAATAGCCGTTGGAGTGCACGCCGGAGGATGCAATGGCGACGAGCGTGTCGCCGGCAGCGATATCCTTGCGCGGCAGCAGCGCATTGCGCTCGGCGGCGCCGACGGCGAAGCCGGCGAGGTCATAGTCGTTGCCGTGATACATGCCCGGCATTTCGGCGGTTTCCCCGCCGATCAGCGCGCAGCCGGCGAGGCGGCAGCCATGGGCAATGCCCTCGACGATGGCAGTGCCCTGCGCAACATCGAGCTTACCGGTGGCGAAGTAATCGAGGAAGAACAGCGGCTCGGCGCCTTGCACCACGAGGTCGTTGACGCACATGGCGACAAGATCCTGGCCGATTGTGTCATGCTTGCCGGTATCGATGGCGATTTTCAGCTTGGTGCCGACGCCATCATTGGCGGCGACAAGCACAGGATCGACAAAACCTGCGGCCTTGAGGTCGAACAGACCACCGAAACCGCCGATTTCGCCATCGGCGCCGGGGCGGCGCGTGGAGCGCACGGCGGGCTTGATCGCCTCGACCAGAGCATTGCCAGCATCGATATCGACGCCCGCCTGCTTGTATGACAGGCCGTTTGATGGCAGGTTTTGCGCGTCGGACATGAGCCTAAAGCCATTGCTGGGGATATCGGGAACGCTTTGGCTACCGAGACCCGGTCTGGTTGAACTTAACGGTGCAGGCCGCTAGAGCTTTTCATGCGATGTTCGAATCGCGCGATGCTCCAGGTCTTTGTTTTTGCGGCGATTTCAAAAACAGAAAGTGATAGACGCTTTCTGCTCCATTTGCCTGAAGGCCTGATAGCTTCTTGGATAGTTAGACGCAAGGGCCGCCCGGCACCATGAACCTTAGAAATCAAGTGCTGATCTGGATCGGCTTCTTCGTCTTCCTGATCCTCGCTCTATGGATATTCCGCGGCATCCTGCTGCCCTTCGTGGTCGGCGCGGCGCTTGCCTATCTCCTCAATCCGCTGGTCAACCAGTTGCAGCGCTGGCATTTCAACCGTGGCTGGGCCACGGCGGTTGTATTGCTGAGCGTCGTCGCCATCATCGCCGGCATCTTCGTCATGATCGTTCCGATGGTGGCGCAGCAGATCGTAGGGCTGGTTCAGCGCCTGCCGGGCTATGCTGCCGATCTCGAGGCCATGGTGCGCCGATGGGCGCCCGAACTCAACGAATGGCTTGGCCCGGAGCGCGCGGCGCAGGTGGAGCGCACGGTTTCGGACATGCTGGGGCAGATCGTTGGATTTGCCGGCGTTGTGACCTCGGAAATCCTCGCCTCCGGCATGACGCTGATCAGCGTGATCGGTTTCTCGATTTTCACCCCCGTCGTTGCCTTCTACCTGCTGCTCGATTGGGACAGCATGGTGCGCGGGCTGCATGACCTGCTCCCGAGGAAGCAGCGCCCGGAGATCCTCGGCATCCTCAGGGATATCGACAGCTCCATGGCCGGCGTGATCCGCGGGCAGGGCGGTGTGCTCGTGATCGACGCAGTGTTCTATGCGGGCGCGCTGTCCCTCGTCGGCCTCAACTATGGCCTTGCAGTCGGGCTTATCGCGGGCCTGCTGAGCTTCATCCCCTATGTGGGGTTCGGCGTCGGCTTTGCCCTTTCCATGGGTATTGCCACCGTTCAATTCTGGCCGAACTGGTGGATGATCGCGCTGGTCTTCGCCATTTTCATGGGCTGGCAGTTTGTCGAGGGCAATGTGCTCTATCCCAAGCTTGTGGGCGGCTCCATCAACATCAATCCGGTCTGGCTGATGTTTGCGCTGTTGGCTTTCGGCGCGCTTTTCGGCTTTGTCGGGTTGTTGCTCGCCGTGCCGCTTGCGGCAATCGGCGGGGTGCTCGTGCGCTACGGCATTCGCAAGTATAAGGGAAGCAGCCTCTATCTCGGATCAACCCATGGTGGCCAGGGTGGTAACCCCACTGCGTAACGACAGGCTGCGGCAATTGTCGCTCGAGTTCGAGCATACGCCATCCCATGCCGCAGACGATTTTCTGGTGGGGGAAGGCAATGCCCTGGCCCACGGACGTATCGGCGCCTGGCCGCATTGGCCGGATGCCGTGACGCTGCTGATCGGCCCGCCAGCCTCGGGCAAATCGCACCTGGCGCGGATTTTTGCGGATCGCAGCCACGCGGCGATGGTGACGCCGGAAACGATCACCGCGATTGCGGAAGCCGATGGGCGAGGGCCCCTTGTCGTCGAAGACGTGGACCGATTGGGCTATGACGAGCACAGCCTGTTTCACCTGCTCAATCAGGCCATGCGCGGAAATCGGACGCTGCTGCTGACGGCGCGGGAGGACATTGCCAAGTGGCCGCTGGCGACGGATGACGTACGCTCGCGCGTTCGCCGGGCGCCCGCTTTCCGGCTTGAGGTCAGCGACGACATAGAACTGTCACAGATGTTCGCCAAACTTTTCGGCGATCGTCAGATCAAGGTCGATCCCAAGATCATCCAGTATCTCGTGGCGCGGATGGAACGCAGCCCCGAGGAAGTGGGTGAATTGGCCGACCGCATGGACCGGCTGGCTCTCGCAAGAGGCACGGCCATTACCCGAACGATTGCAGCAGAGGCCCTGGCGCTCCGGGAAACGGAGCGCGACGGTGGCAGCCAACAGGACTGGGACCCTTTAAGCGATGAATGACATGAGCGAGATCACCGAGGCAGAAGGCGCTGGGCCGGACGTCGAGGCGTTGCGGACCAGCCCGGCGCGGTTCGTCAACCGTGAGGTGAGCTGGCTCCAGTTCAACATGCGCGTGCTCGAAGAAGCCGGTAACGAGGCGCATCCGCTGCTTGAGCGGCTGCGTTTCGTATCGATCTCGGCGAACAATCTCGACGAATTCTACATGGTGCGCGTGGCGGGTCTCAAAGGGCAGATTCGCGCCGGATTGACCAAGCAAAGCGCCGATGGGTTGACCCCATCCGAGCAGCTTGAGGAAATCGCGACGCTCGCCCAGCACCTGCAGCGCGACCAGCAGGACCATTGGGAAACGCTGCGCGAGGAACTGTTTGCGCAGAACGTTGTGATCCACGAATCCAACGACCTCAGCGAAGATCAGGTCGCTTACCTACAAAAGCTGTTCCGCGAAGAAATCTTCCCGGTGCTGACCCCAATTGCGGTCGATCCGGCGCATCCCTTTCCGTTCATTCCCAATCTCGGGCTGGCGCTCGCGTTTGAACTGAAGCGTCCCGATAGCGATCAGCCACTGACAGCGCTGGTTCGTATTCCGGGCAATCTCGACCGCTTCATTACCCTCCCCAATGAACTGGTGTCGGAAGGGCGGACGGAAGTCGTGACCATCGATACGCTGGTCAAGCTGTTCTTCCACAAGATGTTCCCTGGCCATGAAGTGGTCGGATCGGGCGCGTTCCGCATCATTCGTGACAGCGAAATCGAAATCGACGACGAAGCGGCCGATCTTGTGGTCGAGTTTGAGAGCGCCTTGCGCCAGCGCCGTCGCGGCCAGGTGATCCGGCTTGAAATCGAACGCTCGATGCCGCGGGCACTGCAGCGCCAGATCGGCGAGCAGATGGTCATCAAGGACGCCGACGTGTTCGAGGTGAACGGCTTTCTCGGCCTCGCCGACGCGCGCAAGGTGTGTGACGTCGATCGGCCTGACCTGAAGTTTACGCCCTACATCGCGCGCTTCCCTGAGCGTATCCGCGACTATAACGGCGACAATTTCGCGGCGATCCGAGCCAAGGACATTCTCGTCCACCATCCATTCGAAAGCTTTGACGTCGTCGCGCAATTCCTGATGCAGGCAGCGCGCGACCCCGATGTCGTCGCCATCAAGCAAACGCTCTATCGCACGTCTTCCGACAGCCCGATCGTCAAGGCGCTGGTGATGGCGGCCGAGGCCGGCAAGTCGGTGACATGTCTTGTCGAGCTCAAGGCTCGATTTGACGAAGAGGCCAATATCCGCTGGGCGCGCGATCTGGAGCGGGCAGGGGCGCAGGTCGTCTTTGGCTTCATCGAGTTGAAGACTCACGCCAAGCTGAGCCAGGTGGTGCGGCGCGAAAAGGGCAAGTTGGTCAGCTATTGCCATATCGGCACGGGCAATTATCACCCGATCACGGCCAAGGTTTATACTGATCTGAGCTACTTCACGATCGACCCCGCGATCACCCGGGACGTGGCCCGCGTATTCAACTTCATCACCGGCTATGCACGGCCGACCGAACTCGAGACCATTGCGGTTTCTCCGGTCAATATGCGCGAGACGCTGATCAACAATATCGCCCGCGAAATCGAGTTCGCCCGCAATGGGCAGCCGGCGTCCATCCTCCTCAAGATGAACTCGCTGGTCGATCCTCAGATCATCGACGCGCTTTATGACGCGAGCCAGGCCGGGGTGAAGGTCGACCTGATCGTGCGCGGCATCTGCTGTCTCCGGCCGGGCATTCCGGGCTTTTCGGATAATATCCGGGTCAAGTCGGTGGTTGGACGGTTCCTTGAACACAGCCGCATCTATTGCTTCGGCAATGGCGAGGCCATGCCGTCGGCACGGGCCATCGTCTATATTTCCTCGGCGGATCTGATGGGTCGCAACCTAGATGGCCGCGTCGAAGTTATGGTGCCGATTCTCAACAGAACCGTGCACAAGCAGATTCTTGACAGAACGCTAGTTGCCTATTTGAAGGACAATCAG
>NZ_JBEVLL010000018.1:0-17138 GCF_040509215.1 Devosia sp.
CGCCTGAGGCCTCCGACTGGAGCCGGCCCGAGAGCCCCAACGTCTCCCCTCCATCGTCACCACCGGGCTTGTCCCGGTGGTCCATGCGGAGGCCAGATGGATTGCCGGGACAAGCCGGCAATGACGAAGGAGGGGGGCTAGATGAGACCCCGCCCCCTCAGCTCCGCTCGAACCCGCGCTTGCGCTCCCAGTCGGTCACGCGGCGATCATATTCGAACTGCTCCCAATTGCCCGTGTGCACATAGTGCTCCACCACCTCGGCCCCAAAAGCCTCGACGAGCATGTCTGAACCCTTGAGCGCGGCCACTGCATCACGCAGCGTCTTGTGCACCTCGCGCAGTTTTTCGCCAGCATAGGCATCGCCCGAAAAAGCGGGCTCCAGCACGAGTTTTTCCTCGATCCCCTTCAACCCAGCGGCCAGGAGAGCCGCAAAGGCGAGGTATGGATTGAGATCGGCTCCGCCGATACGGCACTCGACGCGCACGCCCTTGGTGTTCTCGCCGCACAACCTAAAACCCGCCGTGCGGTTGTCACTGCTCCAGATCGCCTTGGTCGGCGCAAAGGTGCCGACCTGAAAGCGCTTGTAGGAATTGATATAGGGCGCGAGGAAATAGGTGATGTCGCCGGCGTATGTAAGAAGGCCCGCCATGAAATGCTTCATCAGGCCCGACATGCCGAGTGCATCGCTCTCGTCGATGAACTGGTTTTTTCCGTCCTTGGCCAGCGACATATGGATGTGTGCCGAAGACCCGGCGAGGTCATAGGCCCACTTGGCCATGAAGGTGACGGCCTTGCCCTGGCCGAAGGCGATTTCCTTGGTGGCGTTTTTGATGACCACATGTCGGTCGGCCATAACGAGCGCCTCGGCATAGCGGACGTTGATCTCTTCCTGGCCGGGGCCCCATTCGCCCTTCGAATTTTCGACCGGAATGCCCGAGGCATGCAATTGATTGCGCAGCGCGCGCATCACCCCTTCTTCCTTGGTCGTCTGGAAGATGTGGTAATCCTCGATGTAATAGCCGGCGGCCGTCAGGTTCTGGTAGCCCTTGTCATGGGCCGAGCGGAACGTCTCGTCGAAGAGATAGAATTCGAGTTCGCTGGCGAAATTGGCCGAGAGCCCCATGGCCTCAAGCCGCGCCAATTGCTTCTTCAAAATGCTGCGCGGCGCGTGCGGAATGGGTTCGTGGTGATGGTGGTCGACGAGATCGGCCAACACCAGCGCGGTCCCCTCGAGCCAGGTGCATTTCATCAGTGTCGAAATGTCGGGCTTCATGACGAAGTCGCCATAGCCCTTGCCCCAGTTCGCCGCCGCGTAGCCGGGCACCGGCTCCATGTCGATATCGTCGGCCAGCAGGTAGTTGCAGCCATGGGTTTCATCCAGGGCGCCATCGAGGAAGAATTCGGCCTGGAAGCGCTTGCCGATCAGCCGCCCCTGCATATCGGGAAAGGCAACCAGCACCGTATCGATGCGCCCAGCTGCAACGTCCTCGCGTAAATTTTCGAGCAGATAGCTCACGTCAAAATCCCTCAGTTTGTCAGCCCGCCGCGTCATTGGTGCGCGAAGGGGTCGGGGCGCCGTTCTCCGCGGCGCCCCGCTTTATTGTCAGGCCTTTGGCGCCACGGCCGCGGCGACCGCAGCATCGCCGCGATGCTCAAGCGCGAACTCTTCTTCGGGCGAGAGGATCAGCTTGTGGCGGCCCACCAGGGCGAAATAGACGACGCCAATGGCGCACCACAGCACGACCCAGATCACGCCCTTGTAGAAGTTCGGGTCCTGCAACTGGTAGAACAGCGTCACCGCCGCGATGATGATGGTCAGCACAGCACCCGGAATGCCCACCGGCGAGCGGAACGGCCGCTCGATATTGGGCTGGTTGCGCCGCAGGATGATGAAGCTCAGCGCCTGCATGATGTAGCTCAGCATAGCGCCGAAGACGGCCATATTGAGTAGCACCGAGCCGATGATATCGTCGCCGAGCTGCGTTTCGCCGGGGCCACCACCACCATTGACGAACCAGATCGCCAGCATGACGACGAGGCCGAGCGTCGCGCCCGAAATCATCGCCAGATGCGGTGTTTTGTATTTTTCATGCGTGACTGACAGTGCCGATGGGAAATATCCCGCGCGGCTCAGCGAATAGACCTGGCGACCCTGCGCATAAAGGATGGTGTGGAACGAGGCGATGAGCCCTATCAGGGCCACGACGCCAAAGATCGGCGCGGCGGCGTCGCCATAAATAGCGCGGATACCATCCAATGCCGGTTCAAGCGAAGACCCCAGCGCAAAGCTGCCGACACCCGGAATGGATGGATTGAGCAGCACGATGAGGAAGGCCGAAAGCAGCAGCGTGCAGAAACCAAGCAGAATGCCGCGCGGCAGATCGCGCTTAGGATCGACAGATTCCTCGGCCGCCAGCGGCACCTGCTCGATGGCAAGGAACAGCCAGACCGCGAAAGGAAGCGTCGCCAAGACGCCCTGCCAGCCAAACGGGAACCACGAACCATTGCCTTCGGGCAATTCGACCGCAGTGCCTTCCGGGCTAACACCGATATTGAGCGCCCAGCGACCAAAATCGATATTGGGGAAAGCGCTGACCCAGAAGAAGGCCAGGCCTGCCAGCGAGATCAGGGTAACGACCAGCGTCACCTTGTAGCTCAGCGCCACGCCATAGATGTTGAGCGCCAGGAATATGACGAAGAACACCACCCAGAGCAGCGGATACCAGGCCGTATCAAGCCCGGTTATCGAACCGAAATAGCCCGAGATAAAGGTACAGATCACCGCCGGCGTCAGCACATATTCGACGTTCTCGAACAGCCCGGTAATGAAACCGCCCCATGGCCCCATCGAGGTACGTGCGAAGGAATATGCTGCGCCGGTATGCGGCAGCGCCGGGCTCATTTCGGCGATGGATGAAACAAGGCCCAGATACATGATGGCGATAATGGCGGCGGCCACGACCATGCCGCCCCAGCCGCCGGTCATGAAGCCAAAGTTCCAGCCTGAAAAATGGCCTGAAATCACCGCGCCGACGCCGAGCGCCCAAAGCGACCAGATGCCAGCGTAACGCTGCAATCCGCGCTTTTCGAAATACGACTTGTCTCGTGTCGCATAAGCGACACTTCCCACCTTCTTGGTATCAGCCATCGTCCCTGTCCCCTTGGTTATGCTGAACCCTGTGTGTCTCGCCTAGTGCGTTCGGGCCTGCCGTCGCTCTTCGCGCGCATGTTGCAGGCTCCGCGCGATCAGCCCGGCCCATTGGCCGACCCCTTCGGGCGAGAGAATTTCGTCGTTACGGATTTCGATCATGGTGGCTTCGAGCCCGCGCCCGTCGCCATGCTTTTCGAGCGTCAGGGTCACGCCATTGAGCGCGGCATAGGGCTCGTTCCAGCCGATATTCAGCTGGGGCCGCTCCACCGCCATCGCATCGCGAAATGCCTTGGTGAAGCGTTCGTCCCGGCCATGAATGACGCCGATGGGCCAGGGCCGCTTCTTGCCCAGAAACACGGGCGTAAAGGAGTGCATGCAGACGACCATGGTCTCGACGCCCGCATGGCGGCGCGCTTCGAGCAACACGTCGATCGCCCCATGAAAGGGTCGGTGATACTGGGCGATACGATAGTCCCGTTCTTCAGCGGTGATGTTTTCATTGGCCGCAATGCGCGTCCGCTCCGACAGCGTCCAGATCAGGTCCGGCGCATCGAGGGCGCGATTGCAGTCGATGATGAGGCGAGAGACGGTGGATTCCACCAGCGGCGCATCGAGCAGGTCCGAGAGCACCCGGCTCACCGCCAGCGCGCCGGGGTCCCAGGCGATATGGCTCAGCCGTTCGGTCGCCGAAAGCCCGAGATTGCCATAGCGTTCGGGAATTCTATTGGAGGCATGATCGCAAAGAATGACGAAGGGCGAAGCGCCCCGCGCGTTGGTCACCAGAACCGATTTTTGCGCTTCGCCGTCCATATTCCCTCTATAGGCCTGCGATTAACTTCTGTAACAGTAGTTCCACAAACGAAACTTCTGTCAATATTGAAACGCAGGGTTCAGGAGGGGAAATGGACGGTAAGACCGTCGCCGCACGGATTCACGACCTCGACGAGCAATTGACAGCGGCCGGGAGACGCGCCGCCCGCGGCCTTCTTGGCAATTACCCCCTCCTCGGTCTCGCCCCCGTCGCCGAGTTCGCCGCCGGCGCCGATGTCAGCGCCGCGACCATCGTGCGCTTCGTCGCCCAATTGGGCTTCAAGTCCTATCCCGATTTCCAGCGCGCCCTGCGCGAAGAGCTCGAAGAGCGCTCCAAATCGCCGCTGCAACGCGGCACGACGCCCCCGGGCCACTCGGGCGAAGCGCCCTATCTCTCGGCCTTCCTCGCCCAATCGGCCCGCCGCATGGAAGAAACCGCGGCCCTCATTTCACCCGGCGAATTCGAAACGGTCTGCCGGCGCCTCGCTGAAACCAAGCGCACCTGCTACCTCGCCGGCGGCCGCTTTACCGACTTTCTCGCCGGGTATCTGGAAGCCCATCTCCGGCTCATCCGCCCCGGCATCCGCCGCCTCGACGGGCGTCCGGCCACATCGGCCGACCAGCTCATCGACGTCAAACCGGGCGACCTCGCCATCCTCTTCGACGTCCGCCGCTACGATCCGGCCATGCTCGACATTGCTCACACCCTCTCCCGCCGAAAGGCGCACATCGTCCTCATCACCGACGAATGGCTGAGCCCCATCGCCCGCCACGCCCGCTACTGTCTCCCCTGCCGCACTGAAACGGGGCGGACATGGGACGCCAACGCGGTGCTGCTTGGGCTCGTCGAAGCAATGATAGCGAGGGTTACGGAACTGGGCTGGGAAACGGCCAGCGAACGCATCGGGGCGCTGGAGGGGGAATAGTCCTGGGCCCTCGTGGAGCAACTATCTCTGAAAAAAGCCATTTCCGGTCTCGGCCAGAGCCCGCAATGTAGTAAGTGGTAGCGATATAGGTAGTGCCATGCCCCGGCATGTGATTTGAGAGGAATGAGCGACATGGCCGAACTCAGCGCGATGGACATCAGCGAACTCCTCAGCGTGTTGCCGCACCGCTTCCCCATGCTCATGCTGGACAAGATCATCGAGATCGATGGTGACGACAGCGCCATCGGCGTGAAGTGCATCACGATAAATGAGCCCTGGGCGCAGGGTCACTTTCCCGGCCAGCCCATTTTCCCCGGTGTCCTCATCATTGAAGCCATTGCCCAAACCGCCGGCGCCATCGCCATGCGCGGACAGGGCGAAGAGACAAGCTCGATGCTTTTGCTTGGCGTCGATCAGGCCAGGTTCAGGAGCCCCGCCCTCCCCGGCGACGTGCTGCATTTTCACCTGAAAAAGGAACAAAGACGCCGCCAGGTTGGTCGCTACCAGGGCATTGCCAAGGTCGGCGATCGGGTGGTTGCCGAGGCGCTCATCACCGCCATGTTCGTACCGAAGTAGATCGAGACGCACCGGCACATCCCCCTGTGATCGCCGCAATTTTCTGATACCCAGATGCGCAGGAGGACGACCATGCGCATCATCGATACCCACCTTCACCTCATCTATCCCGACCGGCTTTCCTATCCTTGGCTCGGCAATGCTCCAGCCATCAACAAGCCGTGGACCGTGGAGGCTTATTGGGCTGAGGCAAAGCCACTGGGGATCGAAGCTGCGCTCCATATGGAAGTCGATGTCGCCGAAGCCGATATCGTGCCCGAAACCGAGTTCGTCCTTGGTCTCCCCGGCATCACTGGCGCCATCGCCGCCTGCCGCCCCGAACATCCCGATTTCCCGGCCCAGCTCGAAAAGCTGCTCGCCGTCGGCAATGGCCGGATAAAGGGCCTACGCCGCATTCTCCACGAAGTGCCAGACACAGTCAGCGAGCCGGAGCTTTTCGCCGATAATCTGCGCCTCCTCCCCCAGCATGGCCTCACCTTCGACCTGTGCCTCCGCGCCGACCAGCTCCATCTCGGCGTCGCATTAGCCCAACGCGTGCCCGAGGTGACCTTCATCCTCGACCATTGCGGCAATCCCGACATCAATGGCATTGGCCTCGACCCTTGGCGGCAGAGCCTTCGCGAGGTCGCAGCCCTCCCAAATGTCATCGGCAAGGTTTCGGGCATCGTGAACCACTGCGATCCCGACTGGACGCCTGAAACCCTGCGCCCCTATGTCGAACACGTCGTGGACAGCTTCGGCTGGGACCGCGTCGTCTGGGGTTCGGATCATCCGGTCGTCACCCTCACCGGCTCGCTCACCCGCTGGGCCGAGGCCGCGCGCGAAATCGTTTCCGGCGAAAGCACCGAGAACCAGGAAAAGCTGTTTTATCGCAATGCCGAGCGCATCTATCGCCTCGGCTAATCGTTTGTCGCTATAACAAATTGTATTGCAGCCCCTCGAAGTGCGTGAGACTCTGCACGTGGAGGAATTGGGGAGAATTTTCATGGCCCAGAGTGCTGACCGCATCGCGGTCTCCACCTGGTCGTTGCATCGCCTATTGGGCACGACCTATCCGCATGATCTGACCACCAGCGCCATCGGGCCGGGTGAGGACAGCTATGGCGAGGGCACCGAGTCGCTGCTCGGCCTGCCGTCCGTCCTGGCCAATCACGGCTATCATCGGCTGGAAGTGGTTTCCTTCCATATGCGCAGCCGCGATTCCATCTACCTTGCCGAACTAAAAGACCAGCTCCGCGTCTCCGAAGTCACCTTGCAGACGCTGCTGATCGACGCGGGCGATATCACCCATCCCGAATATGGCAGCCGCGACGAAAGCTGGATTGCCGGCTGGATCGAGGTCGCCAACGAGCTCGGCGCAGAAAATGCCCGCATCATCGCCGGCAAGCAGAAGCCCACCAAGGTCAATATCGACCGCTCGGTTTCAGCGCTGAAGCGCCTGGCGGCGACCAATGCAGGTTCATCGGTTCGCCTCGTGACGGAAAACTGGTTCGACCTGCTCTCGACCCCGGCAGTGGTGCATGAAGTGCTCGACCGGCTTGAGGGCAAGGTTGGCCTCCTCGGCGATTTCGGCAATTGGGGTGGCGATACCAAATACGAGGATCTCGCCTCGATCTTTGCCCGGGCAGAACTCTGCCACGCCAAGGCGAGCTTTGTCGGCGGCCAGCTCGACGAAGCCGATTACGGCGCCTGTGTCGGAGCGGCAGAAGAGGCCGGCTACAAGGGTCCCTATACGCTGATCTTCGACGCGGAACAGCCGCACGAATGGGCAGGCTTGGCGCTCGAGCGCGATTTCATCCTCTCGCTCATCGAGGTCTGAACGCATGAGCCTCGTGCGCGTCGCGCAACGGCGAGTGACACGGTCCCGGCGCGCCCCGCGTGCCGTGCCGGTTCTGTCGCGTCTTGCCGAAGTGGCGCCGGTCGGCATGCTCGTCACCGGGCTCGACGGCGCGGTGCGCTATCTAAATCCCGCCTTCACCCGGCTTCTCGGCCACAGGCTGGACGTGGGCCAAAATCTCGACGGCTTCAGCCTCATCCATCCCGACGATACCGGCGCAGCGCGGCAGCATCTGGTGCGTATCGCCCGCGGCGAAAGCGCCCATTATCGCGGCGAGCACCGCCTGCGCCATGCCGATGGCACTCCCATCTGGGTCATGCTGGCCGCGGCCCTTTCAACGGACGAGGATGACCATCCTGATTGCCTCATCCTGCAAGTCACCAGCATCGAATTGCAGAAGCGCGCCGAAGAAGCTCTGGCCTATTCGGAAAGCCGCTGGAACCATGCGCTTGAGGGCGCGCGGCAGGGCGTCTGGGACCACGATATCCGCAAGGATACGATGTTCTATTCGCGCATGTGGCGAAAGATGCGCGGCATTCCGGCCGATGAAGAGGTGGATGGCGACCAGCAGAAATGGCTCGAACGCATCCATCCCGACGATCGTCCCCACGTCATCGCCAATGTGCATCGGCAGGATCAGGGCGACGATAGTCTCGACGCGCTCGAATATCGCGAGCGGACCCGCGATGGCCGCTATATCTGGATTCTCAGCCGTGGCCGGCCGGTCGAATGGGACGAGAGTGGCGAGCCGCTGCGCACCATCGGCACCGATACCGACATCACCCATTTAAAGACCATCGAGCGGGAACTGGCGGCCGAAAAGGAACGCCTGCGCGTCACGTTGGAAGCCATTGCTGATGGCATGATCGCCACCGATGACCAGGGCCGCGTGACCTTCATCAATCCGGCCGCCGAGCGCTTTACCGGCTTTTCCGCCGCCGAGGCCAAGGGCCTTTTTGCTGAAACCGTCTTTCCCCTGCGCCATGCCCATTCCGACGAGGCGGCATCCTGCCCCGCCGTCGCCTGCCTGACGCACAGGAAGGCGATGGAAGTAACCGACGAAGTCGTGCTGGTGTCGCGCGATGGGCACGCCCGCGACATTCGCTGCTCGGTTTCTCCCGTCATCATGCCCGATGGCAAGGTGTCGGGCGCCGTGCTGGTGTTTCAGGACATTACCCAGAGCCGCGCCCTGCAGCGCCAGCTTGTCCATTCCGCCAGCCATGACGTGCTCACGGGCCTACCCAATCGCGCCGCCTTTGATCGCGCGATGAGCACGGCCATGGGTTCAGCGCGCGATGGCCAGCGCCAGCATTGCCTGCTCTATGTCGACCTCGACCGCTTCAAGCCGGTCAATGACACGGCCGGCCATGCCGCCGGCGACGCGCTCCTTAAGCAGGTCGCCGAAACCATTCGTGGCGCCTGTCGCGGGCACGATCTTGCCGCGCGTCTCGGCGGCGACGAATTCGCCGTGCTGCTCGAAGACTGCCCGCTCGGCAATGGGCGCAAGGTGGCTGAAAAGATCGTGCGGGCCATTTCGTCCCTGGCCTTTTCCTGGAACGGGCGCAGCTATCGCATCGGCGCCAGCGTTGGCGTCACCATCATCAAATCGCGTTCTGAATCAGGCCTCGGCTATCTCGGCGAGGCCGATGCCGCGTGCTACGCCGCCAAGGCCGGCGGCCGCGGGCAGGTCGTGTGTTTTGCCGAAATGACCGTCGATCAGCCGTAATAGACGCTGATCCCAGATCAGCCGTAATAAACGCTGATCCTCTGGCCGGCGATTTCGTGCACGGCGATGTCCATTTCATAAATGGACGAGAGCACATCGGGCCGGATCATCTCGTCCACCGAGCCCTGCGCTGCCACCTTGCCAAGCTTCATGGCGACGATGTGGGTTGAGTACCAGGAGGCAAAATTGATGTCGTGCAGCACCAGCACGACAGTCTTGCCCAATTCGCTCACCGCCCGCTGCAAGAGCTTCATCATCCCCATGGCATGCTTCATGTCGAGATTGTTGAGCGGCTCGTCGAGTAGCACATAGTCCGTGTCCTGGCACAGTACCATGGCGACAAAAGCCCGCTGCCGCTGCCCGCCGGAAAGCTCGTCGAGGAACCGCCCCGACAGGGCCGTGAGATCGAGATAGCCGATGGCTTCATCGATATGTACCTTATCATCAGCCGTCAGCCGCCCCTTGGAATAGGGATAGCGCCCGAAGGAGACGAGATCGTGCACCGTCAGGCGCGCGGTCATGTGATTGTCTTGCCGCAGGATCGAGAGCCGCCGCGCCAGCACGTCGCCGGGGGTCTTGCTGACATCGAGCCCGTCCACCGTCACCGAGCCCTTGTCCATGGCCATCAAGCGGCTGACCATGGAGAGCAACGTCGATTTTCCGGCGCCATTGGGGCCGATGATGGAGGTGATGCCGCCTTTGGGCAGGCTCAGCGAGACGCCGTCGACGACAGTGCTTTCGCCATAAGATTTGCTGACATCGGAGGTGATGATCATCGGGCCGATCTCCGCAGCACCAGGACAATGAAAACGAGGCCGCCCAGAAATTCGATAATAATGGACAGGGCCGTATCGAAGGCGAAGACGCGCTCGAGCAGGGTCTGCCCACCCACCAGCGCAATGAAGCCAAGCAGCACCGCCGCCGGCAGCACGTAGCGGTGCTTTGAATTGCCGATGAGCGAATGCGCCAGCGTCGCGACGAGCAGGCCGAAGAAGGTCACCGGACCCACCAGCGCCGTCGACACCGACACGAGAATGGCGACCAGCACCAGGATGATCGCTACCGTCCGCTTGTAGTCGACTCCGAGATTGATCGCCTGCGCACGTCCGAGCGAAAGCACGTCGTAGGTATGCATCAGCCGCCAGCCGACAAAACTGGTGATCGCCACGATCAGTGTGGCAATGCCAAGCAAGGTCGGATCGGTCGTCGCGAAGCTCGCAAAGAGCGTGTCCTGCAGCACATTGAAGGCGCCGGGATCGAGCATGCGCTGCATCAATTGCGACAGGCTGCGGAACAGGATGCCGAAGACGATGCCGACTAGCACCAAGAGGTGCAGGCTCCGCTCCTCGCCCAGAAACAGCCAGCGGAACAGCAGGAAGGAAAAGCCAACCATGACGAAGAGTTCGACGACGAACTGGATCTGGCTATCGATCGACACCAGCGCCGAAACGCCGAAGAAGAACACGACCCCGGTCTTGATCAGGACATAGAGCGCATCAAAGCCCATGATCGAGGGGGTCAGGATGCGATTGTTCGTAACCGTTTGGAACAGCACCGTTGACACCGCCACCGAATAGGCGACCAGCACCAGCGAGAGCAGCTTCTTGCCGCGGAACGAGAGCACAAAGGTCCAGCTCCCCTTGGCATCGAGCGTCATGAACAGCGCGATGGAAACGAGCGCAGCCACGCCAAGCGCAATCAGCACCAGCGCCGGCCGCGATAATTTCTTCCGCCCCGAACTATTCTCCCTCTCGGTGTCATTCCCGCGAAAGCGGGAATCCCCGTTTGCGGGAACGACGCCGTTATCGGAACCCGCATCAACTTGCATGGCGCGGCGTCCTCAGCAGGAGGTAGAGGAACACGGCACTGCCCACGACACCCATGACCACGGCAATCGGTATCTCGTAGGGAAAGCGGATCAACCGCCCGACGATATCGCAGGCGAGCACAAAGCCTGCCCCGCCCACCGCCACCCAGGGCACGGTGCGGCGCATATTGTCGCCAACCACCAGGCTGACGAGATTGGGCACGATCAGCCCCAGGAACGGGATCGAACCGACAGAAACCAGCACCACGGCGCTGACCACGGATACGATCACCAGCCCCAGCACCATGACGCGCTTGTAGTTGAGCCCGAGATTGGTGGTGAAGTCCTTGCCCATGCCGGCAACCGTAAAGCGATCCGCCGCGATATAGGCAAGAATGCCCCCGGCGAGCCCAAGCCAGAGCAGCTCATAGCGCCCGCGCAAAACGCCCGAAAAATCACCCATGTTCCAGGCGAGCAGCGAGGCCATGAGATTGGTGCGATAGGCGATAAAGGCGCTGACCGCGCCAATGACACCGCCGAGCATGATGCCGACGAGCGGCACCAGCAGCACGTCGCGCAGCGGCACCGCGCGCAGAATGCGCAGGAACAGCGCCGTCCCACCCAGCGCAAAGAGCGCCGACACCGCCATCTTGGCCATCAGCGGCCATTCGGGCGCCAGCAGCGTCACCACAAGAAAGCCCAGAGCCGCCGATTCACTCGTGCCCGCCGTCGAGGGTTCGACGAAGCGATTGCGCACGACCATCTGCATGACGAGCCCGGCAATGGCCATGGAGGCTCCGGCCAGCATCAGTGCAAGAGTGCGCGGCACGCGGCTGATGAAGAAGATTTCAACGGCGCGCGCATCCGCCGTGCCCGACAGCAAAGCGGGCAGCGAGACGTCGCTGACGCCGACAAAGAGGCTGATGAAAGCCAGGATCAGCGTCGCGAGAAAGGCGAAAAGCAGAATGCGCACGGTGGGGCCCCGGCGAAAGGATGATGGCCGGATCGCTCCGGCCATCGTGACTAGTCTTTAGCTATTCAGCCCAGCCAGAACCTGGTCGAGCAGCAGCAGCACGCCCTGGTAGCCGTGCATGGTGATGTAGGAAGCCTGCGGGTCGACATAGACGATGTGGCCTTCCTTGGCTGCCGTCGTCTGGTTGAAGAGTTCGTTGTCGAGGAGTGCAGCAGCTGCGCCAGCATTCTCGCCCGTGCCGGCGTCACGATCGACGACGAACACCCAGTCCGGGTTCACTTCAAGGAGGAATTCGAACGACACGGAGTCACCACCATGGTCGCCGTCCTTCACGCCATCCAGCGCCGAAGGCATGCCAACTTCGTTGTAGATCCAGGAGACGCGCGAATCCGGGCCATAGACGCCAAGCTTGCCGGCATTGGTCACGAGCACCAGCGCATTGCCCTTGCCTTCGGCTGCAGCTTTCACTTCAGCGACCTTGGCATCGAGCGCGGCGTTGAGTTCGGTAGCCTTGGCTTCGAGGCCAAAGATGTCGCCGAGCGTCGTCATGTTCTTTTTGACGCCTTCGACGATCGAGCCGTTGTCGACCGAGAGGTCAACGGTGGGCAGGATGTCCTTGGAGGTGCCGATTGCTTCGCGCGAGCGGGCGGCGATGAAGTAGATATCGGCTTCGGCGGCAGCAATGCCTTCAAAATCGGGCTCAAACAGCGAACCGATCTGCAGCGCATCGGCCGGGATCTTGTCAGCCAGATAGGTTGGCGCATTGGAAGACGGCACGCCGGCAACGGCGACGCCCAGCGCGTTGAGATCGTCGAACACGGCCCAGTCCTGCACCAGCACTTTTTCCGGCACGCCGGCAATGGTGGTTTCACCCTGGGCATGGGCGATCACCTTGTCCTGGGCAAATGCCAGGGGGGCGAACACGGCGGCGCTGGCGAGAACAGCGGCGAATGCAGTGGTGCGGAAAAGCGATGTCACGGGACGATCCAATCGGTTTGCATCAGGGACACGCCGTCGAAATCCTGACAGCGCTTATCAAGTTCCTAGCCAGCACATTTGGGTGAGTCAAAGGAAAATATGACGCAGCCGATCAGACTTTTGTCAGATGAGAATCGCTTTTATTTTTCGTGGTTTACGCGGCCCGTCTGCGAAAACGTTTCAGCTGGAGGGCGCGTATGTCTCGGCACAGAGCGCAATAAAGCTCTTCATTGCCGCCGATTGCGGGCTCGACTTGCGCCGCGCCACCAGCAATTGGCGCATGGCCCAGCTTTCGGCCAGCGGGGCACAGACAAGATCGGTGCCGGCGAGCAGATGGAGGCTCGTCGAGCGCAGGAAACCGATGCCGAAACCCGCCTCGACCATGCGCACCAGCGCCGGAAAACTTTCGACCCGCAGCGTCTCGGTCAGCTTCTGGCCCTTGGCCGTCGCCGCTTCCGAAAGCAGCCGGTCGAGCGAACCGGTGTGGTGGATCCCGACGATGTCGTAGGGCAGCGCCGCATCGAAGGAGATCGCCTTGCGCGGCTCGATCAATTTGGCCAGCGGGTGATCCGGCGGCGCCAGCACCCAGACCCGCTCATCCTCGAACGGCTTGATGTCGAAGCGGGCGAAATCATAGTTGTCCGAAACGATAGCGACATCGGCCCGGCCTTCGTCGAGCGCGAGCAGCGCCTTTGCAGCGCCCATCTCGGAAATGGCAATTTCGATGCCGGGAAATTTTTGGGCGTAACGCGCCAGAAGTTCGGGCAAGCGCCCGGTCAGCGCCGAACCGGTCGAGGCCAGCCGCAGGCTTCCCCTCAGGCCCGAGCCGAATTCGGCCATGACGGCATCGAGATCGGCAATCGAGCGCAGGACAGTACGGCAACCTTCGGCATAGGCGTCGCCGGCGCTGGTCAATTTGACGCCCTGCGCCGAACGGTCGAACAGCACCACGCCCAGCCGTGCCTCAAGATCGGAAACACGCCGGCTGACGGCAGAAGAGGCGATCCCCTCGCGCTCGGCGGCGCGGCCGATCGAGCCCGTTTCGGCCAAAAGCAGGATAAGTCGCGCGGTTACGCTGTCGAAAGGTGCCATGTCGTCTCCCACGCGCACCATAGAGGGCGATTGCGGGAGTTCAAAATGGCGCGGCGTATTTTCGGGCATTTGTTTGTGCGTAAGCCGGCAAATGCGGGGCTCAACCCGCTGCCAGCGCCATCAATCCACGCACGAGATAGAAGAGCCCTATCCCGGTGACGATCCAGCGCGTCCATTTGCGGAAATTATCGTCCGTCAGCCGCTGCAGGATACGGTAGCCGACATTGGTCCCGAGGATAGCAAAGGGCGCCGCGATCAGCGCGATGGTCCAGTCACCCACACCCACGGCCGATGCCATGACGCCATAAAAGACGATCTTGGCGCCATGAGAGAGCACCTGCGCGGCCGCCTTGGTGGCAATCACCGTGCGCCGATCCATTTCGGTGCGAATGAAGAAGATATCGATGGTCGGTCCCGCAACGCCCACGGCGAGATTGAGCCCTGATCCGAAAAACCCGCAGAGAAAGCCATGCAGCGGCTTGCTGGCATCGAGCGCCAGCCAGTCCTTAGGAATCCAGACAAGGATTGGCATGAGCCCCACGGCAATGCAGACGGTGATGAAATCAGGCGTGTACCGCACGATGAACAGCAGCGTCGCCGCCGCCAGCAGCCCCAGGAGAATGGTCCCCAGGATCCGCCAATCGATATATTGGCGGGAGAAGATGGCGCGCGAGCCATTGGCGATGAGCTGGATAACACCCTGCACGGCAATCGCCGTCACCACCGGCAACACGGTCATCAGCGCCGCGAGGAGGATCATCCCGCCCGCCATGCCGAAAATCCCCGACAGGATCGAGGTACAAAAGGTGGCTAGAGCAATGACAGCGAGAAGAAGTGGGGACATGACATGTTCATGACCGAGCAATCAGCGCCCCACCAGCGCAACTTTGGCAAGGGGCCATGCCGCCCCCGTGTCCGGATTAAAATTACAAAGCCCCCGGAAAATACTCCGCCGCGCCCTTGTCTAGAAACTGGCTCACCTCGTCCATCGGCGCCGAGAAGAGATCGCCGTTGCACACCGAGGCAACGTGCGGGAAGCCCGAGAGGGTGAACACCACGGCATTGCCGTCCGCAAAGCGGATGTCGAGATGTTCGGCAATAGCCTCAGGGCGCATGCATTCGGATTCGAGTTCGGCATCGAAGAGATCGGAGGGAATATTGTCCCGCACATAGGCCATCAGCCCCGCACTCGGCCCCCAGTAGAACCCATCCGGATTGGCTGCAACCGCCTTGGCATCGGCCACCTCATCGACCGCCGCACCCCATTCGCGCGGCACCCAGGCCGAAAACACCTTGGCCAGGTCGAGCGGTTTTCCCGTCTCAAGATCAAACGTATAGCTGTCGACATGATTGTAAGGATGCGCCCCGGTGCACCAGAGGCTGCCCGATTGCACCCAGCTCACCAGTCTTGGCGAAGCGTAGCTCAGGCTCACCTGTTCGCTGTCATAGTCCCCCAGCGTACCGCCCATCTCGGCCATGTATTCGCCTTTGCCATAGGTCGCGTAGCGGAAGGCGAGGCAATCGAAAGCTGACAGGTTCATGCGGCCATGCTGCTCGGACAGAATGGAATTGACCTTATCGACCGGCGAACCATCGTCAAAACCCGTTACCCGAGGAAAGGCGAACTTGGTGCGTGGGTCGGTGACGTAGACGAAATTCGCCTCGCCCACATGATCGTCGAGCCCTTCATCGAGAGTGGTATCAAGGAGCTGCATTTCATAGGGCGCAGAGGCCCAATTGAGCGGCACGGCATCATCGAAGCTCATCGAGGCCGAACGATCGTGGAGGCCAAAGGGCGTGATTTCCTCGGACGCATCGAGCGTCCGCCAGGCAAGCACTTCCAGTTTCAGCGGCGCCGACTTGGGCTTGCCGTCGAGGGTCGTGCGCGTGCCCGTCGCGATATATTCTTCCCCGTCATAGGTCAGCTCCCAGACCGCGGCGAGCGGCGGATCGACCGCCTTGCCCTCGTCATCGGTCTTGCAGGTGCTCTCGTCGCAGGGCGCTTCCTCGTTGAGCACGATGCCGCCATCGCCATGCGACACCGCCAGCAGCGGAATGTCCCCGCCAGTATCGCGATAGGTATAGCGACCGACGACCGGGCCGGTGCCCCCGTCGGTCAGTTCCACCACGATATCGCGTCCATTGAGCACGCCGAGGAAAGTCAGCGCATCGTCGCCGAGGGCCGGCGAAGCCGCGAACAGGGCAAGCAGGATAGCGGCGTGGCGCATGGCAGGGTCTCCTCTGCCACTGCTTTACCACGGCGGCCTGAACCCAAGCTGAAGAATCCTATTGTTCGGGGGTATCGAGCAATTCGGGATAGATCAGCGCCGAACATTGCCGGTTATTCGCATCGAGCTGGGTCTGCTGTTGCGGGCTCAGCACGCCGGAATAGACGGCATCCCATAGACCGTCGCGATCAAGACCCTCAAGCCCGCATTGGCAGTATGTCGTGCACATCTCCGCCGAGGTTCCCGCAGTCTCGCAGGTCGATTGGCACGAGCGCAAAAAGTCCTGCTCGCGCAGCGTATCCTGCGTCCCCAAAAGCATCGAGAGCGGCACGATCACCGCCAGCAGCACCGGCTGATGAATGAGATAGAACGGCAGGCTCCAGCGCCCCAGAAACGCAAAGGCGCGCGGCAGTTTGCCGGTCGGCTGAATGGCGGCGAGTTTCGGCAGCAGCGCCGCCTTGCCCAGCCGCGTCACGAGAATCCCAATGAGCACTGCCCCGAACCACGGGAACACCGGCACAAGATCATTGGTGATAGGCGGAACGACCCAGAAGCCGAGCCACGAGAAAATCTTCTCATCAAACAGAATGTTGGAAAAGAAGAAGGGCGGCAGGATGAAAGCCAGCGCCGCCAGTGCGACGACCACGACCGGCGCGAATAGGAACGGCAGCGCCATCAGCATGAACAGCGCAATGGCATGCAGCACGCCGAAATAAACGAAGCTCTCGGGGAAGGCGATCAGCGTGCCGACGGTAATTGCCACGGCCCCGCCAAAGGCAAACAGCCAGCGCCGCCAGAAGCTCTTCCAGCGAATGCCATCGCCATGCCCGAGCACGAGGCCCACGCCAACCAGGAACAAAAAGCTCGCAAGGATCGAGCGGGCAAAGAACACCCAGCGCGGATCGAAACCCACATCAGCCGCAAGGAATCCAAAGTACCAGAGGTCCCAGCAGAAGTGATAAAACGCCATGGCGAGAATGGCGACGCCGCGGGCGATATCGATGACGGGAAGGCGTGACTTTTTAGAAACTTCG
>NZ_JBEVLL010000019.1:0-12461 GCF_040509215.1 Devosia sp.
TCCGCATGAGGCGTGGACGGCGGCGCGGCTGTCGCCGCCGGGGACGGTGGCTTTCGGGTTTTCCCATTCGGGAGAGACGGCGGATACGGTGCGCTATATCGAGATTGCGCGGCAGGCGGGGGCGCTGACGATAGCGCTGACGGGGTCGCCGGAATCACCGCTGGCAAAGGCGGCGGAGGAGTGTCTCGTGAGCCGGGCGCGGGAGAGCCGGTTGCGGGCGGGGGCCATGGTCAGCCGCATTGCGCAGTTGGCGATTGTCGATTGTTTGTTCCTCGGGGTGGCCAACCAGCGGTATGAGCAGACCGTGGATGCGTTGCAGCGCACGCGGGATGTGACGCACCCGCGTTAGGTGCTCTTTCGCCCCGTCGTCACTGCCGGGCTTGTCCCGGCAATCCATCTCGCCTCAGCATGGACCACCGGGACAAGCCCGGTGGTGACGATGGAGTGGAGAGTCTTGGGCGGGAGCTTTAGGAGTGCCGACCCCAGAGGCGACTGACGGACGGGTCGATAGCGCCGTCGGTGTAGGCGAGGCCGTTGGGGCGGTCGGCGGCGAGGAGGAGCGGGCCGTCGAGGTCGACCCAGCGGGCGAAGGGGGCCAGCAGGGAGGCGGGGGCCATGGAGAGGGAGGTGCTGACCATGCAGCCGACCATGATGGCGAGGTTCAGTTCCCTGGCGCGCTGCGCTACGGCGAGGGCTTCGGTGAGGCCGCCGGTCTTGTCGAGTTTTAGGTTGATGGCGTCGTAGCGGCCGACGAGTTGGTCGAGGCCGGCGAGGGCGTGGGCGCTTTCGTCGGAGCAGATCGGGACGGTGTGCTCGATCTCCGCAAGGAGGGCGTCATTGCCGGCGGGGAGGGGCTGTTCGACAAGTTCGATACCGGCGTCGCGGGATGCGCGGAGCAGGCTTTCAAGCTCGTTTGGCTGCCAGCCTTCGTTGGCGTCGACGACGAGGCGGGTGTCGGGCACGGCGGCGCGGATGGCGGCGAGGCGGTCGGCGTCGCCGGGAGCGCCGAGTTTGAGTTTTAGTAGCGGCATGTGGGCGTGGCGTGCGGCGGCTTCGGCCATGGCTTCGGGTGTGTCGAGGCTGATGGTGTAGGCCGTTTCGATACGTGCTGGGGGCAGGATGTTGGCCAGTTTAGCGACATCGGTGCCGGCGCGTTTGGCTTCGAGATCCCAGAAGGCGCAGTCGATCGCGTTGCGGGCGGCGCCGGGGGGCAGGGCGGACTGAAGGGCGATGCGGTCGAGGCCGGCGGCGAGTTGCGGAGCGAGGCTCAGAATGGTTTCCAGCGTTGCTTCGAGCGTTTCACCATAACGCGAATAGGGGACGCATTCGCCCCGGCCGGTGATGCCGTCCTGTTCCAGTTCCACGCGAATGACGCGCGCTTCGGTCTTGCTGCCGCGGGAAATGGTGAAGCGGCCGGCGATCGGAAAGCTCTCGATCTCGGCGCGAAGACTGGTGGTGGTCATTGGGCAATCCGCAAAAGAAGTGGGGCACTCCTAACAGCGGATGAGTGATCGGATCAACGGCGGGAGCCGGCGCGGGTGCATTGCGCCGGCTCGTTATTGGGTCAGCTTGGCAGCGTTGGGGCGACTTCGAGGGCGGCAGCGCGGACCGCTTCGAGGGTTTTGTCGACGACCTCGTCATTGTGCTCGGACGAGACGAACCAGGCGCCGCGTTCGAGGACGCGCACGCCCTGACGGAGGAGCGCCTGGGCGAAGCGGGCATAGCCGGCTTTGTCGGCGCGGGCGAGGTCTCGATAGTTGCGGGCCGGGGCGTCGAGGCCGAAGCCGACGTGGAACATCAGTTCGTAGCCGGTGACCTGGGCCTTGATGCCGGTCTCGGCAAAGATCGAGCGGATGCCTTCGCGGAGGCGGGTGCCATAGACCGAGGTCTTTTCGTAGTGCTCGGGGGTGAGAGCCTGCTGGGTGGCGACCATGGCGGCCATCGGGACAGGCTGGGAGTTGAAAGTGCCGCCGTGGAGCACGCCGCCGGTGGCGAACATGTCCATGAGGTCGGCGCGGCCGACTATGGCGGCGACGGGGAAACCGTTGGCGATGGCCTTGGCGAAGATCGAGAGATCGGGCGTGACATTGAAACGGCCTTGTGCGCCCTTTTGGCCGAGGCGGAAGCCGGTGATGACTTCGTCGAAGATCAGGATGGTGCCGTATTTGCGACAGGCGGCTTGTACGCCTTCGAGATAGCCGGGCATGGGTGAAATGGCGCCCTGATTGCACATGGCGGCTTCCATGAGGACGGCCGCCACGTCGCCGCGCGACAGGCGGGCTTCGACGGCAGCGAGATCGTTCCATTGCAGCACGTCGAGGCCATCGGCATCGGCCATGCTTTGGCCCTTGCTGCCGGGGACGGGGTTGGGGTCTTCGGCGGAGCCGGCATCGGCGAGGGAGGGGGCCGTGGACCAGAGGATATTGTCGAACCAGCCGTGATAGTGACCTTCGAATTTCACGATGGTGCGGCGGCCGGTGGCGGCGCGGGTGAGGCGCATGGCGGCCTGGGCGACTTCGGAGCCGGAAGAGCCGAAGCGCAGGCGCTCGGCGCTCGGGATGCGTTCGCAGATGATGCGAGCGGCTTCGTATTCGATGGGCGACTGGCCGGCAAAGAGTATGCCCTTGTCGACCTGCTGCTTAACGGCGGTCTGCACGCCGGCCGGGCTATGGCCGAGGACCATGGCGCCCATGCCGCAATAGTAGTCGATGATCTTGTTGCCATCGACGTCGTAGAGGTAGGCGCCTTCGCCATGGGTGAAGACCAGCGGACCGTGGCCCATGCCCAGACGGAAATTGCTGTTTACACCACCGGCCACAAAGCGAGATTCGGACGCGATGATGCGTGCGGACTCGTCAAACTTCAGCATTTGCTGCTCCTCGAATTCTCTGAGTGCAGGACACACCACGGCGCGGTTGCGGTAAACGCCATGGCGTTTCGTGGGACGGAATAGTTTGCGACTTCGCCGGGGGTCGTCGAGTTGACACGATGATCGGCATGATCTCCAATCGCGGCACAGAGATTGAGGTTGGCGATGGCGAAGGGTTCGGACCAGTATTCGGTTTTGCCGGTGGCAAAGGCGATGCAGGTTTTTGCCTATGTCGCGAGCCAGCCCCATGCCGTGACGCTGGCCGAGGTGGCTCTGGCCCTCTCGCTGCCCAAGACCACGGTGTTCCGATATCTGCAGACCCTATCGGCTTCCGGTTTTTTCGCGCATGACATCGAGCGGGATCGCTATGGGGTCGGCGAGCGGTTTCGTGCGCTGGCACAAAAAGACGCCGTGCATCACAGCATTCGGCGTTCGGCGGAAGCCGAGCTCGATCGACTGGTCGACGGCTTTCGCCAGACGGTGAACCTTGGCGTGCTTGCCGAAGATGAAGTGGTCTATGTCGATATTCGCGAGGCGACGCGGTCGCAGCGGTTTCAGGCGCGGATTGGCCATCGCCATCCCGTCCACTCAACGTCTCTCGGCAAGGCCATCGCGGCCTTTTTGCCGGACGAAACGGTCGAGCGGCTTATTCTTCCCGAGTTCGAGCAGCGCACCTTTCGCACGCTGACCGATCCGCGCACGTTTCGCCGGCAGGTCATGGAGACGCGCCGGCGCGGCTTTGCCATGGAGACGGGCGAGAACGAGGATGGTGTGACCTGCATCGGCGTGCCGATCCTCGACGGGCACGGTTTTCCGATTGCCGCCATGAGCCTGTCGGCGCCGGAAAACCGCATGCGGGTGCTGGCAGACCGCGTTGCAGAGGCGCTGCAGGATGCGGCGCGCCGGATTACCCAGGCGCTACCGCCGGTCGCGCCAACAATTTCGGGCTAGTGCGTCAGCCGATCCGCTCGGCCTGCTGGCGGGTGGCCTTGGCATAGGCGACACAGTCGAGCTCGAACTTGAGCTTGGTGCCGAGGACGCCGACGATGGTGCTGCGGCTGGGGCGGGGTTCGCTGAAATATTCGGGATAAATCTGGTTGTAGAGGGCAAGGTCGGCTTCGTCGGCGACGTAGGATTTGACGTTGACGACGTGGTCGAGGCTGAGGCCGCCGGCTACCAGGATAGCGCGCAGGTTCTCGATCGAGCGGCGCATTTCGCCTTCAAACGTGTCGGTAACGATGGCGCCGCTGGCGCTATCGACCGAGGCTTGGCCGGAAACGAACATCAGGTCGCCGGCGATGAAGGCGGGGCTGAAAGGCAGGTGCGAGCGGGCGCCGCTATCGACGAGCTTGAACATGGATAAAAGTCCTGATCAGTAAACGAAATGGGCCGGGAAGGTGTGGACGCCGCCTTCGCCGCGCCGGTCGTCGAGGTTCTCATAAATGGTTGGCAGCACGGTCTTGAGCCAGGCGCCGCTTTCGACGACGAAGCCGGGGCGGTTGGAATCGAGCCCATAGGGGTAGATGCGCACCGGCTTGGCGAGGGCCTCGGCCATGCGGGCATGCCAGCGGTGGTGCATGTAACCGCAGATTAGATCGGGCTGGAATTCGGCAATGGTTTCTTCGAGCGCGGTGATATCGGCCGTGTGGTCTTCCTGATTGACCTCGGTGACCCTAAGGGTCTGGACGGCGTCGCTGGCGGCGCAGGCGGCCTTGAATTTTTTGAGGCGCGAGGCCTGTTCGGACGATATGTGGACCGTATCGAGATAGAGCACACGATTGGGCTTGGTGCCGAGGCGCTCGAACATTTCTTCAAAGGCCGGGCCGTAGTCGAGGCTGTAGCTGTGGATGCCTGGGAGGTTCATTGTGGCGTCGAGTACGCTGACCTGGCTTGTGGTCTGGCTCAGCGCGGAAATGTCGGTTTCGTCGGTGATACCGGCTAGGACGACCATGTCGAGGCGGTCCCAGAAGGTGACGGGCATGCTCTCGTGGGTGAAACTGCCCATGACGAATTCGTGGCCATCCGAGACGATGCCGCGCTCGAGCGCGATGACGAGGCGGGTATAGAACTCGTTGTTGAAGATGCCGCCGCCGACGATGTTGCGGTTGTAGAAGAAACCGACACGGTGATGGGCTTCGGCCCAGGGGGCCTTTTCGAGGAAGGAGCCGCGGCCGACCTGGCGGCGGATGACACCTTCTGCTTCGAGGTCCTTGAGCGTCTTGATGACGGTGATCAGCGAAAAATCACAGAACTTGGTGATCTCGTTCTGCGACTCGATCTTGTCCCCGGCCTTGAGACCGGCCGTTTTCCAACGGCGGAACAAGAGGTCCCGCAATTGCAGATGGCGCGGTGTCAGTTCAACATTCACGGTTCGACACCCCAGGACAGTTGGTTGGCAAGAATCCCGCCATCGATGAACAACATCTGTCCTGTAATATAACGCGCCTCATCGGAAGCAAGAAAGACCGCGGCTCCACCGATATCTTCAGGCTCGGCGATACGGCCGAGCGGAATCTGTCGAGCGAGGGCTTTTCTCAATTCCTCGAAGGCGAGCGCGGCGGCAGTAAGTGGGGTACGGACGAGGCCGGGGCCGAGGCCGTTTACGCGGATGCCGCGACTGGCGAGAGTCACGGCGAGGGATTTGACCAGCATGAGGACGGCGCCCTTGGAGGCGTCGTAAGCGACGCTATCGCGTTCGGCGGCCATGGAATTGGTGGAGCCGACGCAGATGATGTTGGCGCCGATCTGGTCGGGTTTGACGCGGTTGGCAAAGGCCTGGCTCGCGAAGAGATAGGCGCGCACATTGAGGGCGAAGGTGCGGTCGAAAATGTCCTCGGTCAGCTGGCCGAAGGGGGCATCTAGGAAGGTGCCGGCATTGTTGACGAGCGTATCGAGCGATCCCCACTGCGCGTGGGCTGTTTCGATGAGCTGTTCTGCCCCGCCGGGCTTTGAGAGATCGGTTTGCACGAAACGCACTTCGGTAAGGGCAGAAAGTTCGCCGATGGCATCTTCCGCCCGGTCGTCGCGAATGTGAGAATTGAGGATCACGCGATGTCCGTCATTGGCAAAAGCCTTGGCAATTCCGTAGCCTATGCCTTGCGTGGAGCCGGTGATGCAGACGGTGCGGCGATCCATATTTACACCCGAAACGAAGTGAGTTAACTCATTAGCATAATAACATGCTAATAGAGGTTCCCCAATGGGTGTCAAGCAGAAGTGGGCAGGCGGTCTGGTCGTGACGCCCACGGGGATTCTGCGGCAAGACCTGCTGGTGGAAGACGGACGGATTCTTGGTCTGGTCGCCCCGGAAACGGCGACTGGGGCTGATTTTCAGGTGCAGGACGCGAGCGGGAAAGTGCTGTTTCCGGGCATGATCGACGTCCTGCAGCACGGGTTCGATATCAACCTCTATTCGGACGCAACGCCGAACGGGGTGGCGGATTCTGCGGCCAAGCTGCCGGCGCGTGGCGTGACGGCATTTCTGCCGTCTATCGGCTGCCAGCCGCCGGCGGAATTCGGGTCGGTGCTGTCGCGGCTGGCCGAGGCCAGCGGGCGGGCCGAGGGGGCGCGGGCGCTGGGTATTCACAGCGAGGGGCCATGCTTCAATTCGCCCGGGGCGCATAATCCGCAGAACCTGCAACTGCCGTCGGCCGAGCTGGCGGCGATGATGCTCGAGAGGGCGCAAGGGCGGTTGGCGGCCGTGACAATTGCGCCGGAACTGCCGGGTGCGGAACAGTTTATCCGCGCGATGAAGGCGGCGGGGGTTTCGATCCATTTCGGCCACAGCCAGGCGGCGCCGGACGATGTCTCGCGCTATGTCGGCTGGGGGATCGATGCGGTGACGCATATGTATGACGTGATGCGGACCATCCCACCGGACAATTCGGGGGTGCATGTGTTTTCATTGCCCGATGCGCTGCTGGCGGAGCGGCATCTGGCGCTGGGTGTCGTGGCCGATGGTATTCACGCGCATCCCAAACTCCTGCGCATACTGGCGCAATTGCCGGTGGATCGAGTGTTCCTCGAAACGGACTCGATGAAATATGCGGGCCTGCCGGGGACGGAGTTCGAGTTCTATCCCGGCTATTTCGTGACCAGTGCGCCGGGCAAGGCGGTGCGGGATCGCAATGGCGGGCTTTGTGGTTCGTCTTTGACCTCGGACGAGGCCATGCGAAACTATGTGTCGATGGCCGGTGCGGACCTGGTGCAGGCGGCGCATGCGGCGAGCCTGGTGCCGGCGCGGGTTGTCGGGCGGGAAGCAGACCTCGGCAGTATCGAAACGGGGAAGTTGGCCGACTTCGTGCTGCTCGATGCGGTGGACCTCTCGGTTGAGGAGACCATTATCGGTGGCAAATCCTACTTTAGGCGCGACCATGCAAAAGCTGCCTGAAACACCGCTGCGCTATCAGGAAGAGGGCAATGTTCACCTCGATTTTCATGGTGCGGTGAACACGACCATCGACTTCATCGTCGAGCGCTACGGCGTCGAGGTGTTGCATGAGATTTTCGCCAAGGTGGGCAAGGATGTTTATGTCGACCTGCGGCGGCATATGCTGGATGGCCATCCGGAGGAGATGGTGCGGCACTGGCGGCACTTTTTCACCCGCGAAGATGCCGATTATGACATTGCGGTCAGTGAGGACGAGATCGTTCTCACCGTACGGCGCTGCACGGCCTATCACCATGTCGCCAAGATTTCCCCGTCGGTTTCGGCGCATTTCTGCGACCAGACGACCAAGGTGAACGAGGCGATTGCCGAGGGGACGGCCTATCGGATCGATACGGAAATTACCGGGCCCGGCGCATGCCGGCAGATCATCCGGAGGCGCGCATGATCCCCAGCGACCATTTCACCCGGTTCTATAACGAGGTGTTCAAGTTCCTTGAAAGCAAGGGGCAGGAGGACCTCGACCTCTACTGGCTCGAAATCAGCAAGAACCAGGAAAAGCATATTCTCGATCTGATCAAGACCAAGGGCCTGCAGGGCATGTACGAATATTGGTCGGTGATCGAGGAAGAGGAAAACTGCGAGCTCGACCTGATGGTCGATGACGAGCATCTGGAACTGCACATGCATGGCTGCCCGAGCCTTGCCAAGGTGATGGACAATGATGCCGCGCCAATGACGCGCTATTGCGACCATTGCGCCGGTTGGATCGGGCCGATCATGGACAAGACCGGCTATCACCTCGTCTACGACGTCATCAGCCGCACCGAGCCGCGTTGCGTCATGCGCATCTTCAAGGATGCGGAGAAGGCGAAAGAGGCGGAGAAATCGGTGCAGCTTTTGATGGGATGGCCGGACAAGAAGGCCGCGACCTAGTCCTTCGGCGGTCGGAGGACGTGGCGGGCGGCCACGGCGAGAAGGACCATCAGGGCCGGATGGGCCTCGGTAATGTCTCGGGTTCCGTCGATCAATTCCACCACTGGTAGCGCTTCGCTGTGGGGCGAAGCGGCGATGAGCGAGCGCAGGGCACGGAGGGCAGCGAAGCTTTCCGCGGTTGGGCCCGTGCCGAGGCCCGCGGCGGCTTGCTGCAAGGTGGCGCGGACGCTCTCGGTGCGTTTGTCTTTTGCGTCGAGCGATTTGGCCAACCGGCTCAGCAGGGCCGGCAGGCAGTAGCCGGGCATGCGTTGTTCGCGGCGCCAGTTGCGGGCGAACTGTTCTTCGATGCCGAGGATTTTTGAAATGGCCAGCAGCACGACCTTGCTGCGTGGCTCGCTGATCGGGTTTTCGTCGCCGGCCTGATCGACGTAGATGGCGACGAGGGCGGGGACGCTTTGCCGGTCGCCGAACTTGCCGAGGGCGGAGGCGGCGGCGAGGCGACAGTCGATGTCGGGGTCTTCGGCGAGCATTTTCCTGATGGCTGGCAGGTAAGTCTCGGCGCGGATGTCGCCGAGCGAGCGGGCGGCGCGGGAGCGCAGGAGGCGATTGCCGTCGTCGAGGAAGCGGGCGATCTTTGCGGCGCTGGAGCGGGACTGAAGCTGGCCGACAGAATCGCGCGCGGCATACTGCAGCTCGATCAGGCCGTCATAGGTGAGGATTTCTTCGAGGGCGTGGAGGGCCTTGCGCGTGGGCGGGAGGCGGCCGAGGGCGCGGATGGCTTCGTGGCGGACATCGAAGCTGGGGTCGGACAGGGCGGAGATCAATTCGTCCTTGGCGAGGGTGCTGCCGGTGCCGCCAAAGCTGTAGGCGAGGTCGCGGCGGCGTTGTTCGGAGGTAAAACTGGAAAAACGCTGGATACCCCAGAGAGCGCGCAGTGGGTTGCCGGTAGAGAACTGGCCGAGGAAATCGCGGACGCCAGTGGCGCCTTCTTCCTTGAGGAGCGCGAAGACGGCGGCGGAGCTGGCGGTGACAAAGGCGGCGACGAGGAAGAGAACTTCGTAGCCGCCGATATGGGCCGAGCCGAGATTGGTGCTGTTGTGCTCGAAATATTGGACCAAGATGCCGGCAAGGACGGTGAGGCCGCCGCCAAAGATGCCGTCGCTTGAATAGGCGAGGGCCATGTAGCTCTCGCGCTCGGTGGGCGGCACATAGTTGAGCATGTAGACGCTGCCGCCGACCATGGCGCCCTGCACCAAAAAGCCGAAGAGGAAGAAGACGAGGCCGACGAGCAGCTCGACGCCGGGAATGCCGCCATGGAGGAAGGGCAGGGCGAGGAGCATGACGACCTGCAGCGTCTGCAGGGTGATGCGGATGGCGCGGGTGCCGTGGCGGTCGATGAACCAGCCGGCCGCATAGCTGCCGGCGGCAGAGCCGACGGGGACGAGCGCGGCCATGAGCACGATCTGGCCGCTCGAAATGCCGAGGCGCTCGCGGAAGAAGAGCAGCAGGAAAATGTTGAGCGCCGAAAAGACGAGGTATTGGCTGCCGGAGGAATAGAGAAAGGCGAGGAAATTGCGGTCGCGCAGGGGGACGCGAAGTTGGCGGATAGCGTCGAGGCTGCTGCGGGAGGAGGCGCGCGGGCCGCCGCCGCCGAGGCCGAAGAGGAAGAGGCCGCCGACAATGCCAATTCCGATGCCGATGGCGAAGACGGGGTAGAAGCGCTCGATGCCGTCTTGTCCATCGAGCCAGAGCTGAATGAGGAAAGAGCCGATGAGGGCTGTGGGCAGGTAGGCCAGCGCGTTCTTGCCGCTGACCTGGCCGCGCACGAGACGGGGGATGATTTCCTGCGACCACGGGACGACGGCGGCTTCGGAGAGGGTGCGGCAGATGGCAAAGCAGATGATGGCGCCGAAGATCAGGGCGAAGGCGACGTTGGGCGTGGCGATGAAGAGGGGGGCGATGAAAAGCGGCAGCAGGAACAGGTAGCGCGCGATGAGGGCGAGGGCGGCGACGCGCTTGGTGCCGAAGTGCAGGATGACCGGCAGGGCGGCAATGCCAAGGACCTGGAAGAAAGGCAGGATGCCGCCGATGAGGCCGATGCGGTCCTTGTCGATGCCCAGTTCAGCCGAAAACAGCACTAGCGGCGCGCCGACGGTGCAGAGCACGGCGGTGCCGGTGAGTACGGAATAGCCGTAATAGAACGGCATTTTTCTCAGCTTGGCGTAGTCGGTCAGTTCTGGTGTCGTCGACACAATGGCCTCAGAGCCGGATGCGGAAGGTTTTGATGACGTGCTGGTTGTTTTCGACCTGCCAGCAGCAGGCGAGGTATTCCCCATTGCCCAGCGCCAGGAGGCTCGGCTGGCCGAAGCGCAGGCTGGCGAAAGGATCGGCCTCCCCCGTCCGTTGCCCCAATCTCTCGTCGGCGAAAAGGGCGAGTGTGTCCAGCACTTCCAGACGGTCGTGGCGCAGGCGGGAGCGATAGATATTGAGGCCGACGGGGGATTCGCGATGGGCGTGAATGCTGAGCATTTCGCTGTCGCCGAGGGCGAGGCCGTTGGAGGCCTGGGCGTGGATGCCGGTGTCGAGGGTGCGGAAGGCTTTGCCGCCATCCTCGGAGAGGGCGAGGCGATTGGTCAGGTTGCGACCGGCGGCGATGTCGAAGGCCCAGAAGAGGACGCCGACGCGGGTGCCGCCGAAGTCGATCAGGCGACTTTCCCAGGGCGCAATGGTGCTCGGTTCGGCGCGGAAGAAGACGGATTTCTTCTGCCAGGTTTTTCCATTGTCGACGCTGGAAATCAGCCAGCCTTCGTGATTGTCGGGCCCGAGATGGAATGGGGCGCCTGAGCCGAGGAGTTCGCCGGAGGCGCGCTGGATGATGGGGCCGGAGAGTTCGAGGCCGGCATCGTCGACAGTGAAACGCTCAGGCACCGTCCAGGTGTGGCCGCCGTCGTGGGAGCAGGACAGCTTGTTGTGGAGGGGCAGGAGTTCGTTGGTCTTGGGATCGACGATGGGTGTGAGCGGGGTGGGGCGGAGGAAGACATAGCCCGTGGCGAGCAGGGTGCCGTCGGCGAGGGCGGCGGGCTTGAAGGTTTCGGATTCTTCGGGGGTGAAGGTTTTGGTGTGGAGCGGCGCGGGAGCGCTCCAGGTGCGACCGTTGTCGGTGCTGCGGCTAACAAAGGCGCGCATGTCGGCGGCGTCGAATGCCTGGCCGATGGAGAAAAGCGCGACGATGTCGCCATTGGCCAAGCGGGCGAGACCGGGGAAGGCAGCCTGACGGCTGACGAGGAGCGGATCGGGATTGGCGTAGAGAGTGCCGGTTTCAAGGAGCTGCATTGGGGCTCTCAGGCAAAGGGATTGGAGCGGTGACGGAATTCGCCGGGGGTGCAGCCGCGGCTGCGGTGAAAGGCGGCGATGAAGGTTTCCGCGTGGCCATAGCCGATAAGGCGGGCGATTTCGCCGAGCGTATAGCGGGTGGTCGAGAGCAGGTCTTCGGCGCGGCGCAGACGCATTTCGCGCAGGTGGCTGCCGGCAGAGGTGCGGTATTGGCGGCGGTGTCGGGCGCGCAGGGCGCTTTCATGGACACCCATCACGGCGGCGACGTCGCTGAGGGTGCGCATCTTATGGAGGGATTTTGTCGCCTGGCCCCAGGCCATGTCGAGGCCGTCGTCGCCGGGCGCAGGCTCGCTGTGGGTGGCGGTGGGGTGATCGAAACAGTCGAGCATGGCGAGGAGGAGCCGACGGCGGCGTTGCAGGTCCGCCTCGGTGGTCGCGCTGGCGAGATCGAGGCTGAGGCGCAGCATGGATTGGACGTGCATGGCTTCGCCGGGGCGGGGGAGGAGATAGCCGGGGCCGTCGGTTTGTGCGCTGACCAAAGTGAAGTGGCAAATCGAAGCGGTAGCGAAGCCGCCGATGGTGGTGCCGGAGAAGGGTGTGTTGGGCAAGATCAGGATGCCGCCGGGGGCGCTGAGCGTGATGCCGTCGCCGCCATTGACGCTGAGGCGGACGCTACCTTCGTGGATCCAGAGCAGGTCATGAAAATCCCACTGCGCCGGGCCGATGGGCATGCGGCGGTCGAAGCGACCGAGACGGTGCTCGCGCAGAATGATGCCATCGGGATCGACGCTTTGGATCATGTCGGCACAGCAGCATGAAGCGGGGTGCGCCGCCACTGAAGTGTGGCAGGCGCAATCGGAATTCCTAGTTTGCTGCCGTACTGCTCAACAGACGATGGACCGCGCTTGGTCTCAGATGGTGGCAGAGGGAACACAG
>NZ_JBEVLL010000020.1:0-17498 GCF_040509215.1 Devosia sp.
GGCCCTTTTCTCATGCGGACTTGAAGAGCAATTCCCAGGTCTGATAGCCGGCCAGCGCAATCACCAGAGTGCCCACGAGCAGCATCAGCCGCTTGGCAGGCAGTACGCGCACGACAAAGCCGGCCAGCGGAGCAGCGACGATGCCGCCGACAACCAAACCCGCGACCGACCAAAGATGCTGGTCGATCCCTTCGGCATCGCTCCAGTGCCCCGTCACCAGCGCGGTGATGAAGGCAACCGAAACCGCCGTGGTCACGAAGAACTCGACCGTGTTGACCGTCCCGACGATATAGCGCGGTGCGCCACCCGAGCCGATCAGGCTCGAGGTCACGATCGGCCCCCAGCCGCCACCACCGGCAGCGTCGACAAAGCCTCCGGCAACGCCGAGCGGGAGAACAATCTGGGTCCTCGGCTCCTTGTAGGCTCCACGGACGCGCAGGGCCCGATAGAGAATGAACACCCCGAGCAGTCCGAGATAGACGGTGACGAAGGGGCGGAGCACGGCGCCGTCGATGGCGGTCAGCACATAAGTGCCGAGCACGCCGCCCACGATGCCGGCCGGCGCCAGTCGCCAGAACAGCTTCCAGTTCACATTGCGATTGCGGACATGGCTCGTGGCCGAGGCGGCGGTGGTGAACATCTCGGCAGCGTGGACGCTGGCCGAGGCTGCAGCGGGCGGAACCCCGAAGGAGAGCAGCATGGTGGAACTGATAACGCCATAGGCCATGCCCAGGGCGCCGTCGACGATCTGCGCGAGAAAGCCGACCAGCGCGAAGATTAGGAACTCAGAGCCCAAGACGCCTCACAAACTAAATGACAAAGGCCGAAACACGTTCGACATGAACGGGTTCCGGCCTTTCTAAGACAGTGACGATATGCAGATCAGCGAACGATCAGCGTGCCGGCACCAAATTCGGTGAAGAGCTCGACCAAGACGACGTGGGGCATCTTGCCGTTGAGGATCACGACGCCTTCTACGCCGCTGTCGAGGGCTTCGAGGCAGGTTTCGACCTTGGGGATCATGCCGCCCGAAATCGTGCCGTCGGCGATGAGCGCTTTGGCATCGGCGACGCTGAGCTCGGGAATGAGCTTGCCGTCGCGGTCGAGAACACCCGGCACGTCGGTCAGGAACAGCAGGCGCTTGGCGCCGAGCGAGCCGGCAATGGCGCCGGCAAAGGTATCGGCATTGATATTGTAGGTATTGCCGTCGCGACCCGGAGCGACCGGGGCAATGACCGGAATCATTTCCGAACGGGCCAGCAGGTCGAGGAGGGTACGGTCGACTTCAACGGGTTCGCCGACAAAGCCGAGATCGAGCACGCGCTCGATGTTCGAGCCGGGATCCTTGACCTTCTTTTCCGCCTTGCGGGCGAAAACCATGTTGCCGTCCTTGCCGCAGAGGCCGATGGCCCATTCGCCTTCGGCATTGATCAGCGCGACGATTTCCTTGTTGATCGAGCCGGCCAGAACCATCTCGACCACTTCCATGGTCCGCGCGTCGGTGACGCGAAGGCCGCCTTCGAACTTGGATTCGATCCCGAGGTTCTTCAGCATCGAGGCGATCTGCGGCCCGCCGCCGTGCACGACGATGGGGTTGACCTTGGACTGCTTGAGCAGCGCGATATCGCGGGCAAAGGCCTGGCCGAGCTTGAGATCGCCCATGGCATGGCCACCGTATTTCACGACGACGGTCTTGCCCTCGTAGCGCTGCATATAGGGCAGGGCCTGGGCGAGAATGCCGGCATCGTGGCTGAAGCGGTCGGTCGTCGTTTCTTGGTCAGACATGGGCGGTGTGGTTTCCTCAAGAAGACCTTCGGACGGGCAAAGGGTCTAGTCCATTTTGTCCTGTCTATAAATGACCTGCCGCGACAAAATCATGGCCGTTGATCTGTTTCTCCCCGATTTGCGTAGCAGGAATGCCAGACATAGGGGAATATGTCGGCAAGAGGGAACCGGGAGGCTCTATTCAGACCCATGGCAATGCAAGCGGATACAAGCGAAATTGCGGATCTGATCGCCCGTTGCGCCCTGCGTGACCGCGGCGCTTTTCGCCAGCTTTACACAAGAACGAGCGCGAAACTTTTCGGAGTGGCCCTCCGTATCTTGAGGGACAGAGCCGAAACCGAGGAAGCGATCCAGGAAATCTACATCAAGATCTGGCAGAAGGCCGACCGCTACGTGGCCGGCCAATATAGTCCGATCAGTTGGCTTGTTGCCGTTGCCCGCAATCATGCACTGGACAAAGTGCGCGTCAAACGGCCGGTGAGCGAAGACATTGATGCAGCCCTCGATATTGCCGATCTGGGTCCCAGTCCCGAGCGACAGGTAGAGCAGGCCGAAGACAGCGCGCGGATCGCGAATTGTCTTGGTACGCTTGAGCCGGATCGCGCCGATGCGGTGCGGGGGGCCTATCTCGATGGTTTCAGCTACGAAGAACTGGCTCAACGCCACTCGGTGCCGCTCAATACGATGCGGACCTGGCTGCGGCGAAGCCTTGCAAAGTTGAAAGAGTGCCTGACGTCATGAGCGAGCAAGACAAACAAGATGGGGACGGACACCGCGCGGTTATCGCGGAATATGTCTTGGGCTTGCTCGACCCGGCCGCCCATGAGGCGGTGGGCAGGCGGATTGCAGCCGATACCATGCTGCAGCGTGAGCATGATTTCTGGGCCAGCCACTTTTCCGGGCTCGACGAGCAGTTCGAGCCGGTGGCGCCGCCTGCGAACATCCTTCCTAAAATCGAGACCCGGCTTTTCGGGGCAGAAAAGCGCGCATCCTGGTGGGATAGCCTGGCGCTCTGGCGCTCTGTTGCGGCCGGTGCCCTTGCTGTTGCGGCGGTCGCCGTCGGCTTTTCCGTCCTGCAGCCAAGCCCTGACTCCTCGGCTCTTGCCAATCAGCTCGTGGCAGCGCTGCAGGCAGAAGGCAGCGACGTGCAGTTCCTCGCCCTTTACGATGGGTCCGGTGCTGTCCGGCTGACGGCGCTTTCCGGCGCCACCTTGCCCAATAACGACTACGAGCTCTGGGCCATCCAGGGTGGTGGCTCGCCCATCTCCATGGGCGTCGTGCCGATCAATGCACGCACGACGGTCGAACTCTCGGATGCGGTTCGTTCCGGCTGGGGCGAAGGCTCCGTGCTGGCGGTCACCCTCGAACCCAAGGGCGGCGCCCCTGCGGGTGTTCCCACCGGTCCGATCGTGGCACAGGGCGCGGTCACGAAGATTTAGGTTAGCTTTTGATCTCTACGAAGCGCCTGCGCCATCGCGCGGGCCGTCACCCTCGGGCTTGCCCGAGGGTGTTGTACTTTGCCCTGCATCGTGAGTGACGTGTCCTCGGGTCAAGCCCGGGGATGACGTTTGTCGGTTGAGAGCGTTGACGCCCGCGCATACGAAGCTCGGCCCCAATCAGTTTCAAAATTCGCGAAAAATATACCGCGCAAAATCCTGAAACTCGTGCCGCAACCCCTCCGTACCTCCCTGTGACCCGCGATTGATCGGGCACGAAATAATAACAGGAAGGAACTCTCAAATGACCATTTCCCTGCGCGCCGTATCCGTCGCCGCCATTCTGTCCTTTGGCGCCTTGTCGGGCTCCGTTTTTGCCCAGGACAATCCGATGGTTGGCGGCGCGGCCATGTTTGCCGACAAGAATATCGTCGAAAACGCCGTTAACTCGGCCGATCACACGACCCTGGTTGCAGCCGTCCAGGCCGCTGGTCTCGTTGAAACCCTCTCCGGCCCGGGCCCCTTCACTGTTCTCGCCCCGACCAACGAAGCCTTCGCCGCTCTTCCGGCCGGCACCGTCGAGAACCTGCTGAAGCCTGAAAACAAGGACATGCTGACCAAGATCCTGACCTGTCATGTCATCGCAGCCAAGGCGCTCTCGACCGACATCGTGGGCATGGTCGAAGCTGATGGTGGCGAACACGTCGCTGACACTGTCGGTGGCTGCAAGCTCACCCTCAAGGCCGCTGACGGCAAGGTGACCATCACCGACGAAAACGGCACCGTCGCCAATGTCACCATTGCCGACGTGATCCAGTCCAACGGCGTCATCCACGTCATCGACGCGGTCCTGACCCCGAAGATGTAACCTTCTTCGGCATCCCGCCGAATGAGGTCATGAGGCTCCGCTTCCCCCGGGCGGGGCCTCTCGTATTCTTGAGGAAAGTTCATTCCGGATTGGTCTATGCTGGGGGTCAGGGAGACAAAGACAATGCAGCTTACCCGACGCGCAGTTCTCTTGGGCAGTTCGGCCGTAGCCGTGCTCTCGGCCTTTTCGCTCTTTCGCTCTCCGAGCCAGCCGCGCGCTGCCGAGGGCGATTTTCCGTTCAAGCTCACCGACGAGGAGTGGAAGGCCAAGCTCGATCCGGCCTCCTACGATGTCCTTCGCCACGAAGCCACCGAGCGCCCCTTTACCTCCCCGCTCAATGACGAGCATAGGGCCGGCAAGTTCCATTGCGCCGGCTGCGACCAGGTCCTCTTCGAATCTGAAAAGAAGTTCGACAGCGGCACTGGTTGGCCGAGCTTCTGGGACTTTGTTCCCGGCGCCATCGGCTCCACCGAGGACAGTACGCTCGGCATGGTCCGCACCGAGGTCCATTGCAGCAATTGCGGTGGGCATCAGGGGCACGTCTTCAACGACGGGCCGGCGCCGACGGGCCTGCGCTATTGCATCAATGGCGTGTCGCTCGCATTCGTCGCCGCCTGAGACGGCAACATGGCTGGGTTGAGGCGCCTGGTGTTGATCTTTGACCGCAAATTTCGATAGGTGTGACCAACCTCTCGGACGTCAGATTCACATGCGCCTCACCATCATCCAGACCGGGGATGTCCCCGAACCGCTTCGCGACGATTTCGGTCCATACCCTTCCATGTTCGAACGCATGTTCGACGGCACCGGGAATGGCTTTAGCTACGAGGCGGTGACGGCATATGGGAACAGTCTGTTACCCGATCCCACACGCTTAGAGGGCATCGTTATCACCGGTTCGCCGGCCGGCGTTTACGAGGATCACGACTGGCTGCCGCCGCTGCGCGAGTTCATTCGCCGCGCCTATGAGGCCAAAACCCCCATGCTTGGCATCTGTTTCGGCCACCAGATCATGGCCGATGCGCTGGGTGGCGATGTCCGGAAGTCCGAGAAAGGCTGGGGTCTCGGCCGCCACGCCTACCGCGTCGCCAACCGTCCCGATTTCATGGCCGGCGCTCCCGAAACTCTCTCCATCGCCTGTTCGCATCAGGACCAGGTGATCGTACCGCCAAACGAAGCCGAGGTGATCCTGGCGTCCGACTTTACGCCCAACGCCGGGCTTTTCTACAAGTCCGGCAAGGCTTTAAGTTTTCAACCCCACCCCGAATTCCACGACGACTATGCCTTGGCGCTCGTGGAACTGCGCCGCGGCCGCGCGCCGGAGGAGGTCGTCGAGCAAGGCGTCGCTTCTTTTGCGCAAAGCTCTGACAGCGATCAAATGGCCGACTATATCGGCAAGTTCTTTCGCGGAATTAGCGCGTAACCCGCAGGAATCAAGGCGGCATTAACCAAGATCGGGGAGGCTGGGGGCAATAAATCCCGCCCCAGGTCTCCCCAATGTTCCGCTTCAGCCGGTTCTCGATCACCAAAAAACTTGTCATCGTCTTTCTCGGCTTCGGTGTCGTCGTCGCAGCACTCGGCGGCCTCGCGCTGCTCGCCGCCGTATCCCTGGGCGACCGGGGCAATGAGGTCGGCGCGCACCTGTCGCCGCACGTCAAGGCGGCCATGGAGATCAAGCTGAACTCGACCGCCGCCCATCTCTACTTCGAAGAGATCATGATGGGCGATGCCAGCGAAGACGTCGCCAATGTCTGGGCCCATCTCGACTCCGCCGAAGCCTATCTCGCGGCGATCGAACAGGGCGACGATATTTCGGGCGCCGTCTACTTCGCTTCCGAGGATCCCGCGGTGCAGGCTGCAGGCCCCAAGGTCTTGCAGGCGCTGGCGGATTTCCGCGCGGCCGCAGAGCAGCGCTACGCCAATCTCGGCAAGGCCGACGAGGGCGCGGGGTCTGCTGCCGATGCCGCATTCGACGCCGCTTATGACAGCGTCATCGTCGAAGCCACGGCGCTTGAGAAGTCGGTTTTCGATGACATGCAGGAAGGGCTGACTCGTCTGGCGGGGGCACAGAGCTTCGCCATCATCACGCTGATCCTTGCCGGCGTCGGCGCGGCTTCGGGGTGCTTCACCGTGTTCCTGTTCTTCCGCAAGGTGGTTTCGGCGCGCCTTAACCAGCTCGTCACGATCACTGGCGAACTGGCCAAGGGCAATACCGAGGTCGATATTCCGGTTCAGAAGGTGCAGGACGAACTGACCGTCATGTTCGACGCGTTCTCCAGTTTCCGTGGCGCACTGATCGAGCAGGCTGCGCTTGAGAATGCCGACAAGCAGCGCAATGCCGAAAGTGGCCATCGCCGCCGCGCATCGGACCGGTTGACCGACGATCTCAAGGAGACGATCCACGCCGTCATGGCTGGCCAATTGAGCCGCCGTGTCGCGGCCGATTATTCCCAGGAAGAACTCAAGAGCCTTGCCGGCGAGGTCAACGCGCTGCTCGACGCCGTCGACAAGGGCCTTACGGGTACCGGTCGGGTGCTTTCGGCACTGGCCAAGGCTGACCTCAGCCAGCGCGTGAGCGGGAAGTTCCAAGGCGCTTTCGCCGACCTGCAGGACAATACCAACGCCGTCGCCGATCGCCTGACCGACGTCATGGGGCGTCTGCAGGAAACCTCGCACCGGCTCAAGACCGCCACTGGCGAAATCCTGGCTGGCTCCAATGATCTGGCGGAACGCACCAGCCGGCAAGCGGCCATGGTGCAGCAGACAACGTCGACGGTTTCGAGCCTCTCCAGCACCGTCACCGAGAATGCCCATCGCGCCCAGGAGGCCGACCGGTCCGTGGGCAACGCGTCGCGCATTGCTGTCGAAAGCGGCTCAGCCATGGAGGCAGCCAACAAGGCAATGGAGCAGATTTCGACCTCATCGTCGAAAATCTCCAATATTATTGGCATGATCGACGATATTGCCTTCCAGACCAACCTCCTGGCCCTCAACGCCTCGGTGGAAGCGGCGCGGGCAGGGGAGGCGGGCAAGGGCTTTGCTGTGGTGGCCGTGGAAGTGCGGCGTCTCGCCCAGTCCGCCGCCGAAGCCTCAGCCGAGATCAAGCAATTGATCGAAATCTCGGCCGGCGAGGTCCACGCCGGCACGCAGGTGGTGATGCAGATCGCCGAGCAGATTTCGACGCTCAACCTCTCGGTGCGCGAGAGCGCCAAGCTGATCGGCGAAATCGCCGAGGCCAGCCGTTCGCAGGCCATCGCCATTGGGGAAGTCAGCACGGCGGTGCGCCAGATGGACGAGATTACCCAGCACAATGCGGCACTGGTGGAAGAGACCAATGCAGCCATCGAGCAGACGGAAAACCAGGCCGCTGAGCTCGACGAGATTGTTGCCGTGTTCGAACTGGGCGCCGCCCGGGTTCAGGCGCGTTACGCCGCCTGATCGGAAAGAATAGAGACAAAGAAAAAAAGGCGCATCCGGTGGGATGCGCCTTTGTTTTAGGTGCCGCTGCTTGCGAGCAGCATGGCGATTTCGGTCCGTAGGTCCTTGATGCCCGTGCCCTTCTCGCTCGAAGTGAGGAGAACATGTGGATGGGCTGCGGGACGCTTGGCGATCTGCCAGCGCGTGGCTTCCAGCGCTTTTTCGACGTCTTCGGAATTGGGCTTGTCGGCCTTGGTGAGCACAACCTGATAGCTTACGGCCGCGTGGTCCAGCTCGTTCATGACGCTGATGTCATTGTCCTTGGGGCCGTGGCGGCTGTCGATGAGCACATAGACGCGGCGCAGGGTCGCGCGACCCACGAGGTACTGATGGACCAGCTTGGTCCAGGCCTTGACCTTGGGCTCCGGCGCCTTGGCATAGCCATAGCCCGGCATGTCGACGATGCGCAGGTTTTCGCTCTGGCTCTCAAAGATGTTGAGTTCCTGCGTGCGGCCCGGTGTGTTGGACGTGCGCGCCAGATTGGACGTGCCGCAAAGCGCGTTGATGAGGCTCGATTTGCCGACATTGGAGCGGCCAGCAAAGGCGATCTCGACGCGATCCATGGGCGGCAGGTCGGCGAGGCTGACGCAGCCCTTGGTGAAGAGAATCGGGCGCGCAAACAGCAGGCGGCCGCGTTCGATGAGGTCGGTTGGATAATCGATTTCGGTCATGTGGTCCTCGGCCTCAAAGACAAGGCCCGCTGGGTTCTCCAGCGGGCCCCGAATGGTGCGGGAATTTCGTTAGCTCTTCGAATTTTCTGCCGGCTTGGGCTTCTTGCGGAAGCTGTCGAGAATATTGCCAAACAGGTTCACCTCGGCCCCGTGGCGCTTCATGATGAACCACTGCTGGGTCACCGACAGGGTGTTGTTCCAGGCCCAGTAGATCACGAGGCCGGCCGGGAAAGCGCCGAGCATGAAGGTGAAGATCACCGGCATCCAGTTGAAGATCATCGCCTGGGTCGGATCCGGCGGCGGCGGGTTGAGCTTCATCTGCACCCACATGGTGACGCCCATGATCAACGGCCAGATGCCGAGATGCAGGAACGAGCCAATGAAGGGCAGTGCCATCGGATTCCACGGGATCAGGCCGAACAGGGTGAAGATGTTCGTCGGATCGGGCGCGGCCAGATCCTGAATCCAGCCGAAGAACGGGGCGTGGCGCATCTCGATGGAGATGAAGATAACCGTATAGAGCGCGAAGAAGACGGGGATCTGGATAAGGATCGGCCAGCAACCCGAGAGCGGATTGATCTTTTCCTTCTTGTACAGCTCCATCATGGCCTGTTGCTGGGCCGGACGGTCTTCCTTGAGGCGTTCCTGGATCGCCTTCATTTCCGGCTGCACGCGGCGCATGGCGGCCATGGAGGCGTAGGAACGGTTGGCGAGCGGGAAGAAGATGGCCTTGACGATCACGGTCACGGCGAGAACCGCAAGGCCGAAATTGCCCAGGAGCCCATAGAGCGTCACCAGCAGCCAGTGCATCGGCTTGGTGAGGAAGTGGAACCAGCCCCAGTCGATCAGCAGCTCAAGACGATCAAAGCCGTGCTCTGTCTGATAGGCGGTGATGACGCGGTCTTCCTTGGCGCCGGCAAAGACGAAGCTTTCGACGCTCGCCGTGCCACCGGCCGGAACGACGACAGGCTGGGTCTCGACATAATTGGTCTGGTAGATCGGCGTCGTGCCCTGGCTCGTATAGGCAAAGCGCGCATTGATGCTGGCATCGGGCTGGGGCAGGACGGCAGTCGCCCAATACTTGTCGGCAATGCCGAGCCAGCCGCTGGTCGAGGGGAAATCGACCTGACGCTCGTTCTGGAGGTCGTGGTACTTGCGGGCGACGTAGTTGTTGGAGCCCAGAACGCCGATCGGGCCTTCATGCTGGATGAAGAAGTTCTGCACCGGCGGGGTGCCCTGGCGAACGACGCGGGCATAGGGGAATAGGGCCACATCGCCCGAACCGGTATTTTCGACGGTCTGGGTGATGGTGAAGAGGTAGTGCTCATCGAGCGCGATGGTGCGACGGAAAATCAGGCCCTGGCCATTGTCGTAGCGCAGCGTCACCGGGGTGGCGGCGGTCAGCGTGGTGGCGTCGCCTTCGAGGGCCCAAACCGAGTTGGCATCGGGCAGGGCGGTCGTAGCGCCGGCAGCCGGAGCCCAGCCGTGTTCGACATAATAACCGCCCGGCGCGCCCGATGGGCTGAGCAGGGTGATGATCGGGGAATCAGGATCGACAGTTTCGCGATACTTTTCGAGACGCAGGTCGTCGATGCGCGCGCCAGTCAGGTTGATCGAGCCGGCAAGGTCTTCGGTATCGATGGCGACGCGGTTGGAGGCGGCAATGGCTGTGTCGCGGTCCGCAAAAGTCTGCGAGGACAATGGCTGGTCTGTCGCGGCGGCGGGCTGCGTGCCGTCGGCAGTGGTGGCGGGCACCGCGAGGGCTGCCTGCTCGGCCTGCTGCTGGGCAACAATCTCGTTCTGCCGCTGCTGACGTTCGAGCTGCGGCCCGGCAACGAAGAACTGCCAGCCGAACAGCACGATCATGCTGAGTACGACGGCGAGAATCACATTGCGATTATCAGAATTCATGGTGTCGCGTTCCGTGGGCCACGCCCGGTCCCTGTCCGATTATCATCCGCCTTTGTGTCATGCACATTTGTGTCATGGACTTTGGCGATGAGACCGTTGAGGTCTTTGATCATTTTGGCAAAGGGTCGGCTCAGGGCCTCGCGCCTTGCCAACAGCACATAGTCGTGGCCGGGCCGAAAGTCATCGGCACATGCTGCCGCAGCGGCACGCAATCGGCGCTTCATGCGGTTGCGCTCCGGCGAATTGCCCACCTTCTTGGTGACGGTGAAGCCCACGCCGGGCAATTCGTCTTCGGCCGCAATTACCTGCAGCCCAAACGCAGAGCGCCCGGCGCGATTGCCCCGGGCTGCCCTCAAAAACTGCGAGCGCCGCCGGAGACGGCGCAATGTCGCGACCTTTTGTGCGTCGGCCGTCATCCGGCCAACAGCCTTAGGCCGAGAGCTTCTTGCGGCCGTCGCGACGACGACGGTTCAGAATCGCACGGCCGTCCTTGGTGGCCATACGAGCACGGAAACCGTGACGACGAGCACGCACGAGCTTGCTGGGCTGATAAGTACGCTTCATGACTTTCAACCGCGCAGATGCACGGTTCCTCTATTGCTGGCGCATTACGCGCATAAACTTGTCCGGCCGACGGGCAGGGCGCGCCAGCTTTGTTCGTGGCGTCTATAGGGAAAAGCATAGGGCAAGTCAACGCGCGATGGGCCCCAAGCTTGTGCTTTCCAGCCTGTTGTCAGACCTTCTATATGCCAGCATAAGTGGACCATTGTTAGCCCGCCGCGGAATCTGGCTCGTGTCCACATCTCCTGACCTTTGCATAATCGGTGCCGGGACGCTCGGTGTCGATCTGGCTCTTTATGCGCGTCGCCTTGGCGCCAGCGTCGTTCTGGCGGATCGCGATCGACCCGAGCCGGGTGATGCTGCCCAACAGGCGCTGCGCATGGCGTCGCTGGTCCAGAGTGCCAAGCGGGCGCAGGATATGAGGCGCGCGCCCGAACTCGGCGTTGGGGCCTCTGAATTCAAGCTTTCCGCCAAGCAGGTGGGCGAGCGGGCAACGCGTTTGGTCGAGAATCGCATCCGGGCGACCTCGCCCGAGATTCTGACTGCGCAGGGCGTCACGGTTATGCGTGGCGCCGTCAGTTTTGTAGATGGACGCTCCTTGCTGGTCGGCGACCTCACCATCAAGCCTAGCAAGATCATCATCGCCATCGGCGGCATGCCTGTTATCCCTGATGTGCCGGGGCTCGGTGACATCGACGCTTTTACGGTAGATTCGATCCTTGATAATCAGCGCAAGCTGACCCATCTCGTCATTATCGGCTCGGACGCCGCGGCGCTCGAGCAGGCACAATTGCAGCGCCGTCTTGGTGCGGCGGTGACGCTTGTGCCCAATGGCCCGCTTTTGCCCGAGTTCGATCCTGAAGCCGTCTCGCTGCTGCTCGCAGCATTTGCGGAGGAAGGTGTGTCGGTTCGGATCGGGGCGCGCGTCGTTGCCATCAAGCGGCGCTCGCAAGGAATCGGTGTCGATATCGCAGTCGAGGGCGGCACGAGCGAGGCGCTCGATGCCTCACACGTTCTTGTGTCGGCTGGCCGCAAGGCTGATCTTGAGGAACTCGATATTGCCAAGGCGCGGTTGAGGCCGGGCGCGACCTCCTCCCGCACCATTGGGCCTGTGGGAATTGCGGCGGGCCACAGAGACTGGAGCGCTGCGCGGGCACACGGACGTGCCGTTGTTGGCGCCCTATTGGGCCAGCGGCGCAGTAGTGCGGAGTTTCCGGTTCCCCGGCTCATCGAGACAGAACCCGCTATTGCCGAGATCGGGCCGCTCGCGCCGCGCCCTTCTCGAGCCAGTGCAGGCGATACGATCCTGCGGGAAAACCTGGCGGAAAACGATCGTGCCGCCGCCATGGGCAACGACCGCGGACTCGTAAAGCTGACGCTCGACGGGAAGGGGCAGATCCAGCGCGCCAGCATAGTCGATCCGCTTGCAGCAGAACTGGCCGGAACGCTCGCTCTCGCCATGAGTCGCAAGGTGGGACTAGCGGACCTCGCCGATCTGCCGCTGCCAAGGCCCAGCCTGTTCGAGGTTTTTTCGCGTCTGGGAGAGAACTATCTGGCCGCCCAAAACGTATCGACTAAGGGGCAGGGCCGCGGGGCGCTTCGGCGCCGGCTGGGGCTTTAGGCCAAGGGGCTGACGCCTGGGCCTGTCATCTCCTATGATCGAGTCGCGATGACAGACGAATCCAATGTCACACCTGGCCGGTTCTCCGGCCTTTCGAACAAACTGATCGCCGCCATCATCGCGGTGATTCTGCTCGTCGAAATCATCGTCTACCTGCCTTCGCTCGCTACATTCCGGGCTTCGTGGCTCGACGACCGGCTCCGCGTCGGTATCGTGGCGGCGCGCGTGCTTGATGCTGTGCCCGATGTCATGGCGCTGCCGCGCAACCTGACGGATCGCCTGCTGACCTCCGCGGGGGCGCACGCCATCGTCTATCGCCGCGCCGGGCAGAGCCAGCTCATCGAACTCGCCGAGCCGGTGACCCCGGAACGTGTTGTTACCGCCGACATGCGCCAACGCGATCTGCCGAGCCTCATCGTCGGTGCGCTCGATACGCTCTTTGCCGGGCCGGGGCGCACCCTGCGCATCGTCGGCGAGGGTGATCTAGACGAGAGCCTTATTGAAATTCTCATGCCCGAGCGCCCGCTGCGCAGCGACATGATCGATTATTCGCGCAATATCGTGCTGGCCTCCCTCGGCATCGCGGCGGTCACGGCTTTTGCACTCTACATGCTGGTGAGCCGGCTCTTCATTCTGCCGGTGCAAAGACTGACCAGCAATATTCTGCGATTCCGCAAGGCGCCGGAGAACGCCACCCTGATTCTGGCGCCGACGCAGCGCGCCGACGAGATCGGCACGCTGGAGCGCGAGCTGTCCGCCATGGAGAGCGAACTCTTTGCCATGTTGCGCCAACAGCGGCACCTCGCTGATCTCGGGCTGGCTGTCGCCAAGATCAATCATGACTTGAGGAATACGCTGACCTCGGCGCAATTGCTGTCCGACCAGGTGGCGACGCTGGACGATCCAAAAGTGCAGCGTCTCGCGCCTCGCCTCGTGACGACGCTTGATCGCGCCATTGGCTTTGCCCAATCGGTGCTCGACTATGGCCGCGAGGCCGCCAGCGTGCCGCAGCCGACGCCGGTCAGCTTGAAGGCCCTCGTTGAGGATGCCGCCTTCGAGGCCCATCTCGTCGGACATCCGAGTGTGGTCTTCTCGGCCTCCGTACCCGAGGATTTGGTCGTCTATGCCGACGTTGGCCAAATGACACGTGTTCTCGTCAATCTTCTCAAGAATGCCCGAGAGGCGCTTGAGGCCAGCCAGAAGCCGGGCGAGCATCGCATTGATGTGACCGCGAGCGCCGAAGGCGCGGTTGCGACGCTTGACGTGACCGACAACGGACCCGGCCTGCCGCCGCGTGCGCGGGACAATCTCTTTGTGGCGTTCGAGGGTTCGGCGCGGGCGGGCGGTACGGGCCTGGGCCTCGCCATTGCCCGCGAATTGACTGAAGCCAATGGTGGCACTCTGCGCCACGTGGATATTGAGCAGCCGGGTACGCGCTTCTCGCTGACCTTGCCAAAAGATATTCACAGCCTTTGAGTTGAAACGCAAAAAGCTTTTGTCACACGCTTGCAATGCGCGGAACACCGCTATATGGGTTGCCTCGCTTCGGAAGAGCGACCCGCTCAACACCGAATGCCCGCCGCCACTAGGCGGTATGCGCGCCCGTAGCTCAGCTGGATAGAGCACCAGACTACGAATCTGGGGGTCAGGAGTTCGAATCTCTTCGGGCGCGCCATTTCTCTTTTTACCACTAAAATTGTTTGACGCTCACGGCGCATCGGCCGCTTGAGCAACTCGACTCCTGTTTCGCTCAGTCGTCCCAATCGCCTCCCACATCTCCACACGACTCCTATCCCTCTCACTCTCGGGGTCGCGGTCGCATGCTCTTGATTGCGCTGGTTTGAGGCAGAATGTTTCCCGGCTTGCCGAGCGGGCAAACACGCCACCTTGTGCCGGTCCAAGGAACAGAAAAAGACTTGCCAATGTCGGCTTTCGAGCTCGCTCGTCTATTTATCTATAAAAATAGTAGACTTATGCTGACGTCCTCTTTCAAGGGGACCACACATGACGTATCGCCTCAGCCTTCTCGACAAGAGCCCGATCGCTCAGGGCGAATCCGCGAATGCAGCATTGCGACGCTCGATCGCGTATGCGCAGCGGGCCGAGGCGCTGGGGTTTCATCGGTTTTGGGTTGCGGAGCACCATAACAGCCCTGAACTCGCCAGTTCATCGCCCGAAATCCTGATTGCCGCGCTGGCGACATCGACCAAGACCATCCGTGTGGGGTCAGGCGGGGTCATGCTGCAGCACTATAGCCCCTACAAGATTGCCGAGAATTTCAACCTGCTTGAAAGCCTTGCGCCCGGCCGCATCGATATCGGTATCGGCAAGGCGCCGGGTGGGCTGCCGCTTTCCACCAGGGCGCTGCAGGCAGGACGTGACCCGGAGCGTCGGACGGATTTTGCGACGCAACTGCGCGAGTTCAATGCCTATCTCGGCCAGGGCACAGGCGATCGGGTCGAGGGTCTTGCGGCGACGCCCGCGCCGGCAGGCGAAAGTGAACGATTCCTCCTCGGCGCTAGCGTCGAGAGTGCGGAGCTGGCGGCATCGCTGGGTTGGGAGTTCGTTTTCGCCCGTCACCTGAATGGCGATGATGTTGCCCTCGCTTCGGCGATCTCCACCTATCGTGATCTCGCACACCGGACGCCCGTGGTGGCGCTGGCAGCCATCGTCGACAAGGATGGCAGCAAGGCGCGCGAGACCGCAGCCGGCTTCACGCCCTTCCGCGTGACCATTCCGGGCGGGCAGAGTGTGACCGTTGGCAGCGAGGCCCAGGCAGCCGAATATGCACGTCAGGCCGGCGTCACCGATTTCACGGTAGAGAAGCGCAAGGCCAATGTGCTGGCCGGCGACGGCCATGACATCGTCGCCGCTCTCGACGCGCTGGCCCACCAATACGGCGTCGATGAGTTCATTCTAGACCTTTTCAATCCCGGTGACAGCCGCCTTGAGGCCATTGGCCTGATTGCCGCGGCGCGCGATGCCGTCGCCTCCCCAACAGCCCTTTCCGCCTGATCCCTCGGAGACAGACCATGACCAAGAACCGCATTCCCTTTGGCTTGATGCTGCATGGCCCGGGTGGTCACATGAATGCCTGGAAGCATCCGAGCGGCCCGGCCGATGCCTCGGTCAACTTCCAGTTCCTGCTCGACCAGACCAAGAAAGCTGAAGCTGCCGGCATCGCTTTCGCGTTCGTGGCTGACGGACTTTACATCAACGAGCAATCGATCCCGCACTTCCTCAACCGGTTCGAGCCGATCGCGCTGCTGTCGGCCCTGGCCGCGACCACCAGCACTATTGGCCTCGTCGGTACGCTGTCGACCTCCTACAGCGACCCGTTCACGGTCGCCCGCCAGTTCGGGTCCATCGACCTACTCAGCAATGGTCGCGCCGGCTGGAACGCTGTGACCTCGCCGCTCGAAGGCTCGGCCAAAAATTATGGCCGCGTGCAGCATCCCGATCATGCGCTTCGCTATGAGATTGCCGGAGAGCATATCGAGATCGTCAAAGGTCTTTGGGACAGCTGGGACGACGACGCCTTTGTGCGCGATCGCTCGACCGGGCGGTTTGCCGATTTCGAGAAGCTGCATCGCCTCAACTTCAACGGAAAATTCCATTCGGCGGAAGGTCCGCTCAACATCCAGCGCTCGCCGCAGGGACAGACCGTGCTGTTCCAGGCGGGTGGCTCGCCGGCCGGAATCGAACTTGCCGGCCGTCATGCCGATGCGGTTTTCGCCAACTCGACCTCGATCGAAGAAAATCGCGTCCTGACGCAAAAGCTCAAGCAGAGCGCGGTGGCCCATGGCCGTGGCGCCGATGCCATCAAGGTGCTGCCCGGTGTCGGTATCATCGTCGGCTCGACGGATGAAGAGGTTGAGCGCAAATACCAGGAGATTGCCGGCCTCGTGAACGTCACAGAGGCGCTGCACTATCTTGGTCGCTTCTTCGACCACCACGATTTCAGCCAGTACGATCTCGATGCGCCGTTCCCCGAGCTCGGCGATATCGGTCGCAACAATTTCCAGTCGGGCACCGATAGGATCAAGGCGCGGGCGAAGGAAAAGGGTCAGTCGCTTCGCGAGGTGGCGCTGGAACAGACGACGCAGCGTAGCGAATTCCAGGGCACACCGGAAAAGATCGCCGACAAGATCGAAGAATGGGTCGATACCGGCGCTGCCGATGGCTTTGTTCTCGGCTTCCCGGTTTCGGCACAGGGTTGGCAGGATTTCGACCAGCACGTGCTGCCTATTCTGGAAAAGCGCGGCCGCCACAGTCGCGAGCAGATCGGCAGCACGCTGCGCGATCATCTTGGCCTGCCGTTCCGCGAAAGCCGCCATGCGCTGCCGCAGGAAAAGGCGGCGGGTTGATGAGTTACATCGCGCCGATCCGGCCCGAAACGGCGGAGGATTTTACCTCCCTTCGCCGCTATCTCCACACAAGGCCGGAACTGGCCTATGCCGAGCACGAAACCAGCGCTCTCGTCGCCAGCTATCTCAACGACTGGGGCTATGAGGTCGCAACCGGCATTGGCGGCACAGGTGTCGTCGGCACGCTCAAGGTGGGGCCAGGCGAGGGCATCATCGGGCTGCGCGCAGACATGGATGCCTTGCCGATCGAAGAAGTGACCGGTCTCGACTATGCCAGCCTCAATGCGGGCAAGATGCACGCCTGCGGCCATGACGGACACACGACCATCCTCCTCGCGGCAGCGCAGCAACTGGCTTCGACACGCAATTTCTCCGGAACAGTCAGGCTGATCTTCCAGCCAGCCGAAGAGATCGGCGGGGGCGCGAGAACCATGATCAAGGATGGCCTGTTCGAGCGCTTTCCGGTCGATGCCGTGTTCGGGCTGCACAATTGGCCGGGCATTCCTGCTGGTCAGTTCGCCTTCCTCGCGGGCCCGGCCATGGCCTCGGTCGACATGGCCATCATCCGCATCCAGGGCAGGGGAGGGCACGGCGCCAAGCCCCATCTCTCGATCGACCCAGTGGTGATCGCGGCAAGCCTCGTACTGGCGTTGCAGACTGTGGTTTCCCGCAATGTCGATCCGCTCGAAGCTGCAGTCGTCACCGTGGGGAGCATTCATGGCGGCAGCCTGCCCAATGTCATTCCCGACAGCGTCGAGCTGCAACTGACGGTGCGCTCGTTCAACGAAACCGTGCGTCAGG
>NZ_JBEVLL010000021.1:0-8073 GCF_040509215.1 Devosia sp.
CCCGGGCGTGATGTAGGGCATCTTCACCTAAGAAGCTGACGGGGCCGTTGTGGCCCAGATCCCGGCTATCACCTCGGGCGGCAATATCGACGAGATCATCGACACCATCGATGCTCAGGTCCGTCAGCAGACCCAGTAAGCCTCTACCCGAAGGCGCTCCGGCGCCTTCGGCCTCCCGTGGCCTTCGCCCTCAGGGGTGAAGGTCATCGGGCTATTGGCGGGGCTCGGCCCGGCCTGGTGGTCGCTTGCACAAAGGGGAGTATGGCGTGGCGAATTCGCAGATTGCGCGCAGGGAACAGATCAACGGCTGGGCTTTCATCATGCCCGCCTTGGTGCTCATCGGCGTATTCATGATCTATCCGATCCTGTGGTCGCTCTGGATGAGCTTCCAGACCGGGCGTGGCATGCAGCTCAGTTTCGGCGGGCTGGCCAATATCACCCGCCTCACCCAGGATCCCGTCTTCCTGCGAGCCCTCACCAACACGCTGATCTTCCTCGCCATCCAGGTTCCGGTCATGCTGGTCCTGGCGCTTCTCTTCGCCAGTGCGCTCAACAATTCAAGGCTCTGGGGGCGGGGCTTCTTCCGCACAGCCATCTTCCTGCCCTGCGTGACCTCGCTGGTTGCCTATTCGGTGATTTTCAAGTCGATGTTCGCCGGCGACGGCATCATCAACCAGACCCTGCTTACGCTCAACATCATCGATGGCCCCATCGCCTGGCTCGCCGATCCCTTCTGGGCCAAGTTCGTTATCGTCACCGCCATCACCTGGAGATGGACGGGCTACAACATGATCTTCTATCTCGCAGCGATGCAGAACATCGACCGCTCGATCTATGAGGCCGCGCGCATCGACGGCGTGCCGGCATGGGCACGCTTTTGGTACCTCACCGTGCCGATGCTGAAGCCTGTCATCCTTTTCACCTCGGTCATCTCCACCATCGGCACCCTGCAGCTCTTCGATGAGCCAAACCTAATCACGCTGGGCGGCCCCTCGGATTCCACGCTGACCCTGTCGATGTACATCTACAATCTGAGCTTCAAGTTCATGCCCAGCTTCGGCTACGCCGCCACGGTCAGCTACGTCATCGTCGTGCTGGTTGCGCTTCTGAGCGTGCTGCAGTTCTTCGCTGCCCGGGAGCGCAAGGCATGAGCAATCCCATGGCGCTCATCGGTCGCACGTCTCAATACGTGCTCCTGTCCATCGCAGCTTTCGTCTCGGTTTTTCCGTTCATCTGGATGGTGCTGGCCGCAACCAATGTCTCGGCTGACGTCATCAAGGGCAAGGCGACGCCCGGGTCCGCGCTGTTCGACAACATTGGAAAGTTCCTGGCGCAGGTGGATCTGCCGCGCGTCCTGTTCAATTCGCTTCTGGTGGCCGGTGTCGGCTCGGTGCTGACGCTGCTCGTCGCATCCATGGCTGGCTATGGCTTTGAGATGTTCCGCTCGAAGGCGCGGGAACGGATATTCAGCGTTCTCCTGCTGATGCTCTCCATTCCCTTCGCGGCTCTGATGATCCCGCTCTTCATCATGATGGCGAACCTGAAACTCATCAACACGTTCCAGGCGATCATCCTGCCCTCGATCGCCTCGATCTTCATCATCTTTTACTTCCGCCAGGCGACCAAAGCCTTCCCCCACGAGCTGCGCGATGCAGCAAAAATCGACGGCCTCAAGGAGTGGCAGATCTTCTTCTGGGTCTACATGCCGGTCATGCGCTCGACCTATGCGGCGGCAACGATCATCGTCTTCATGGCCAATTGGAACAGCTACCTCTGGCCGCTGATCGTGTTGCAGACCAACGACATGTTCACGATGACCCTCGCGGTGGCGGCTCTCAATGCCGGCTACACCCCCGACTTCGGGGTGATCATGGTTGGCGCCATCGTCGCCACGCTTCCCACCCTCATCATTTTCTTCCTGCTCCAGCGCCGCTTCGTCGAAGGCATGCTGGGCGCCGTTAAGTAGAACCCTATGCGCCCTCTGATCGATTTCAATTCCGACTGGCTCTTCGAAGGCAAGGACAGCGTTCGCCTGCCGCATAATGCGGTCGAGCTGCCCTTCTCCTATTTCGACGAAAAGGCCTACCAGCGCGAATTCACCTATGAAAAGCGCTTCAACGCCGAGGAAAGCTGGCAGGGCAGGGACGTCTCCGTGGTGTTCGATGGTGCCATGGCCAATTCCCGCGTCTATCTCAACGGCACCGAAATCGCTGCCCACAAGGATGGCTACACTCCCTTCGAAGGCCGCCTGACCGGCCTCTTGAAGGACGGCGAAAACGTCCTCAAGGTCGTCATCGACGGCAGCGAAAACCCCGCCATCCCACCCTTCGGCGGCCAGATCGACTATCTGACCTATGCCGGCCTTTATCGCGAAGCCTGGATCCGCGTCACCGCGCCGATCTTCGTTGGCAATGCAAAGATCGAAACGCCCCACGTGCTGGCCGACAAAAAGTCCGTCCGCGCCCGCATTGAGCTCTCCAACCCCCAGAATCTGCCGCTCTCCGGCACGCTCGTCGCCGCCATCGAAGACGCCTCGGGCCGGATCGTCGCCACCACCGACGCCGCCATCTCTGGTTCCTCGGTCAATATCAGCTTCGATCACCTGACTGACATCACCCTCTGGGACCTCAAGACACCGACGCTCTATACGCTTGCCATCACCATCGACACGTCAGCCGGCCAGGACAGCGCCGATATCCGCTTTGGCTTCCGCAGCGCCGAATTCACCACCGAGGGTTTCAAGCTCAACGGCAAGCTGCTGAAACTGCGCGGCCTCAACCGTCACCAGTCCTTCCCCTATAGCGGCTATGCGCTTGGCAAGTCGGCGCAGGTGCAGGATGCCGAAATCCTCAAGCACGAGCTCAAGCTCAACATGGTGCGCACCTCGCACTATCCCCAGAGCCACTACTTCCTCGATCGCTGCGACGAACTCGGCCTGCTCGTGTTCGAAGAGATCCCCGGCTGGCAGCATATCGGCCCCGCCGAGTGGAAGGATGAAGCGGTCGAGAACGTCCGCCGCATGATCACCCGCGATTGGAACCACCCTTCCATCGTCATCTGGGGCGTCCGCATCAACGAAAGCCAGGACGACCACGATTTCTACGTCCGCACCAACAAGCTCGCCCGCGAACTCGACCCCACCCGCCAGACCGGCGGCGTCCGCTACATCACCGATAGCGAGCTGCTCGAAGACGTCTACACCATGAACGACTTCATCCTCGGCAACGAGGAATGGGGCGGCAATCGCCCGCGCACCCCGCTGCGTCCGCAGCAGGAAGTCACCGGTCTCGACCGCGTCGTGCCCTATATGATCACCGAATATGGTGGGCACATGTACCCCACCAAGAGCAACGACCAGGAACAGCGCCAGGCCGAGCACGTTCGCCGCCACCTCGAGGTGATGAATGCTGCCTATGGCGATCCGCAGATCGCCGGCTGCATCGGCTGGTGCGCCTTCGACTACAACACCCACAAGGATTTCGGCTCCGGCGACCGCCTCTGCCACCATGGCGTCATGGACATGTTCCGCGAGCCCAAGTTTGCTGCCTTCGCCTATGCCAGCCAGTGCGAGCCCGAGGATGAAGTCATCCTCAAGCCCGTCACCTTCTGGGCCCGCGGCGAGCGCAATATCGGCGGCGTGCTGCCGCTGATGATCCTCACCAATTGCGACGAGGTCGAACTGACCTACGGCACCAACGCGCCCAAGCGTTTCCGCCCGGATCGCGAAGCATTTCCGCATCTCCCCCATGCGCCCGTCGTCATCAAGCGCGAGCACCTGACCGACGAAGAACTCGGCCTCTGGGGCATGTCCTGGGAAGACGCCGTCATCACCGGCTACATCAATGGCCAGGTCGTGAAGACGGTCAAGTTCATCTCCGATCCGATCGCGACCGAACTTCAGGTCACCCCTGACCACACCGAACTCGGTGCGGAAGGCGATACGGTTCGCGTCATGGTCCGGGCGCTCGATCAGTCGGGCAAGAAGCTCCCCTTCTTCCCCGAGCCGGTTTCCATCGAAGTGTCTGGTGCGGCCGAGCGTCTCGGCCCCGGCCTCGTGCCACTGCGGGCCGGCTCCACCGGCTTCTGGCTGCGCACCACCGGCAAGGGCCCGATCACAGTCACCGTCACCAACGAGCGGCTCGGCCGCTCCGTCACCACTCTCACCGCCGTCTGAGGATTACCAATGTCTGGTCTAAAACTCCGAAATGTGAAGAAGTCCTTTGGTGCGGTGGATGTCATCAAGGGCGTCGATCTCGACATCGAAGACAAGCAGTTCGTGGTTTTCGTCGGTCCCTCGGGCTGCGGCAAGTCCACCCTCCTGCGCATGATCGCCGGCCTCGAACAGATCTCCTCGGGTGATCTGTTCATTGGCGACAAGCGCATGAACGAGGTCGATCCCGCTCATCGCGGCATCGCCATGGTGTTCCAGTCCTACGCGCTCTATCCGCATATGACTGTCCGCGAAAACATGGGCTTCGCCCTCAAGTTCGCCGGCCGCCCCAAGGAAGAGATCGCCAAGCGCGTCGACGAAGCCGCCCGCATTCTCGAACTCGGCCAACTGCTAGACCGTAGGCCCGGCCAGCTCTCTGGCGGCCAGCGCCAGCGCGTCGCCATTGGCCGCGCCATCGTCCGTCACCCGGATGTGTTCCTGTTCGACGAACCGCTTTCCAATCTCGATGCCGAACTGCGCGTCCATATGCGCATCGAAATCGCCCGGCTCCACAAGGAGCTCAACACCACCATCATCTACGTCACCCATGACCAGGTCGAAGCCATGACCCTGGCCGACAAGATCGTGGTGCTGCGCGATGGCGTCATCGAACAGGCCGGCTCGCCGCTCGAACTCTATGACAACCCGGACAATCTCTTCGTCGCCGGCTTCATCGGTTCGCCCAAAATGAACCTCCTCGCCGGCACTGCCGAAGCCGGCGGCATCCGCCTCGCCGATTTCCCCGAACACCTCGTGCCCTCGCCCGTCGCCGTGCCCGCCGGCACCACCGTTACGGTCGGCATCCGCCCCGAACATTTCGACCCGACCGGCACCGCCGCTCTCGAGACCTCGGTCGAAATCATCGAACACCTCGGTGGGGAAACCTACGCCTACGCCCGCGGCGCCGGCTCCAACCTCCTCACCATCGCCACCGACAACAACCGCACCCTCAAAACCGGCGACCACTACCAAGCCAGGTTCAACCCCGCCTCGCTCCTCATCTTCGGCAAAGACGGCAAGCGCATTCGGTAGTCGCCGGTTTGGCCCGCCAGTCTAGGGCGAGCGCGACACCCTCCACTCCGTCGTCATTGCCGGGCTTGTCCCGGCAATCCATCTTGGGGGACCATCCCGCCAATGGCATGGACCACCCGGACAAGCCCGGTGGTGCCGATTTTGGGAGCCGTAGCCTCTCGGCCATCGTCTCCCTCCCCCTTGTGGGGAGGGATCAAGGGTGGGGGTGCTATGTACCCAAGTTAACAGCAGCTTTGATGAAGGCTTGTTCCCTCTGGACGCGCGCGGTTCCCTCAGCTCTCACAGTGTCATCCCCGGGAAAGCGGGAATCCCTGCTTGTCCTGGGGCACGTACTCCACCTACCACCCTTTCTATTGTCATTGCCGGGCTTGTCCCGGCAATCCATCTCGCCTCCGCATGGACCACCGGGACAAGCCCGGTGGCGACGACACGCCGATGCCCGGCGTCGAGACCGCCACTCAAGCAGAACGGTGGACCGTGGCCTCAGCTTGCGCCTCCCCCCTTAAAGGAGAGGTAATAAGGGTGGGGCAAAGGAGAGCCACGAAGCGGCCGGCAATCTCTCCGGCTCAAGAGGTTGAGGTCCCCAGCGTCCGACGCCCCTTGCATCCCACCCCACCCTCCTTTAACATGACCAAACAAATCATATTAAAGCGGGCGCCGCTCTGGCCACTGCCCGGAGCCGCCATGCACGAAACTGCCGAAACCGCCGCCGACCGCGACAATGCCGATATTCTCCACCAGCGCGTCCTGACCCTCTTCTGCGAAGCGCTGGAGATTAATCAGGCCCAGCCCATGGATGTGCTCGAGCATCTCGCCACGGCTCTCGGCAAGGTCTATCGGGAAGTCGCCGACTCACACCTGCCGCCGCGCAATTGCGTCTGCGGCTGGGAGCCGTCCGAATACGCCGACGTCCACGCCCTGCAATTCGCCTTGGCCCGCGCGGCCCTCAACGGCGCTCGCTCCCCGCTCGCCCTCTCTCCCGTCATCGGCCACGCCTGAACATGTCGCACACACGTCCCTATCGTATTTTCAACGCGGCCCTCGCGCGCTCCGAAGACGTCACCCCGCATCTGCGCCGCATCACCTTCGCCGGCCCGGAAATCGCCGAGATGGCCACCTGGTCCCCAGACCAGCGCATCAAGATTTTCTTCCCCACCGACAATGGCCGCATGCCCAACATGCCGGACGCTGAAGACTGGTACGCGACCTACAAGTCGGTCCCGGTCGCCGAGCGCGTTCCCATGCGCACCTACACCATCCGCAACCTCCGCGCCGACGAGGCCGAAGTGGACGTCGAATTCGTTCTCCACGGCGAGAACGGTCCCGCCTCGCGCTGGGCCACCCACGCCAAGCCGGGCGACAAGGTGCAGATCTCGGCCCCAAATCGCCGCGCTGAAAAGATCGGCGGCGGTTTTGAGTGGAAGCCGCCCGCCGATCCGCGCCACGTCCTCCTCATGGCCGATGAAACCGCCGTCCCCGCCCTTGCCGGCATCCTCGAAGAACTCGCCGCGCGCAAAAGCCCGCCGCCCTGCGAAGTCTTCGCCGAAGTCGCCGACCGCGCCGACGCTCTGGCCCTCCCAACCTGGTCCGGCCTCGTGGTCAACTGGCTCATCCGCCACGAACAGGGCGACCCGCGCCCCGGCGATCTCCTCGTCGCCGCCGTCGATCGCGCCAAACTCCCCGCCGCCAATGTCGAACAGACCGCTGTCGAGCTCGAAAACATCGACATCGACAGGAACGTCCCCTGGGAATTGGCCAAGGCGACTGAGGGCGCTTTCTACGCCTGGATCGCCGGCGAGTCAGAAGCCATCATGTCCATCCGCCGCCTCCTCATCAAGGAACGCGGCATCGACCGAAGCCTTCTCAACCTCATGGGCTACTGGCGCTTCGGCAAGGTTTACGAGTAGCGCAGCAGCTTTTTCGCACTTGGCGGCCAAGTGCGAAGCTCAGGGGGAACAGTCTGCTAACCGAATAGGGGCGGATTCGTCCCTCTTCTGGCTATGAGCCTCTTGTTAAGAAGATTGATCGACTTTATCTACCAACTGCGCGAAAATTTCGCGCAGCTTGAAGGATGGTCGGTTCGCTATGCTCACCAACAAGGGCAAATATGGTCTGAAGGCTCTGGGTCACCTCTCCGGCGTGAAGCCCGGCGACTTGGCCATGGTCGGCGACATTGCCACCACCAATAACATCCCGAAGAAATTCCTCGACGCCATCCTCTCAGAGCTGCGCAATGCCGGCTTCGTCTACTCCCGCAAGGGCAAGTACGGCGGCTACTATCTTGCTCGCCCGCCTGAAGAAATCATGATCGGCCACGTTGTCCGCGTGCTCGATGGCCCGCTGGCGCCGATCCCCTGCGCCAGCAAGACCCGCTACCAGCCCTGCGCCGATTGCGACATCGAAACCTGCCGCGTCCGCAAGCTGATGTTCAACGTCCGCAATGCCATCGCCGAGGTCCTCGACAACACCAGCCTTGCCGACATGCAGGCCGCCGGCGGTATCGAGAGCATCAGCAACGACCTCGTCGCCTAATCCGGATAAGGCAGGCCGTAACGGTCCCGGATCGTTTTGCCTTCATATTCAGTAGGATAGACGCCACGATCCTGCAGGATCGGCACGACCTTGTCGACGAATTCCTCGATATCATCCGGTGCCCGCGGCGGCTGGTAGGTATAGCCATCCACCGTCCCGTCCTCCCAAAGATCGATGATCTGGTCGGCCACCTCTTCCGGCGTACCAAGCACCAGCCGGTGGTATCCTTCTGATCGCCGGACCGCTTCACGCGCCGTCAGCTTTTCGTGCGTCAGCAGGTCCGAAAGCCCGAGGCCCAT
>NZ_JBEVLL010000022.1:0-4927 GCF_040509215.1 Devosia sp.
GCGCCGCTTTTCGTTAGCAGACTGTTAGCATTGAGCTTCACCTACCCCACCATCATGCGACGCGAAGGCTTCGAGGCCTTCGTTGCGAGGCTTCCGGCGGCGACGCTGGTGCGCCAGTGGCGCGACGATTCGGTCGCCAAGGTTGGCGGCAGGATCTTTGCGCTGCTCGACCGTGATCCGGGCGAGGTGTGGTGCAAGGTCTCGGACATGTCCTTTGACCTGCTGACCGAATTGCCCGGCATTCGGCCCGCGCCTTATTTTGCCCGGGCGGGGTGGGTGGCGATTTCGGTCGATAGTCCCCTCGAAGCGGCCGATGTGGAAGCCTATGTGGCCCAAGCCCATCGACTGGTCGCGGCAAAGCTGAGCAAGAAGCTGCGCCAGCAATTGGGACTCGACGTTTCTCCAATCGAGGCGCCAATCTAGCTTGGCCCGGGGGAGGGGAGGAGAGAATGAGCGATGAAGATCAGTTACATTCGGTAGGACAGGTTTCGCGCCACGTGCTGGACATCGAGGCGTCCACCGGCTGGTATCGCGACGTGCTGGGGCTGACCCATCTTTATCGGTTTGGCGCCTTGAGCTTTTTCGATTGCGGCGGACTGCGGCTCTATCTGCAGGAGAGCCCGGAGGCGGGACCGGAATCGGTGCTGTATTTTCGCGTCGACAATATCGAGGCCTCTTATCAAACGCTGTCAGGTCGCGGGGCCGAGTTCATGCAGACGCCGCACCTCATCCACCGGCATGAAGACGGGACGGAGGAGTGGATGGCGTTCTTTGGCGATCTCGAAGGCCGGCCACTGGCGCTGATGGCGCAGAAGCGGGGCTGAGCCCAAAAAGTGAAAGCCCCGGTCTTGGCCGGGGCTTCCCTTGAATTGCATAAAAACTAAAACCCTCAGCGGCCCAGCTTGCCATCCACGAGCGAGGTGCCGAGCGGGGCAGGGCGGGTGACGGGGGTGGTGATCTCGACGGCCTGGCCGGTCTTCGAGGATGTCTCAAAGGCTTCCATGACTTCGAGGACGTGCAGGGCCAGATCGCCATTGCAGCGGTGGGGGCGGTTTTCGACGATGGCATGGGCCATGTCGGCGAGACCGATCGAGCGATAATTGCCATCGGCATAGGGCTGGTCGGTGTCCACATTGGTCCACTCGCCGCCCTTTTTGAAGATCTCGACCTGACCGCCAAAATTGTTGGGATCGGGAACGATCAGCGTCGCGTCGGTGCCATAGATTTCGAGCGGCACGTGCTTGTGGCCGGCAACGTCAAAACTCATGGAAACCTGCACCACGGCGCCATTGGCAAAGACCAGGGTGCCCGAGACGTGGGTTGCGACGTGAACCGGGATCACCTCGCCATTGCGCTCCTTGGCGGTGATGGTGCGCGTATCGCGCAGCATGGTGCCGAAGCCGGACACCTTGGCGACGGGGCCGAGGAGGTTGACGAGGTCGGTGATGTAGTAGGGGCCCATGTCGAGCATGGGGCCGCCGCCGGCTTCATAATAGAAGGCGGGATTGGGGTGCCAGCGCTCGTGGCCCGGGCACATGAAATAAGCGGTGCCACCGACCGCCTGGCCGAGCTGGCCTTCATCGACAATGCGGCGGGCGGTCTGGTGCGAACCGCCAAGGAAAGTGTCGGGCGCCGAGCCGAGGCGCAGGTTTTTCGCCTTGGCCGCTTCGATCAGCTTCTTGCCTTCGGCAAAGACCACGCCGAGCGGCTTTTCCGAATAGACGTGCTTGCCGGCGGCAATGGCGCGGAGACCGACGTCCACGTGCGCCTTGGGAATGGTGAGGTTGAGAATGATCTCGATTTCAGGGTCGGCAAAGAGCGCGTCCATGGTGACGGCCTTGACGCCGAATTCGGCGGCGCGTGCGGCTGCCGCCGCCGGATTGAGATCGGCGACCGCCTTGATGTCGAGAACCGGAAATCCCTGGGCCGCCTTGAGATAGGCAGCCGAAATATTGCCCAAACCAACAATGCCGATGCCGACCTTGCGCATCTTTGTCTCCTCCTGCCACAGGCATGTCGCCGCAGCCAAAATGCCTCGCCGCCTTGTATGGCAGCGTCCTCAACTCGCTTCTGACATGTCAGCTTGGGCCAAGACAACGGCTAAGAGGTGTCACGGCAAATATTGTCACCGCCGTATTGACATACGTACCTCAGAGGGATTTTACTGCGCGAAAGTGACGGCGAGCGAAAGCTTCCCAGCGATTGGCACATCCCACGGGCGCCGAGCCTGTTGGGACTTTTGTGCTTTATCTTGATCTATTGCCCCCAATCTGATGTTGTTTTCCCTTCACAACATCGTCCGCCCAAGGACGGATGAGGGGATATTTCCGTGTCGCAAGACGATTTGCCGTCCGCCGGGCGCAGCAAGCGCGGCGTGAAGCCTTCCGGCAAGCCGACGCTCAAGACCATTGCCCAGATGACGGGCCTTGCCGTGACCACCATTTCCCGTGCGCTCAACAATGCGCCGGAACTGGCCCAGGAAACGCGCGACCGCGTGCAGCGTATCGCTGCCGAAATCGGCTATCTGCCGGACCGTGCCGCCCTGCGTCTCAAGACCGGCCGCACCAATGTGATTGCGCTGGTGCTTGAGCCCGACGAGCAGATCTATGGCTTTGGCACCTCGCTTGTGACCGGCATTACCGAATCGCTGCGCGACACCTCCTATCACCTCGTCATCACGCCGCTTTTCCGCAATGTGCAGCCGATCGAGCCGATCCGGCATATCGTGCGCAACCGCATGGCCGATGGCGTGATCTTCTCGAAGGCCGAAACCTTCGACGAGCGTATTCGCTTTCTCATCGACAATGATTTTCCCTTCGTGAGCCATGGCCGCAGCCAGTGGCCCGAAGCCCATCCCTTCGTCGATTTCGACAACGAGGAATTTGCCTATCACGCAACGCTTCGCCTCGCGGCGCAGGGGTGCAGGAAGATCTCCATCGTGCTGCCCGACAGCGCGCTGACCTATACCGAGCATCTCAAGAACGGCATCGAGCGCGGCGCGCACGAAACCGGCATCGCCTATGAGTTCGCCGCCGACGTGAACCTCAACAGCGCAACCGATGCCATACGCAATTACGTCATCAAGCGCTCGAAGCGCCCGGATGGTCCGGATGGCTATATCGGTGCGTCCGAGATTTCCGCTCTCGCGATTCTCGGTGGCCTGGCAGATAGCGGCCATGTGGTGGGCAAGACCGCCCATGTGGTCACCAAGCAAGCGTCCTCAATGTTCATGCAGTTCCAGCCGGCGGCCGAGACGGTGGGGGAAGACTTCGTCGAAGCCGGGCGCCGGCTCGGGCAGATACTGCTGCGCCGCATTTCCGGGGACACCGAGGGGCTGTCCTATCTGGCAAAGCCCAGCCTGCACTGGACCGAACGCGCCGCGTCCTGACCCCAGGCGATTTTCAGCCGCAGGCGGCCTCGACTTCCGCTCTCGTGCGCAAGTGCCTGATGACATGAGAAAATAATCGCATTTCGCGTTTTCGTGAACTGGTATGCGGTACGTGCACAATCTGGCCCTGCCACAATCAGGGCGAAATAAAGGCAGGGCACGCCCGGCGCTGGCGCGCTGCCGTACTGCATAAAATTGCACAGATTTTGGCCTTTTCGGCTCGCTGCAAAGTAGCGGGGCCAATGAATCAATCAATATTACCCGGTGGAGGACTCTGAATCGTTCAAGAGTCTATTTGCCACGATTCCCGGCCGACGCGGTTGGACTCAGAATCGTGGGGCGGGATACTCTTGCGAAGAGTCTGTATTTATTCTGTCGTTATACTAACGACTGGTCATCAAGACTAGTAAAAAACTTCTTCGCGTAACCAATGATTAAGCCATTTAAGGAATGATCATAACCAGGCCGGATGGGAATACGGCTGCACACATCGTCAAACGACTATCCAGACGGGTTTGCACGCCGCCTGAATACTTCACACCGTTCATCGGTTCTTAACTACCCAACGCCTGAGAGCATTATGACATCGCTGATACTTTTTTCGACCAGGTCGCTGCCATGACCGGGAGCAGCTCTTTCACGCTCGTTTTGAGCGGCGACGTCTCCGTCAAGTCCGCTCAGACTATGCTTGCCGGCCTCAAGGAGGCCGTCGCCGCGCATTCTGCGATTGCGCTCGACACCAAGGATATCACCCAGGCCGACGTGACCACCGTTCAGACCTTGCTGGCGGCGCGGAACAAGGCCGAGGCGCTTGGCAAATCATTCACATTGAAGGGGCCACCGGGCCCCAAGTTGCAGGCCGTGCTCGACGGTGCGGGGTTTCTCAACCCGGCACAGCCGACGGCCCGCTTCTGGACCGACCACATTTAAGCCACGGGACGCGACGGCATGACCAAGACAATCCTCACCATCGATGACTCCGCCTCCATTCGCCAGATGGTGGCCATGACCCTGACCGCCGCCGGCCTCGATGTGATCGAAGCCGTCAACGGGCAGGATGGCTATGACAAGGCCACCACCAATACGGTCCATGCCGTCATCACCGACCTCAACATGCCGGTTCTCAACGGCATCGAATTCATCCGCAAATATCGCCAGCACCCCGCCAGCAAGGGCATTCCGATCATCCTTCTTACGACCGAGTCCGATGAGGAACTCAAGCGTCAGGCCAAGGAAGCGGGCGCCACCGGCTGGATCGTAAAGCCCTTCAAGCAGGACCAGTTGCTGGCCGTTATCAAGAAGGTCACCGGGGCATGAATATCTCCGACCCAGCCGAGACATTTCGCCAGGAGGCGCGCGAGCTGCTCGATCAGCTCGAAGCCGGCCTACTCGATCTCGAGCAGGACCCCTCCAATGACGACCTGATCAATTCCACCTTCAGGGCCCTGCATACGATCAAGGGTTCGGGGGCCATGTTCGGCTTTACGGCTGTCGCCGAATTCGTCCACGAATTCGAGACGGCCTTTGACCGTGTGCGCA
>NZ_JBEVLL010000023.1:0-3926 GCF_040509215.1 Devosia sp.
CCCGAGTCTGCGCCCCGAGAGGTTAACAAGAGGTTAACGAACAATCACGCTTTAGAGGGTTAGGACCGAGAGCCAATCAGCTCAGGCCGAGGCGAAAATGGTGGTTGTCGAGAAGTGATGGGCGACTGAGCAAAGGTCCAGTGGACCTTTGCCGCGAAGAACGCCCGAAGAGCTACGCTCGTAGGGCTATGGCGGAGCGTATGTTGGGTACGTGAGCACCGGAAACGGAGAAAACTGCCATTTGCAGACCAGCATCAGTTGAGTTGCGCTCGGTCCTTAGCGCTTCAGCCGATCGAGCAGCAGCCCCGAAACATGACCATCTGCCGGCAGTCCGGCGCGGGCCTGAAAGGCCATCACCGCAGCGCGCGTCTTGGGTCCGACAACGCCATCGGGCGTCCCGACATCATAGCCGGCGCGAGACAGGAGGCTCTGCAACTCGGTCCGCTGCGCCTTGCTCAGGGCATAGTCTCCAGCCGGCCACGGCGTCGCAAAACTGCCGCCGCCGATGATCCGATCGGCCAGATGGCCAACCGCCAGCGCATAGCTATCCGAATTGTTGTAGCGCTTGATCACATCGAAATTGGGTAGCAGCAGAAAAGCCGGGCCTGAAGCACCCGCCGGCATGTAAAGCCGCGCCACATCGCCGCCACGCGGAAAAGCCTTGCCCGAAACCCGCAAGACGCCCATCTGCTGCCATTGGCTCAGCGGCGCCTTTTCCATCTGTCGAGCCCGCGCGAAATCAAAGCCTGCAGGCACCTTGACCTCATAGCCCCAAGTCTCGCCCGGCCGCCAGCCGAAGGCATTGAGGTAGTTCGCCGTAGACCCCAGCGCATCGGGCACCGAGTTCCAGATATCCTTCCGCCCATCGCCATTATAGTCGATGGCATAGCGCATGAAGCTCGAGGGCATGAATTGGGTATGCCCCATGGCGCCGGCCCATGAGCCAACCATCTGGTTGGGCGTAATATGTCCGTCCGACACGATGCGCAGCGCGGTCAGCAGTTCCTTGCGGAAGAAGTCGGCGCGATAGCCGCCCTCGGTCAGCGTCGCCAGCGCATGGATGGTGTTATTGCCGCCCATGAAGCCGCCAAAATTGGTCTCCATGCCCCAGATGGCAAGGACTACTTCGGGCTGCACGCCAAAGCGCTGCTTGGCTCCGGCCAGGGTCTGCGCCCATTCCCCGCGCATGGCAGCACCCTTGCTCGCCTGCGCTGCGGTCACGCGCTTGTCGATATATTGCTGCACGGTCTGGGAAAATTCGGGCTGCTTGCGCGTCAGCTCCATCACCTGGGAAATCGGCGAATAGCTGGCAAAGGAAGCGTCGAACGCCTGTCGGCTCACCCCCATGGCCTGCGCATCGGGCCAAAGGCTGCGCACGAAATCGGCGCTATTGGCATGCGCCGGCGTCACGAGGCCCAGCACCAGAGCGACAGCCATGGCCGCTTTGCCAAAAGGAAAAAGTCCGGCGGATCGGATCATGTCGAGCCTCCTCATACGCGCTACCTGAAGTCAGAGGCGCGCCGGCTAAACAGCATCGGGCGCGCGTATCAAATAATTAACGCACCCGATTAAGATCACCTTAAGGCAAAGGCCCGGTCCGATCACGATGAGTTCAAGCACATCTGCCGAAAACGACGGCCTCTGTGCGGATCAAGACAGAAGCAAAAATCAGAACGTCAGGCCGGCTCCCCGTCCACCGGCGGGAGTTCCGGATAGGATTTTCCATCCTTGCCAGACATATAGCGCATCTTCGGCGTCGGCGTTTCAATGCCGCGCTCGCCAAAGAGCCGCATCAGCGTCTCGCTATAGAAACGCCCAGCACCCCATTGCTTGCCCGCCAGCGTCTTGATGCGCGAGCGCAGCGTCACCGAGGCCGGGGTGATCGCGATCAGCCCCTGCAGGTCGAGATCATCGAGAATGACATTCCTGTAGTCAGGATGCTCCATCACCACGGCAAAGGCGTCGCGCATTGCCTGTTTGGCGCCCTCGATGTCGCTGTCATAGGCAATTTCAACTTCCGAGACATAGAAGGAGAAGCCCCGCATCATGTTCGACACCTGGTCGACCGACGAGAACGGGATGAGATGCACGGTGCCGGTCATGTCCCGAATGGTCACCGACCGGATCGTCAACTTTTCGACGACGCCCGTGCGCCCGGCCGCCTCGACGACATCGCCCTCGTTCATCACGTTCTCGAACTGGATGAAGATGCCGGTGATAATGTCCTGCACCAGCTTTTGCGCACCAAAACCGATGGCGAGACCAACCACACCCGCACCGGCGAGGAGCGGCGCGATATTCACCCCGATCTGCGCCAGCGCCAGCATGACGCCAAAGATCACCAGCGCCACCGTGAAGGCATTTTTGAACAGGTTCAGCAGCGTCTTTTCGCGCGGCGTCGGCGCCTTGCCCGAACTTGAACTCAGGCGATATTCCACCCAGGACGCCACGACGACATGGAGGACGATGGCAATGAGCACGATCAGCGCCGCGGACACGACCGACCCAGCCACCCCCAGACCTTCATCGCTGCCAATCCAGCGGGCAAAATCGAACAGCCCCCAGGCCTGCCCCACCGAAACAATCACCCCCGCGATCACGACCCAGCGCACCACGGCCATGACGGCTGGCACAAAAGCCTGCAGGCGGTTCTCGAGCAGAGGCAGCCGCTGGCTGATATCGGGCGGCAGCCGCAGGCCGACATTGACGAAGCGGCTGATGAACCCAACGATCAGCGACCCGATCACAATGGCGATCAACGATTGCAGCGTCGCCCCCAGCATGAAGGGCAGTGCCTCCTCGGGATTGGCGAACCACACCACCAGCAGCGCCAGAAGATAAGCAATCGCCAGAACGTGCCACTGCTGCCCCACGGCCGCCAGCACGCGCCACAGCCCGGAATTGCCACGCCGCACCGCCAGTTCGGAGAGCCACACCCGGACATCGTCCCGGTTCTGCAGCACGATGATTACGCCCACGGTCACCACCGTGATCATCATCAGAACCTGAATGGCCGTCGCTGCCGCCGGCGAAATCGCCGAGGCCAGCATCGGCGACACGAACATGAAGGTATAGCCGAGCAGCGACACGACCCGCGCCAGCCAGAACGACCAATAGGCCGCATTGTCGTCGGTCACAGGCAGGAAACGCAGGCTCGTATGCCGCGGCGCCAGCAGGATGCGAACCGCAAGCTTGCACACTTCGACAACGAGGAAGGCGTTGAGCAAAAGACTCTGATTAATGCCCATCTCGCCGCGCGGCGTCGTGCCGAAATTGAGCGCCAGCACATAGCCGAAGGCCCAGGCAACGAGAACGCTCAGCGTATCGACCAGTGTCCCCGCGGCAATGATCCCGAGCTTTTGCCAGATATTGCGATTGGCCGCGCCGCGCGAAATGCGCGCCATCAAGGGTTGCGTCGCGAGCCGCAGCAGCCAGAAACTGCCAAAAAGCCCCGCGAGCACGATCCCCAGATTAACCGCCAGCGTTCCCAGTACCTGATAGTCGGCATTCATCGTCCCATCGACAGCCTGGCGGAAATTGACAAAAATCCCGCCAACCGCGCGCACCGTCGCCGAAGCGCCCTGCGCCACGCTCCGCGTATATTCTGCGAGCTGCCGCGCGATGCTGAGATCGGGCAGGATCTCCTCCGTTGCCGTCTCTTCCGCCGCGGCCGGCGTCGCCTGCTTCAAACGCTCGATCAGCGCCGCCCGGGCGGTGTCGTCCTCAAGAATGCGCACGAGATCGTCGACGGCTTGCGTCGATTCGGTCGCGCTGGTCTCGGTACTTGCGGGGGCGCTTGTTATCCCTGGCACCTGCGCAAAAGCGGGTGTTGCGAGCACAATCACGAAAAAGAAAAGACGGAGGAGCAACTGCATAGCCATCGCAATGACAATCAAAATGGGCCTCAGCATGGCGCTCCTCAGCCC
>NZ_JBEVLL010000024.1:0-9048 GCF_040509215.1 Devosia sp.
GAGCTTACTGCTGAACGAGGGTCAGGTTGATCGCGGACTCGCGGCCGTCACGGCCGGTCTCGACTTCGTAGGTGACCTTGTCGTTTTCGTAGAGGCCATCAACGCCCGAGCGCTGAACGGCAGAAATGTGGACGAAGTGGTCCTTGCCGCCATTGTCGGGGGTGATGAAACCAAAGCCCTTGGTGGCGTTGAAGAATTTTACGGTACCATTGATGGTGGCCATTTTAGTATCCTTAAAGCTCGGAGCCGAAGCGAAGCGAGCGTTTTCCCTCCGCAACATGCAAGAGGGCCTACAGACGTTCGCAAAGTGGATCAGAGAGCCAAGGACCGGAAAACCGGAAGGAGGCCGCCGACTTAGGCAGAAACGTATAGCCGCCCTTATGCCAGTCGATCGTGGCCAGAGCAAGACCGCAAATAGCAATCCGTCATCGCAGTTTTATCAAATTTGCTCCTGATCGTCTTAATGGATCAGCCGCAAAGCCCAAAAACAGCAATTTCAGACATGGCTTGACATGCCTATGTAGTGTGCTACATGTGTATTACACTACATAGGCACGACACATGGATGATTTTCACGCTAGCCAGCCGATCTTCGTGCAGATCCGGCAGCGGTTGATCGAAATGATCCTGCGTGGCGCAGTGGGGGAAGGGGATTCCCTCCCCTCGGTGCGCCAGATTGCAGCAGAGCTTTCGGTCAATCCGCTGACGGTCACCAAGGCCTTTGAGGCCCTGGTCGAGATCGGCGTGGTCGAAAAACGGAGGGGTCTTGGAATGTTCGTTACCCAAGGCGCACGCGAAAAACTGCTTATCCACGAACGCGACAAGTTCCTCAAAGAGGATTGGCCGCGCATTCTCACCCAGATCAGGGCACTCGACCTTGATCCCAAATCCCTCTTTGCCGAAACGCCGGTGGAGCCCAAGCCATGACTGACACCAATCTCACCCTCGAGCCCGTCGTCACCGCACGGGGCCTCCGGAAAAAATTCGGCCGCAAGGAAATCCTGCACGGGCTCGATTTCGACATTCCGGCCGGCCGCATCTATGGCCTTGTCGGCCACAATGGCGCGGGCAAGACCACGACGCTCAATGCCATGCTGGGCCTGACGAGCTATGAAGGCACCATTCGCGTGCTCGGCGAAGACCCCTTTGCCCAGCGCGCCAAGCTGATGGAAAACGTCGCCTTCATTTCCGACGTGGCGAGCTTGCCGCGTTTCCTCAGGGTGCGCGAACTCTTTGCGCTTCTGTCCAACATCCATCCCAATTTTTCGACCGACAAGGCGCGCAGCTTCCTCGAAGGCACCGACATCAAACCCGAGATGAAGATCAAGACGCTTTCCAAGGGCATGGTGGCCCAGCTCCACCTCGCCGTGGTCATGGCGATCGATGCCAAGCTTCTGGTGCTCGACGAGCCGACGCTCGGCCTCGACATCACCTATCGCAAGCGCTTCTACCGGCGCCTTCTCGAAGACTACATGACCGAGGAACGCACCCTGATCATCACCACCCACCAGGTGGACGAGATCGAGTTTATGCTCTCCGACATCATGTTCATTCGCGATGGCGACCTGATCCTCCACATGCAGATGGAGACGGTGAACGAGAAATTTTCGCAGCTCGTGACCAATGAGCCGGAGCTGCAGGCCCAGGCCCGCGCCTTGAACCCGGTCTACGAGGAAACCCGCTTCGGTCAGACCGTCTTTATCTTCGACGGCGTTGCCCGCGAAACCCTCGAACCGCTCGGCAAGGTTTCGACGCCGACCCTATCCGACCTCTTCGTCGCGCTGATGCAGCGACCGACTGCCAATCCGGAGACGCCCCGATGAAGGCTTTTGCTGCACTCGTGCATCGCGAATATATCGAACATCGCGGTGCCTTCTTCATCGCGCCGCTGGTGATGGTCGCGATCGTGTTCCTCCTCACCATCTTTGCCTTCAGCGTCGACCGGATCAACACGCGCTTTTCCGGCCAGATGCTGACGGTGATGCCGACCTGGGTTTTCGAGGCCGGTTTTGCCGCGCTCGCTGCCGGATGGCTGGTCTATCTCGGCTTCGTGCTGTTCTTTTACTGCGCCGACGGCTTTGCCGCCGACAAGCGCAACAATGCCATGCTGTTCTGGAAGTCGATGCCGGCTTCGGACCTGAAGGTGCTGTTGAGCAAGCTGGCGGCAGCCCTGACCATTCTGCCCGGTTCGGTCTTTGCCGTTGCCCTGGTCAGCATCGTCCTGATGTTCGGCGTTGCCTATGTTACCACGATGATCGCGGGCCTTGGCAGCGCGGCGCTGCTGGGAAACATCCTCGTTATCTTCGCGCAGATGACCCTGGTTCTCATCGTCGTCATCGCCTGCGCGCTCCTCTGGTACCTGCCCTATATGGCGCTGGTGGGGGCCATGGGCACGGTCGCCGGACGCTGGGCCATTCCGCTGGCCCTGCTGCTGCCCTCGATCCTTTCGGTGCTCGAATGGGTGGTCATGGGCGGGGGCCTGCATCCCTTTGCCACGCGCACCTGGGCTTTTCTCAACTATCGCTCGCAGTTCCCGGTTTCGTTCGACTATCTCGACCGCATCTGGGAAGGGCAAGAAATGTTCGACGCGACGCGATTTACCGTCGATTTCCTGCAAAAATTCGATTGGCTGCAGGTCGGGATCGGCGCTGTCTTCGCTTTCGTGGCGATCTACATCGCCAGCGAATATCGCCGCCGCTCCGCCGCCAATTGACCTGAGTGCAGGGGCTCTCCAAAGTGCCGCCGCCTCCGATGGAGGTGGCGGCTTTGTTGTTTTGGAGGTTCCATGCGCATTCACCTGGTGCAGTGCCATCCGCTTGCCGAAAGCCTCAATGCGCATCTGAGCGGTCGTATCGCGCAAATGCTCATCGAAGCCGGGCATGAGGTCGACCGGCTCGATCTCTATGCCCATGGCTTTGCGCCCGCCCTGACGGCGGAGGAAAGGCGCGCCCAATACAGCACGCAGATCGTTCCACCCGATATCGAGCCGCTACAGGCAAGGCTGAGCGCCGCGGACCATCTCGTGATGGTCTTTCCCACCTGGTGGTTCTCGCTGCCCGCCATGCTCAAGGGCTGGCTCGACCGCGTCTGGACGCCCGGCTTTGCCTATGAGCATGGCACGCCGATCCTGCCGAAACTGACCGGGCTGAAGTCCGTCACCGTGGTCACAACGCTCGGCTCGCCCTGGTGGGTGGACAAGCTGGTCATGCGCCAGCCCGTTAGAAAAGTGCTGAAAATGGCCGTGGTCGGCTCGTGCGCTCCGCAGGCCAGGTTCAGGATGCTGTCCCTTCACGGGGCCGAAAGCGTCGAGGCAGAACGGCTCGTGGCCTTCGAAAAGAAGATCGCAAAAGTCCTCGACGCCTTGGGTTAGGGCCGGAAGCCTTTGGCAAGCCGACGCTCCATGCTAAGGGCGGCGCCGAACAAGGATTGCACAATGACCCTGCCCACAATCGTCAGTTTCTGGCACGGCCCGCTGAGTTGGCTGGAAATCTTGTGCATCACCTCCTTCATCCGGCAGGGGCACCGGGTGGAGGTCTATTCCTACGAGCCGATCACCGCCCTGCCCGCGGGCGCCGAATGGCGTGATGCGGCCAGCGTGTTGCCGCAGGAAAAGCTGGTCTTTTACAAGGGCCGTGGCACGCCCGGCGTCTTTTCCGACCATTTTCGCTATGCGGCGCTAAAGGCCGGGCTCGGCGTCTATGCCGATCTCGACATGTATTGCGTGCGGCCCATGGAGGGGCCGTTCGACTATCTCATGGCCTGGGAACGGCCCGGCTCGGTCAATGGCGCCGTGCTCTATATGGCGCCCGATGCGCCGCTGCTGGCGGATCTGATTTCCGTCTTCGAAGAGAAGAAGCGCCCGCTGCTCGAGCCCCACCTGCCCCCGCTCCGCCGCTTCGAAGTCGCCATCCGCCGCCTGATCGGCGACCGGGTGACGCCCGAACACATGCAGTATGGCGCGACCGGACCCATGGCCCTGACCCATTTCGTGGCCCAACACGGCCTCACGGCACGCGTGCTGCCGGCGGCGACCTTCTACCCCGTGCCCTATGAAGGCATTCCAGCGCTGATGCAGGCCGGCTCGGACCTCGACGCGGCGATCAAGCCCGAAACCCTCGGCATCCACCTCTGGCGCAGCCAGCTCACCGACCGCGGCCGCGCCGGATTGCCGCTGCCGGAGGCGGGGAGCGCGCTGGCAAAGCTCTGCGCCCGCGAGGGGCTTGATCCGGCGAAAATCGCTTAGCGACCCAAGCGTAGCGTCTTGAGCCACCACCGCTTCCAGCGATGCCGCGCGAAGCGATAGAAAAGCTCGTTGGTCATGACGTGGCGATACCACCTGGCATAGGCCGCGCGGCGCAGGATGCCCGACAGCAGAAACCAGGGTTTTCCCTTCAGCGTATAGTGCAGGATCCCCGCATCGAGCGCTTCATGAGCAGGATGGGCGTCTATCGTATTCCATCGCCAGGAGAGCGGCGTCCAGCGGCCGCGGAACACAAGGTTGAGCATATCCTGGTCGTAGTAGAGCCGATCCATCAGCCCCCTGCCGGCGATGGCGGCGATCTCGGCCTTGATGTTGATGCTGCGCCATTGCGGGAGATCGATGACCAGCATGCCGGAGTTGAAATAGGGATCGGCGGTATCGAAAATACCCTGGTTCTGCCGCATGTCCCGGCGCCCCGCGATGAAGGGCGCGATGGCGTCGCGTACGGCGCCAAGCGGCCGCCCCTCAAGGTCAATGTCGAAGAGCTGCTCGATGGGCGCGCGCACCATCATGTCGCAGTCGAGATAGATGACGCGCTTGATATCGGCGGGCAGGAGATCGGCCACCAGCATGCGGGCGTAGACGATTTTCGGCCACTGGGCCGTGGCCGGCAGTTCGGCGACGAAGAAATCGAAGAGCTCGGAATCCGCGACCGGGTACCACCGCAGGCTCGCCCCGAATTCGCGCGTGACGCCTTCGAGATCATAGCGATGCTCGTCTGATATCGGCATGTGGAGCAGGTGAAACACCAGATCCGCACGCCGATGGGTCGACAGGCACACCGAGCGCATCACGGTGAAAGCGGGGGCCCAGAAATTGTCGTCGAAGGCGAGGACGATATGGATGGGTGCGCTCATTCCGCTCTCGGATTCAGGATCGAAAGTTTCTCATAAAGCCTCGCGCGCCAAAGGGAAGGGCTTTCCAGTTATCCCGCTAATCCCCGCCCCTTCAGGCGGGTGGACAATGGGGCCATCGCAACGAGGATTTTCACGATGGACGACACCCCCCGCCTCAGCCTGCCGCAAATCATTTCCGGGCAGGCGCTGAAACATATCACCCACAATGAAGCCCTGATGCGGCTCGATGCGCTGGTGCAGGCGAGCGTTGAAGCGAGCACGGTCACCGCGCCACCCGCAACGCCACTCGAAGGGGAAGCCTGGATCGTCCCGGCTTCGGCCACTGGCATCTGGGCCGGGCACAGCGAGGAAATCGCCGCCTTCCAGGCCGGCGCCTGGACATTTTACGACCCCGCGCCCGGCTGGCAGGTTTTCGACAAGGCGAGCGGCACACTCTGCATCTTTTCCGGCACCGGTTGGATCGCCGTCGCCGCAACCGGCGCCGGCTTGCCGCAACTGGGCATCAATGCCGACGCCGATACCACCAATCGCCTGTCGGTCGCGGCGGACGCAACGCTGCTCAGCCATGATGGGGCGGGGCATCAGCTCAAGCTCAACAAGGCGACGACAGGGGATACGGCGAGCCTGCTCTTCCAGAGCAATTGGTCCGGCCGCGCCGAAATGGGGCTGCTCGCCGACAATGCCTGGCGCCTGAAGATCAGCACGGACGGCAGCACCTGGACCAACGCGCTCGTTGTCGCCAGCGATGGCAGCGCCAGCTTTGCCGGCGCAGTAAAACCCCTCGCCGACAACGCGCAGACGCTTGGCGCCAGCGGCGCGCGCTGGAGTGCCGTCTGGTCAGCCACCGGCACGATCCAGACTTCGGACATGCGGCTCAAGACCGACATTTTGCCAAGCGATCTCGGCCTAGACTTCATTCTGGCGCTGAACCCGGTGCGCTATCGCTGGCGCGACGGTGCTTCGGACGCGCGGGTGCACTATGGGTTGCTGGCGCAGGAGGTGCTTGCCACCGCCAAGACCCACGGCGCGCCAAACTTCGGCGGCCATGTGCTGGTCGATGATGACGACGCCGACAGCCAGCAGGCTCTGCGCTATTCGAGCTTCATCGCCCCGCTGATTGCGGCCGTGCAGACGCTGGCTGAACGGGTCAAAAAGCTGGAATCAGGTCTTTAGGCCCCTAATCAAGGCCTTGATTGCCTTGCGATAGTCACCCAATTCGTCGGACGGCGCCAAAGCGGCGCGATCGAAAAGCGCGTCAAGCAGTTGCGCCAGTGGCATCACCGGCAGGTCGCGGATCGCGCCTGCCTCCACGGCCGCCCCGACCCCTTCGAGCAGCGTTTTCAGCCCGAAGCGGGCATTGATGGCGTCGAGCTTCTCCCGCTCGATCACAGCCGGCGCGTCAATAAGCAGGATGCGCCGGCGGCCGGAATCCTGCATCGCCGCGAGATAGGCATCTCCGCCCTCGATCAGTGCGCGAACCGGGCCGGGCTCATCCTCGGCCTCGGCGGCGGCATTGATCGCCAGCGCCAGAAGCGCATGCTCCTCCTCCACCACGGCTTCGAACAAAGCCTGCTTGTCGGCAAAATGGTGGTAAAGTGCCCCGCGGGTAACGCCTGCCGCTGCAGCAAGGGCCGGCGTATTGGTCGCCGCATAGCCGTTTTCGGCAAATTGCCGCCGCGCCGCCGCGATCAGTGCGCGCCGTGTACCCTCGCGACGCTCTTCCTGGGTCTTGCGCCCCTCTTGCATTCATACAGCCTGTTTGTTATGTTACCAACAGTCAGTATGTATTTTTATGCGCCATTTTGCAAGGAGAATCCCATGTTTTCGGCTTACTATCCGCTCTTGCAGGTCAAGGATGTCGCCGCGACGGCCTCGTTCTATAAGGACGCTTTTGGCTTTACTGAGGTTTTTGCCAGCGATTGGTACATGCATCTGCGCGCGCCCAGTGGGTCGCAGGAGCTGGCGATCATTGCCTATGACCATGACACCATCCCGCCCGTGGGTCGCCAGCCGACAAGTGGCCTGATCCTCAGCTTCGAAGTGGCCGATGCAGCGGCAGAGGCCGAGCGCTTTGCCAACAAAGGCATAAAAATCGCCCAAGAGCTGCGCGACGAGGTGTTCGGCCAGCGCCATTTCATCGCCCGCGACCCCAATGGGGTGCTGCTCGACGTCATCACGCCCATCGATCCCGATCCCACCTGGCTCGCCGCGCAGGGCGGTCAGTAATACCAGGTCAGCGCCGCGGCCGTGTCCGCATTGAAATGCAGCGTTACCGTCACGTCGTTGAGCGTGTCGGTGACGCCATCGGTAAATTGGCGCTGCAACAGGGTAATGGTCTCGGCCTCGGCGTCCGAGCCTTTCAGGATGTAGTCGAAGCAGTCGATGCCTTCGCTGCGCCCTTCCCCAATCTGGGTTTTCAGGTCCCAGAGCGTGCGTCCGCCAAGGTCCGAACCGTCGGCACGATTGATGGCGCGCAGCGTCGGCACCCAGTCGTAGCCCGTTTCGCAGATATAGCGGCCCTCTTCGAACTTGCCGTGGTCGGTAAAGATCACGTCGTAATCGGCGTCCCAGGCATTGCCGATTTCATAAGTCGCCCCCTCGTCGGTCACATCGAGATAGATGTCCGACCAGGAGCAGCTTCCCTCTTCCTCGGCATAGCACCAGCGCGCGGAACTGCGCATCAGCGTGGCGATTTCGGTGATGGGCACCAGCTTGCCGATCTTCATCCGATCCAGCACGCTTTGGGTTCCGGCATCAAAGGCCAGAGCCGGCGAAATCCCAATGAGGCCAATAACAAGGCAAGCTACGAGACGACGCATATTCTCCCTCCCAAGGGCTGTCCGCCCGCACTCTAGGTCAAACAATCAGGGAGCGAAACCTCGCTTGACATTTGTGTTATGTTATTACATTGCACATGCCATTGCGACGAACGGAGATCTTTCATGCAGGATGTCATCATCATCGGCGGCAGCTTTGCCGGCCTCACCGCTGCCATGCAGCTCGGCCGCGCCCGTCGCAAGGTCACCGTGCTCGATACCGGCCTCAACCGGAATCGCTATGCCTCACACGCGCACAATATTCTCGGGCATGACGGCACCCCGCCGGGCGACCTGCTGACCGCAGCAAGGACGCAGATCGCGCACTATCCGACGGTAAAGCTGGTCAGCGGCAAGGCCGTGGGCATTTCGGGCGAGCTGGACAATTTTGTCGTCACCACGGCCGAGGGCGAGACGATTTCGGGCCGCCGGATTATCCTCAGCTATGGCATCGTCGATGAGTTTCCGTCCATTCCCGGCTTTGCCGAAAGCTGGGGCAATACGGTCATTCACTGCCCCTTCTGCCATGGCTATGAAGTGGCCGGCACACGCTGGGGGCTGCTCTATTCTTCGCCCATGTCCCTCCATGGTCCGGTGCTCTATGCCAATTGGACCGATGACATCACGCTGATCCTCGATGGAAACGAAATCATCGAAGAGGAGCGCAGCAAGCTCGAAAAGCGCGGGGTCAAAATCATCGACGGCAAGCTGGCGTCCATCCAGCACGATGGGGGACGCATTTCCGGCGTCACCATGGAAGACGGCGCCAATATCGCCCTCGAAGCCCTCTACGCCCATCCGCGCAATCGGCCCTCGGCGGACCTCCATCTGCAGCTTGGCCTCGAAACCAAGGATACGCCGACCGGCATCATGCTCGCAGTCGGCGAGATGCAACTGACCTCGCGCCCCGGCATCTTTGCCGCCGGGGACCTGGTCACCGGCATGCACTCAGTGACTTTTGCGAGCAATACCGGCTCGATGGCGGCCATGGGTGTGCTGCAGTCGATGATGGTTTGAGCTGAAGGCCCCCTCACCCGGCCCTGCGGGCCGACCTCGCCCCCAGAGGGAGAGGTGGGTGGTTGCCAAAGTCGCGTAGCGACACCTCTCCCCAGGG
>NZ_JBEVLL010000025.1:0-11340 GCF_040509215.1 Devosia sp.
CGAGGCCGACGCGGACGCCGGGCCGCAATTGCTGCAGGCAGCCGAATAAAACAAAGGGCGCCACTGGCGCCCTTTTCATTTCCCGGTCGGGAAAAGATCAGTTCGGCGAATAGAAGATGTGCGCCCCGACTTCGGCTACGCGGCTGAACGTGTAGGACCAGGACGGGCGGACATTGGTGGTGTGGTAGAACAGCGCCGAGTCCGGAATGGCGCCGATTTCTGCGCCGGTCGCGTATTCGGCATAGACGTCCTTGGCGAGCGCCATGGAACGAGCCCAGGCCTGGCGTTCGCCCGGCGCATCGCCGCGACCATCGCAGGCAAAGGTGAACTGGCAGCGGTAGCGGCCCTGATTGGCGCCCTGATAGATCACGCCGCAGAGCGAGGACGGATACTTGTCCGAACGGGCGCGGTTGACGATGACATTGGCGACCGCGAGCTGGCCGGCAGCGCTTTCGCCGCGGGCTTCGTGATAGATCGCCTGGGCAAGGCAATCGCGCTCGGCATTGGCAACTTCGGCGCGCTTGGCGGTCGGCTGGTAGCCGCTGGCCACGTAGGCAGCGAGCAGGTCCGGCGTAACCGTCGGCTGATGCGTCGGCGCGGCGGGCTTCATGAAGCTGTCGATGGCCGACAGCGCGGTATTGCCGCCATCGAGCGAGCCGCGGGCGATATAGCCCATCAGCATTTCAGTCGAGAGAGCCGGCTGCAGCCCGCCTTCGGTCACATCGACCGAACGGAGCTTGTGCTGGCGCGCGACGTAGTTGGACAGAAGCGCATCGGTCAGTTGCTGTTGGCCAGGCGCGACCGGCACCATGGTGGCGCCAAGAGCGGGCTGGCTGCGAACCTGGGCGATGGGAGCCGGAATTTCGAGCGGCAACACAAAGTCGGTTTCGTTGGCATGAACAACGAGAGGCGAGGCAATCACGCCAGCGACGAAAACCGTCGCGGCAAGTGCAGCCACTTTGAAAGCGGCGCGCGAGAACCTGTGCCCCCAGCTTGAAGTCAATGCCCAGTCCTTGCCCCTGAGCCCTACCGTTACCTCCGGTGGGCCTTCTGGATGGATCGCATTCGCAATCCGTCTTTGCGGGGGCACACTAGCCAAGCCCGTAAAGAGATGGAAGCCAAAATTTACGGCTGGTTAACCATGCGCCTTAGCTTCTTAAAACACGGTTAATGCGCAAAGCCGATCTTGAAAACCCATGAAATTCATGGGCTTGCTATATGCTGATCAAAGGTTTTCGGAAGAAGTTAGAATTTTATGCGCTTTTTAGCGCGTCTGATTCTTAACAGACCGATGCGGCGGCAACACAGAATCCTTGCCTGCCGTTTACGTCAAGGCGGGCGCAAATATCGCCCGCCAAGGTCTTTTCCGTCAGTGCGGGAAGGCCGCCTTATGGACGTGGACGAGGCTTTCCATCACGGAAATGCCAAGCGCCAAGACCTCGTCATTGGGATGAACGAGGTCGGGGACCATGATCGTCTGCATGCCGGCGGCATGCGCAGCATGAACCCCGGCAAGGCTGTCCTCAAGCGCGAGGCAATTGGCCGGGTCGATCTTGAGCCGGCTCGCCGCCGTCAGATAGGGCTCGGGGTGCGGCTTGGGATGGGTCACGTCATCGCGCGTGACCACCGTCTCGAAAAGATCGAGCAGGCCCGCCGCACTCAGGTGGTGCTGGGCATGCGGATTGCGCGAGGAGGTCGCTACCGCGGTCGGGATATTGTTGGCGTGGAGCGCGGCGATGAAATCGTGCACGCCAGGCTTAACCGGGACGCCGCCATGCGAGCGGGCGCGCATGCTGACGCGGCACTTTTCGTCGAACAGGGCATAGGGAAAACTGACGCCATAGGCTTCGAGCAGAAGCTGATTGGTGCGCTCGTGGCTGCCCCCGACCATGGAACGATGCACATCGTCGGTCATTTCGAAACCGAGATCAGTACAGACTTCGAAGACGATGGTCTTGAAGACGGCTTCAGTGTCGAGCAAGGTGCCGTCCATATCGAAGATGGCGGCCTGAAATGGTGCAAGCTGTATCATCTCAAATGATATAGGCCGATTTGACCCCGGGCGCCAGACTTGGCGCCGCAAGCAAGCCTTGCGAAAAGCGGGCGCGGAAACGTTTAGAGCCCATGACCCAGTTTATTCCCGCCCGCCGCCACGAAGAGCTTGGCGCGGATTTTTTCGACCCCGTGGCCCCGGCCGATTTTCCGCAGACGATCCTGCGCCAGCGCGACCAGCGCTGGGCCGAACGGATTGGCCTTGGCGATCTGACAAACGAAGATTGGCTGAAGCATTTTGGCCGTTTCGAGCCCCTGCCCAGCTCGCTACCGCAGCCTCTGGCGCTGCGCTATCATGGCCACCAGTTCCGCTCCTACAACGCCGATCTCGGCGACGGGCGCGGCTTTCTGTTTGCCCAGTGCGTTGACCCCGCGGATGGGCGGCTCCTTGACCTCGCCACCAAGGGTTCGGGCAAGACCCCGTGGTCGCGCGGCGGCGACGGCCGGCTGACGCTCAAGGGCGGCGTGCGCGAAGTGCTGGCCACCGAAATGCTCGAAGCCTTGGGCGTCTATACCTCGAAGAGTTTTTCCCTGGTCGAAACCGGCGAGCAACTCTATCGCGGCGACGAACCCTCGCCGACCCGCTCGGCCGTTCTGACCCGCCTCAGCCATAGCCATATCCGCATCGGCACGTTCCAGCGGCTAGCCTATCTCGAGGACACGGACAACCTCCGCCGCCTCGTCGATTATTCTATCGCCAACTACTATCCGCACCTTGCCGACGCCGCCGACCCGACTGCCGCCCTGCTCGAAGCGGTGGTCGAAAAGGTCGCTGTTCTCGGCGCGCAGTGGATCGCCGCAGGCTTTGTGCATGGCGTGCTCAACACCGACAATATCAACATCACCGGCGAAAGCTTTGACTACGGCCCCTGGCGCTTCCTACCGGTCTACGATCCCGACTTCACGGCCGCCTATTTCGACCAGACGGGCCTTTATAGTTTTGGTCGCCAGCCCGACACGCTCGCCTGGAACCTCACGCGCCTCGCCGAATGCCTGCTGCCGCTCTCCAATATCGAGGCGCTGGAGCCGGCGCTGAACACGGTCTGGCCCATCTTCCGGACACAACTACCCCTCGCCATGCTCCGCCGCCTCGGCCTGTCGCCCCGCGACGAGGACAGCAACAACGCTTTTGTCACCGCGCTCTTCGGCTTTCTTTCCGCCAGCAAGGCGCCCTATGAGCAATTCTTCTTCGATTGGCGTGGCGGCAGCCTCAGCGCCGAACGCGCGGCGCGCAGTCCTTCCGCCGAATTTTACGCGACGGACGCGTTCCGGCCGCTGGCAGACCTGCTGGAAACCTTCGGACCGGCCTCGGACGTCAACCTCGCCCATCCCTATTTCGCCCGCGAAAAGCCGCGCACCATGCTGATCGAAGAGATGGAAGCCATCTGGGCGCCGATCGCTGAGCGCGACGATTGGGGGCTGTTCCATGAGACGCTGAGCGAGATCGCCGAGATGCGCGCGGCCTATCGGGTGAAAATCTGACCTCACATAACCCCCACCCTCATTCCCTCCCCACAAGGGGGAGGGAAGCGCAGGCTGAGGCTCTACGGTTCCATCGTCTCCCTCCCCCTTGTGGGGAGGGATCAAGGGTGGGGGTACCGGCCTCGCCGCCAGCCGAGTAGACTGCTCTCAAAACCACGGAGGACCCCATGCCCATCTACGCCCTCGACGGGATCACCCCGGAAATCTCTCCCGATGTGGGCTGGATTGCTCCGACCGCCGTGCTGATCGGCGCCTGCCATATCGGCCCCGAGGTCGGCATCTGGTTCGGCGTCGTTGCGCGGGGCGACATCGAACCCATCACTATTGGCGCGCGCTCCAACGTGCAGGAAAACAGCGTACTCCACACCGACAAGGGTTTTCCCCTTTCGATCGGGGAAAACTGCACCATCGGCCACAGCGCCATCATCCATGGCTGCATCATTGGCGACAATACGCTGATCGGCATGGGCGCCACCGTGCTCAATGGCGCGAAAATAGGAAAGAACTGCCTGATCGGCGCCAATGCGCTCATCACAGAAGGCAAGGAAATCCCCGACAATTCCCTCGTCGTCGGCGCCCCGGGCAAGGTCATTCGCCTGCTCGATGAGGAAGCCATTGCCGGCCTCACGGCTTCAGCCGATCGCTATGTGAAGAACGCCAAGCGCTTTGCGACAGGTTTGGTAGAAGTGCATCCGCCGGGCGATTTCGACCCGGCCTGAGCCACCCTATGGCAGCATAACATCGACGCGCAGGCCCTCGCCGGGCTTGCTCTTGATGGAAATCTGCCCGCGATGGCGCTGCACGATGTGCTTGACGATGGCGAGGCCAAGGCCAGTGCCCTTCTTCTTGCGGCTCGTCTCGACTTCAATGCGATAGAACCGCTCGGTCATGCGCGGCACGTGCTCGGGCTCGACGCCCGGACCATGATCGACCACGCTGACGAGATGCTTAAAACCGCCGCGATCGACGGGGGTCAGCGACACATCCACCGTCTTGCCATCGGCGCCATATTTGATGGCGTTGTCGACGAGATTTTCGAACACTTCATAGAGCTGGTTGCGGTCGCCCACGACCATCACTGGCCCCTCGGGCAGATCGAGCACCACGTCGAGCTCGGCCGCCTTGGCCTGGGTCTGCAGCCCCTCGCGCACTTCGCGCAAAAGCCCCGCGAGATCCACCGATCCCGTCGGGCGCACATGCTGGTACATTTCGATGCGCGACAGGCTCAGTAGATCGTCGATCAGCCGGCTCATCCGGTCGGCCTGACCGCGCATGATGCCGAGGAATTTTTCACGCGCCACGGCATCGCGCGCCGCCGGCCCGAGCAGGGTATCGATAAAGCCAAGCAGCGAAGCCAGCGGCGTGCGCAATTCGTGGCTGGCATTGGCGATGAAATCGGTGCGCATGGCATCGACGCGCTTCAATTCCGTCAGGCTCTGGAAGGTCACGAGCAGGTGCCGGTCGTCTTCCTCGAGCCAGTCGCTGCCGGGGCTACGAATGGGCGCGACGGTCACGCGGTCCCAGGTCTCGCTCGGCAGTGTTTCGTGCAGCTCAAAACTATGCGGCGTACCGGAGCGCAGGGCAGCATCCACCGCCGCGACCAGTTCGGGATTGCGCATAACGAGGGTCAGAACCTTGCCGTTCTGCACGTTGGGATATTGGCTCGCCGCTGCCTGATTGCGATAGGCGACCGTGCCGCGCCGGTCGAGCACGAGGCAGGATTCGCCCAGCGCCTCGGCAAAGGCGGCCATGACGTCCTGGTCCTGCCCTTCGGGCAGCAAGGCAATAGCCGGCGCCTCGACGATACGCGTAACAGTTCGGATAGGCATGGGGAGGAAAGCAACAAAGGCCAGCGCTACGACATAGCCGAGCGCAGCAAAATCGGGCCGCAAATTGCCGAAAAGCACCAGCGCGACAAAGAGGCCGGCGAGCCCCAGCAGGAGCCCGGCATAATTGGTGATGCGCGCCAGAATAGCCTGGCCGCGCAGCAATGTCTGGGGCGACTGGGAATCGTCCATTTTTGACTGCCGAATCAAGCGCTTACTCCCGCCACTTGCGCGGGATCGAAACTTCTAGCACGGTACCTGTGACAATGGAGCGACAGCGTGAGCGATCCCCTTACTGGCTTTGATATCGAGAACCCCGAACTGCCCGCCGCCATCGATAAGGCAGCGCTCAAATCCGGTGGCTTTCCCTATGACAAGAAACTCGACCGTGAAGAGTATGACACGCAGATCTATGCGCTGCAAAAGCAGCTCGTAAAGCTGCAGGCCCATATGGCCAAGGCCGGCGAGCGCATCGTTCTCGTCTTCGAAGGCCGCGACGCTGCCGGCAAGGGCGGCACCATCAAGACCATCATGGAAAACCTCAACCCGCGCTATAATCTCGTCGCGGCGCTGCCCAAGCCGAACGACCGCGAGCGCACGCAGTGGTATTTTCAGCGCTATAGCGACTGGCTGCCGGCGGCAGGCGAAATGGTGCTGTTCGACCGCTCCTGGTACAATCGCGCCGGGGTCGAACCGGTCATGGGCTTTTGCACCCCCGAACAGACCGAACTGTTCCTTCAGGAGGCGCCGGAATTTGAGAAGCGCGTCACCCGAGATGGTATTCGGCTCTTCAAATTCTGGCTCTCCATCGGCCGCGAAATGCAATTGAAGCGCTTTCACGATCGGCGGCACGATCCCCTCAAAACCTGGAAGCTCTCGCCCATCGACCTCGAAGCGCTGAGCAAATGGGACGACTATTCCAAGGCTCGCGACCGCATGCTGGAGCACACTGACAGCAAGCACGCTCCCTGGACGATCATCCGCGCCAATGACAAGCGCCGGCTGCGGATCAATGTCATCCGCACCCTGCTCAATGGCTTTGAATATGAGGGCAAGGACAGGAAGGCGATCGGCAAGATCGACGACAAGATCGTGCTGAGCGCGGACGAATTCTTGAAGATGGATGGGGAGTAGTCTCCTCTGCCCATCCCAGCCACTGAACGTCATCCTCGGGCTTGACCCGAGGACACTACACTTCAGTACAGAGCCCTCGGGGCAAGCCCGAGGGTGACGAACTGCGGCCCTACTTCAAAAACTTCGGCTCCACCAGCGCACCCTTGTGGCCAATGACAATCCCCGCCACACGATGCGCGTTCTCCGCCGCCTCGCGGATGGATTTCCCATTCAACCGCGCCGAGAGATAGCCGCCATTGAAACTGTCCCCGGCGCCGGTGGCATCCACCACCTTCTCGGCCGGTTTCGGCGAAATCCGCACCCGCTCGGAGGCCGTTGCGATCAGTGCCTCCTTGGCCCCGTCCTTGACCACCACTTCCTCGACGCCCAGTTCGAGATAACGGTCGGCCGTCTCATCCACGTTCTTGTCGCCAAAGAGCGGCGCTTCGTCGGTGTGCGTCGGCAGCACGATATCGCAAAGGCTCGCCGCCGCCGTCAGCACCGAAGCCATCACCCGCGGGCTCGACCACAAAGCCGGTCGCAGATTGGTATCGAAGGCAATCCTGGCGCCATTATCCCGCGCTTTGACGATGGCCCCAAGCAAGCGTCCGCGTGCCTTGGGCGCCAGAATGGCAAGGGTAATGCCGGAGAAATAGACAAGGCTTGCGCCCTCGACCGCCTTTTGCAGCGCCGACTTGTCATCAGCCAGAAGCTTTGCCGCCGACTGGTCGCGCCAATAAGTAAAGTGCCGGTCGCCCTTGTCCTGGTGGATCATATAGAGCCCCGGCCGCCGCTCGGGAATCGTGCCGATGTGGTCGGTGCCAATGTCATTGGTCTTGAGGAAGGCGCGGATATCGTCCGAGTAGCGGTCCTTGCCCAGCGCCGTCACATAGTCGACGCCCCAGTCTTTTCCGAGCAGCGCGCGCAGATACCAGGCAGTGTTGAGCGTGTCGCCAGCGTAGCCCAAGCGATAGGTACGATCTTCGCCGCCGCTCATTTCGATCATGCACTCGCCAATGCTGACGATCCGCTTGCCGGCCATGGCCATCCTCCCCAATTCCTCCAAAGGCTTATGCCGGGCGCCGCTTGCGCGGACAAGCCTTCAGCCCATAAACAAACGTACCTAGCGCTAAGCAGTCTTCCATACAAGATTGGAAGCCACTATGCTGCGCCCGATTTGTATTCCACGGAGCCGTCATGACCAGCCCGCGCCTCAGCCCTACCACCCTTGGCTCCCTCAGGCCGGGCATCGGCGTGCCGAACTATGATCGGGCCAAGGTAACGCCCGGCATCGTGCATCTGGGCATCGGCGCCTTCCACCGCGCCCACATGGCCGTCTATGTCGACGATCTCCTCGCCCAGGACCCAAGCTGGGGCATTGTCGGCGCCAGCCTCCGCCGCCCCGACACCAAGGAAGCGCTCGAACCCCAAGACGGGCTCTACACCATCGCCGTGCGCGACGCGGCCGGCACGCATCCGCGCCTCATCGGCTCCATTCTTTCGGTGATGGACGCCAATACCGAGCGCGATGCTCTCCTCGACCTGATGGCATCACCCGCTATCCGCATCGTGTCGCTCACCGTCACGGAAAAGGGCTATTGCCACGACCCGGCGACTGGCGAACTCGACCAGCGTCATCCCGACATTGTCCACGATCTCGCCAATCCCGCCGCGCCGAAATCGGCCCCAGGCATGCTCGTCGAAGCCCTCGCCCGCCGCAAAGCCGCCGGCATCGCGCCCTTCACGGTGATGAGCTGCGACAATCTCCCCTCCAATGGCGAAACCGCCAAGCGCATCGTCACCCGCTTTGCCGCGCTGCGTGACGCCGGTCTCGGCGAATGGGTCAAAACGGTTGCGTTCCCCTCGACCATGGTCGACCGCATCGTGCCCTCCACCACCGATGCCGACCGAGCTGAAGTGACCGACCTCATCGGCGCCGAAGACGCCTGGCCGATCATGACCGAGCCCTTTACCCAGTGGGTGATCGAAGACCATTTCCCATCCGGCCGCCCCTCCTTTGAAAAGGTCGGCGCGCAACTGGTCCAGAACGTCGAACCGTTCGAGCTGATGAAGCTGCGCATGCTCAATGGCTCGCACTCCACAATGGCGTATCTGGGCTATCTCGGCGGCTACCAATACATTGCCGAGGTCATGGGCGACGCGGCATATGTAAAGCTCATCCACGGCCTAATGACCGAAGAAGCCATGCCGACGCTGGATATGCCGGGCACCGATCTCGGCTTGTATCGCGACCAGCTCCTCGAACGTTTTCGCAATCCTGCCCTGAAACACCGCACCTGGCAGATCGCCATGGACGGCAGCCAAAAACTGCCCCAGCGCCTTCTCGGCACCATCCGCGATCGCCTCAAGGCCGGTCAGCCGATCACCCGCCTCGCCCTCGGCGTCGCCGCCTGGATGCGCTACGTGACGGGCGTCGATGAAGCGGGCAATGAGATCGACGTCAGGGACCCGCATGCGCTCAAGATGATGGCGATATCGGCCGATGCTGGCGATGACCCGGTGGCACTCTATGAGGGCCTGTCGAGCCTGACCGAAGTGTTCCGCACGGATCTGGCCGGCAACGCAGTGTTCCGCGACACTGTGGTGGGTCACCTCGAAAGCCTCTTCGATGAAGGCGCCAAGGCGACGGCGAAGCAAGTGGCTGGCTGACCGGTAGCCAGCGCACTCGCTGTTCCCACGGTGTCATTCCCGCGAAAGCGGGAATCTCTGTTTCCAAAAGGGTAGATTCCCGCTTTCGCGGGAATGACGCCGAGAGAGTGGTCGGGCCGTAAGGGCCCTAAACCACCCCCTCCAGCGCCCGATCAAAGATCATCAGCGCCCGTTCTTTCGTCAGCTCCACCGGGTTTCCACCCGCCGTCGGGTCGACAATCGCCATATCGCCAATCTTGTCCCGCTGCTCACCATCGACCTTAAAGTCTCGCAGCGTATGCGGCACTTCCAAGCGTAGCCGCAGCCCAATCACGGCATGGAGAAACGCGTCGAAGCTCGGCGCCAGCCCCAAATACGCCGCCAGCCGCGCGATCTTGCCTTCGATGGCCGACTTATTCGCCACCAGCACATAGGGCATGAACACCGCATTGGTCATGCCGTGATGGGTGTCATAAAGCGCCCCCACCGGATGGCTCAGCGCATGAATAGCCCCCAGCCCCTTCTGGAACGCCGTCGCCCCCATGGCCGCCGCGCTCATCATATGGCCGCGCGCCTCGATATCATTGGGATTAGCCGCCACCTTAGGCAGGTTCTCAAAGACCAGCCGAATGCCTTCCACCGCAATGCCATCGGCCAGCGGATGATAGCCCGGCGCACAATAGGCTTCGAGGCAATGCGCCAGCGCATCCATCCCCGTACCCACGGTGATGAACTTTGGCATGCCCACCGTCAGTTCAGGATCGGCGATGACGACCTTGGGCATCATCAGCGGATGGAAGATCACCTTCTTGGTATGCGTCGTCTCATCGGTAATAACGCCGGCGCGCCCCACCTCAGAGCCGGTCCCAGCCGTTGTCGGCACGGCGACAATCGGAAAAATCCCCTTGGGATCGGCCCGCGTCCACCAGTCGCCGATATCCTCAAAATCCCACATCGGCCGCGTCTGGCCGGCCATGAAGGCAATCACCTTGGCCGTATCGAGGCCCGAGCCGCCGCCAAATGCGATGACCCCGTCATAGCCGCCCTCGCGCAGCACCTTGATGCCGGCTTCGACATTGGCCGAAATCGGGTTGGGTTTCACGTCGGAGAAAAGCCCGACCTCAATGCCCCCGGCCTTCAAATCCGCCAGCACCTTCTGCGTCACCGGCAGCGCAGCAAGCCCCGCATCGGTGACCAGCAGCGGCTTCTTGATCCCCGCCACGTTCAACGCATCAGGCAATTCGGCAATACGCCCCGCGCCGAAGCGGACGGCGGTCGGATAATTCCAGTTGGCTTTGGTCATTCTGGCCTCGTGTCCCTAACTAACTCTCCGTCGTCATTGCCGGGCTTGTCCCGGCAATCCATCTCACCTCCGCATGGACCACCGGGACAAGCCCGGTGGTGACGATAGAACGGAGAGAAATTTTCAGTAGTGCCTCGAACGACGACTGCGGGGCACTCAAACCCGCCGCAGATGAAAACTCTTGGGCTGGGTCAAATTGTGGTAGCCGATCTCGCTCAGCCCGCCCCCCTTGCCAGTGTCTTTCACACCAGTCCAAACGAGCGCGGGATCAAGATAGTCGCATCGATTGGCGAAAACCGTTCCGGTCTCGACTTCGGCGCCGATCCGGCCGGCCGCAGCAAGGTCTTCGGTCCAGATCGAGGCCGTCAGCCCATAAGGACTGTCATTCATCAGCGAAATAGCTTCCGCATCATCGGCCACCTTCATGATGCCCACAACCGGCCCAAAGCTCTCCTCGCGCATCACGCTCATCTGGTGATTGACGCCGGTAAGAACCTCCGGGGAGAGATAGGGCGAGCCAGCCACATCGCGCCCGTCGCTCCAGTTGAGATGCCGCGACGCGCCCGATCGGACAGCCTCTTCGGTCTGTTGGCGGACATGATCGGCAAAACTGCCACGCGCCATCGGCCCGACAATGGTCGCCGGATCAAGCGGATCGCCCAAAGTCCAGCCACGCGCATGGCCGATGAAGCGGTCGACAAATCCGTCATAGACGTCGGCATGCACATAGATGCGCTCGACGCCGCAGCACGATTGCCCCGAGTTGAAGAAGCTCCCGTCGACGAGGTTTTCGGCGGCAAAATCGAGATTGGCATCGGCGCGGACATAGGCCGGGTCCTTGCCACCGAGCTCGAGGCCCAGTGTGGCAAAAGTCCCGGCCGCTGCCTTCTCGATCCGCCGCCCGCCTTCCACCGA
>NZ_JBEVLL010000026.1:0-3676 GCF_040509215.1 Devosia sp.
ATCGATCTGGGTGGCCACCTGATCGAGACGCGGCTGCGGATCGGCACCAAGCGCGATATCCCTCACGGCCGGATTGATGGCGCTGAAATAGTCGAACCAGCCAACGGACTTCGGCGGGCCGAAGGCGTGGTCGGCAACATTGGCACCAAGCAGCAGGCGTTGATCCGAAGCATATTCGGGCAGCGCATCGACCAGCGTCTTGCGCACCGGCATGGAGCCCCAGGCGTCGTGGAAGGCGAAGCGGTTCTCGTCATTGCAGATGAAGGCGAGGAGCGCGGCGGTTTCGGCTGGGTAAGGCGTGCCCGAGAAGATGATCGGCGAGTCCGCCACGGTGGTCGTGTAGGGGATAGTGCCCTTCGGTGCCGGCGACATGCCGAAATTGAACGGTTGGCCGGTCTTGAGGAAGCGGGTCACCGTGCCGGTGCCGCTGAAGGTTATGGCGGCAGCGCCACCACGGAACTGGTCAGGCACAACGCCGGTCGGTGTGTATCCATTGGTGAAGACGGTCTTGTAGTTGGCAAGGCCCGCTGCCGCTTCCGCGGTGTTGACGTAGCCGGTGGCGGTGAAGCCATCTTCGGACACGCCGAGGAAGGTATTGTTCAGCGATGAACCCTTTTCGGCGTTCGGGTCGCCCATCATGCGCACCCAGATGCTTTCGAGCTGGGTATAGTTGGAGCCCGGCCCGCCATTGCCATAACCGGAGGCGGCAAGCGCGAAGGTCTGTTCGTCGCCCGAGGCGCGAAGGGCCGTGGTCACGTCATCGAAGCACTGGAGGTATTCTTCCACGGTCCAGCCGCCATCATATTCGGCGACTTCCGGCGGCGGGGTGACGCCGATCTTGTCGAAGATATCGCGATTGAAGGCCATGTAGACCGGGTTGGTTTCCCACGGGAGACAAACCAGGTTGCCGTCGATGGTCGCGGATTCACGCAGTGGGGCGTAGACGTCGTCGATGAATTCGGGGGAGAGGAACTGTTGCAGCGGCAGGGTGAGTTCGCCGGCGGCATAGGCCGAGGCGAAGTCGTTGCGGCCCATCATGATGTCGGGCGCGGCGCCGGAGGCTACATAGACCTGCACCTTGGTCGGCAGGTCGCCATAGGGAACGCGCTCTTCCTGGATAGTGATGTTGGGATAGGCTTCCGAGAACTTGGCGTAGATGGCGTTCATCACCTCGTTCACTTCAGGCGGATATTCCTGCCGCATGATCTTGAGGGTGATCGGGGTGTTGGTGAGTTCGGGGCCGTTGTAGCCGCCGAGATCGAGCTTGTACTTGCCCGGGTTGCTGCCCGGCGCTGCGAGAGCGCGCGAGGTCAGGAGGGCAGGCATTGCCAGGGCCGAGGCGCTGGCTGCCATGCCGACGAGCACGGAGCGTCGAGACAGCATAGATTTGAACTTGGTCATGAGGTCCTCGAATTCGGGTTGCGATGGGTCGTTCGGGCGCGAGCAAACGCGTCCGTCGTAGCGGCGAAAGATCTGGGTAGGTGTGGGCGGGATTGCCGCCCCTCAGCGATGCCGGGCGGGGGTCAGGAGAGGCGCTTGCCCGTCCCGGCATCGAAGCAGTGGGCTCGCGCCGGTTCTGGCACGAGATGAATGATGTCGCCGCGCTGAATGGTCACCCGGTCCTTGGCGATGGCGGTGACGCGCTGGCCGCCGATATCGGCGACGATCTGGGTTTCGGCGCCGGTCGGCTCAACGACCACGACCTTGGCCTCGAAGCCGCCCTGCCCCAAAGTCAGGTGTTCGGGCCGGATGCCGAGGTCGATCTCGGTGCCGGGCGTGGCATTGCCAGTGAGGCCGAGCGCAACGATCTGGCCGGACGCATGTTCGAAGGCCAGCCCCTTGTCGCGACCGATCAGCTTGCCGCGCAGCAGGTTCATCGAGGGTGAGCCGATGAAGGTGCCGACGAAGGCGTTGGCCGGCTTGTCGTAAAGCTCCAACGGGGTGCCGATCTGCTCGACAATGCCCGCGCGCATGACGACGATGCGGTCGGCCATGGTCATGGCTTCGATCTGGTCGTGCGTCACGTAGATGGTCGTGGTCTTGAGGCGCTCGTGCAGATCCTTGATCTCGGTGCGCATCTGCACGCGCAGCTTGGCGTCGAGATTGGAGAGCGGCTCATCGAAGAGGAACACCTGCGGCTTGCGCACGATGGCGCGGCCCATGGCAACGCGCTGCTGCTGACCACCGGACAGTTGGCGCGGATAGCGATCGAGCAGTTCGCCGAGGCCGAGAATGCCGGCGGCATAGTCGACCTGCTGGACGATTTGAGCCTTGAACTCGCCGCGCATTTCGAGGGCGAAGCTGAGATTTTCGCGCACCGTCATGTGTGGGTAGAGGGCGTAGTTCTGGAACACCATGGCGATGTCCCGATCTTTGGAGGCAAGGTTGTTGACCACCTGGCCGCCGATATGGATTTCGCCGGCGGTGATTTCCTCGAGCCCGGCGACCATGCGCAGAAGGGTGGACTTGCCGCAACCCGATGGACCGACGAGGCTCAGGAACTCGCCGTCGACGATATCGAAATCGACACCTTTCAAGACCGGCGAGCCCGCGAAATTCTTGACTACACTGCGCATCTGCACGCTTGCCATAACCATCCCCCGGCAACGATCTGATGGGTGGAGCGTGGGGCCTTGCATTCGATGTGTCAATAAATCCGATACAAAATTGTCATCACTTGTGTTGCTACAGAAATGGAAAGCCCCGAAGTGAGGAAACTCCAGAGACGGCTCCAGGCCCCATGGAAACTGCGCATTGCGGGCAGATGCCCAACAAAATCAGCGTTCCTGCCATTTCGACCTAACTGTTCCGTCGGGACTTTCAGACAACCAAGCACGCATCAAATGCATGGCTGGACTTCTCATTTTGCATGCTTGTCGTAAGATTTTTGTATACAAAATGGATCAACGCGATACTCAATACGCATAGCGAACCATGGAGACCACTTTGATCGGCGTATTCAACAACAGCCTGCCCGGGCATGAGGCACTCACCCCGATCCAGATTCTCGACGAGGCAAAAAAGCTTGGCCTTGGCGGAGTGCTCTTCGGGAACATCTTTTCGGCAGTACCCGATCTCGATACCGCCAAGTTGGCTGAGATTGGGCAGGCGGCAACGGAGCGCGGCCTCATCATCAATGCCGGTGCGGGTGCGTTCAATCCTGCCCGTCCCGAGCGCTGCCAGGCGCTGATCGATGCCGGTAGCGGCGACATGGTCAAAGGGATGGAGCGGGTTCTCCGCGCCATGCCGGCGCTGGGCGCGAAGACGGTGTTCTTTGTTGTCGGGATGATCGAGGATCGGGACGATCCCGCAGTGTCGTGGGACGCGCAATTGCAGGGCGTGATCGATGGCGTGAAGGCGCTTGCGCCTGCGACCAAGGAAAGCGGCACGCGCCTGCTGATCAAAACGCATGAAGAGATTTCGAGCTTTGAAATCCTGCGGATCATCGAAGCCGTCGGCCCTGACCTGCTGGGCATTGCTCATGATCCGGTGAATGTCGTTTGCCGGCTGGAAGATGCGGTCGAGTGCACTCGCCGTATCGCGCCGCATGTGGCGCAGGTTCATATCGATGATGCCTATGTCACCTTCGATGGGGATACGATGCGTCGCTATCTGGCGCCTCTGGGGACCGGGGACATTGACTGGCCGGCCCTGCTGGCGCTGGTTCCGGATGCAA
>NZ_JBEVLL010000027.1:0-4229 GCF_040509215.1 Devosia sp.
CTTTGGCGGGCCGCTGATGTTTGTGGATTATCGCACTCCGCCGCCGTGTAGTTGGCGCTCGCGGCGGACCTCGTCTGCCCCGTAGGGTTGGGCGGCAGCGTCATAATTATTCCAGCCGGTCTTTTGCCACGCCGCTTTCCGCTCAGTAAGATTGACGGAAGACTGGTTCAGGATCGCTTCATAGCGCGCGCGGTCAGCGTCCGGTACCCTCGCCGAAACAAGAGTGCCGCCCCGGCGCACGCCCTCAGCGTATAATGGTGCCTCATCTTCAGACACACCGGCTTGGGTGAGCGCACCGACAGCGCCGCCGGTAGCGGCACCTGCGGTAGCACCGAGCGCAGTGGCTGCGAGCCAACCTGCTGCGACTACCGGTCCAAGGCCTGGAATGGCCAACAAGCCGAGGCCGGCCATTAGCCCGGCAGCGCCACCTAGGCCGGCGCCAACGCCGGCACCCGTCGCGGCTCCTTCTGCACGATCGTCTGTCCCGTCGCGGTCGCGATCGACCTTGCCGTCCGACTTGTACCAGTCATCGGAGTTGTTGGCGACGATGCTAAGATCTGAATGCGGCACGCCGGCCGCCTCTAGATTGGCGACGGCCTTTTGTGCATCGGAGTAGTTATCGTAGAGGCGCGAGATCGTAGCGGTCATGTATTTGATCCTGTCACTTGGCGGGGTTGACGTTGCCTTGGAAATCGACGCTAACATCGGTAGCTAAACCGCCTTTGCTCGCCTTCCCGCGCCAGACGCCGTTATCGTCCTTCGTGAGCGCAGTGACGTTGGTAAAGCCCGCGGCTTCAATCCGAGTCTTCGCCTGCCCTTCAGTGAAGCTGTTCGCGCCGGCGACGGGCCGGTTCGAGTTGTTTTGGTCGGAGCTGTTGACGGCGTTGTTGTTCGGCCGATCAGCGGCCGGCGGATTTTGGGCAAAGACCGGGCTTGCAGAGATCAAGACGGCCGCCAGGCACAAATAGCGCGCGCATTTCATTATTGTTTCTCCAGTTGTTCTCGGACGCCGACAACCGGGAGCTCACGGTAGAGTTCCTATTTTTCCCGATGAGGAGTACTCAGGGATGCCGTTGATGATCTCACGGTTTGGCTAACAACGAGCGCGTCGGTCCGACGACCTGTCGGAAGTGCCCTCCGCATCAACCGCAAAAAAGTCAGCGTCGTGGAGATGTTCCAGCCTTAATCCTAAACCGACACATTTATCTTAATTTAAGCCGCCGATTGCGGATGAGGCTTTCATTATTCAAGTTGGTAGTCGGCGAACGACTGCTCCCACCGCGCAAAAGGCGAGGTCGTTGAGCGCGAGCATACCATCTCTGAATTTGGCGGCTTTGCTTCGCCACCAACGCGAGGTCGTTTGAGATGAGCGAAGCCACCCAGCTGCACAAACCACGAGCGCCGGATCGGTCGGACTGGAGGCGGCTTTGGCATCTCACGAAGGTCATTATTCCGCGACGATCGATCACGGGCCGTCTCGTCCACGGCAGAGTTTGGCGTAGGTACGACAGCCGCCGCTGGATCTACAAGGCTTTTATCGAAGACCTCACGGACGGCTGATAATGATCCAGCATTACTTCGACCGTCGGTCAGTCGCGAGGACGAATATCTGCAGCGGCGGAGGTCTATTGTCCTTTAAAAGCCGGCAGGGCTTACGTGCCTCCGCGTTATCGACATCTCCCATTACAGGGTTAGACTTCACACTCACAGATGGCCAACCCCTGACTTGGGACAACTTCCAAACTGAACGAGTTTGCCGCCTCATTGGCGGTCGGGAGAACTGATCGGTGCAGAATTCGATTGATAGTTTATATCAACAGCGCAAGACCGGATGGCGGTGATCCAGCTCCTCCCGGTCGCCTTCGCGCGACGCCATCGTCCACGAGAATTCTGCAGCCGGTTAGCTGAGCGTGTCTAACGCTCTTCATCCCTCTTCATCCGGATGCACCCATTTGTCGGGCGTGATTGCCCGCGCCGCGGTCAGCTCGATCATCCGCACCGGCGGCGCCGAGCGATCGTCTTGCACAACCGGCATTTGAGCGGCGCCTCCTGCTTCTAGATCGGCGTGTCGCGCGGCCGGCGGATCGCGTCGAGCGGCAGGCTTGCTTTGGTCTTGCAGCTGTTGCATTCAACTTCAAGCCCCCAAGCCGCCGTTGAGGCACTGCGCGATCGTCGGAAACGGCTGCGCGGGGCCGCCATAGCCTTCCATGCGGAGCGATTTGGCCTCGGCGCGGTCCACTTCCTGGACGGCCTTTCGCGCGCTTCTCGAGCACCCTTGGCGCGGATGTCGGCGCCCATGATGCTGCCACCCCAGATGACCTTTCGGCCCTTCGTGCTCATCGCAAACTATTCCAAGCTTCCGCGGCATTTGCGATGTCACTAGGCTTGGCAGCGGGAACAGTCCAGCCGCACACTCCCTTGGTCATGAATAGGAACGAATCGAACTGCCGCGACTGTCATGGATGCAGACAAAGACGATAGAGAGCTGATCTACACGATTTTGTCTCACGATGAGCCAATCGCGGCTGTAAAAACAACTAGATCGCAAGCTCGCGAGCTTTACGAAGAAGAATGATTTCTTGAAGAGCTCTCCGAACTGAAGTCGAACAGTGTGCCGCTTTACAGTCCCGGCACACGACTGCGCGCTTGCCCGGCAATCGATGACGAATGGCAAAGATATGACGAGGGAGAGAAAGAGGCCGGAGGGTCCGAGGACATGCTGTTCGTCCATTTGGTCGTCATAGACTGAAGCTGAGCAGGTCTGTCAGATGGGGGGCCACCAAGAACGAACAAAGCTCGCCGGACGTGTCTCCTGTGCAAGTCCGCATGCCAAATGCTAATGCTGCTTTTTCCTACTCTTTCGTGGCATTCCTTGATTCGGGAATGCGCGGGTGATGCAACCCGGCTCCCCGGTGCGAAGCCAGCCCTGCGCTGAGAAGCTATTTAACTATTGAGACTTCGCCTGCAACTGCTCGTGCAAAGGTTCGGGCGAAATCCTTTCACCGCGAGCTGTGCTCTCGACTAACTTGACGATGATCGCTCGCACTTCGGGGTCCTGCAGGCTGAAAAAAGCCCTCAGCAACTGCAGCGATTGTGCATCGAAACCTTCTTGTCCATCTCGCCTTGTAGCTGCATCGGCCGAACCCGTCGGCCAGGTATCGGACTTAAGAGCGAGCGATCTGGACGTGTTTCAGCCTGCCAATCCATACCTTCGGCCAATTTAATCCAATCGGACGCAAGAACCAGCCACGCATCTTTGTCGCTCTGGTTGCGCGACAACTCCGCCTGTGCGCGGCAGTCAGCTGCCTGGGCCCGATAGCGATATGCACTTACACGAGACATGAAATACCCAAGCGCGTTTACTCCGCGTTGCTTAGGCAGCAGCCCGCCGAAACGAGATCGGGGACTACGTGTCATCCCCGGTGACTGGTGTCTCGGCCTCCAAGATCACTAACCTGAGCAACTGGGCCAGCATCGTTAAGCCCGCTGCTTCGGCCAATTGCAGCGACTCTCTCGATGTACGAGCGATAACAGCTGCAGCATCCGGTTTGGTGCCATTCATGGTCCGCCTCTACTCCCGGGCGAACGCATTCGGCGGCTCATCGCCGATAACTGCCACGGGCCGAGCGGCGACGTAGCGGGTGTGCGCTTTTAATGGAAAGGCCGCAAGCTGCTTATTGACGCAACTCAGGCGTGTTTGCCTTTTTGACATGCAAGCAGTTTGTGGCGTTAGAGTCTGCGCCTAATTAAGACGTTCAATCTTGAAAAAGAACCGCACGTTCATCACTGGCCCGGTGTCGTCACGAACCTGGATCGCCATATTCTGGCTGCTGGCGTTCATTCGGACGGCATCTCGCGCCATATCAGCTAGAGACCGGGCAGCTTCATCTTGAATCAAGTCCAGATTACGAAGCTCCAAACCCTCGTCGTCGAGAGTGATCCCACCTTCGTCTTGCAGGTCAAAATAGTAGCGAGCCGTTGGCGACTCTCCCTGCGACGGTAGGCGGGAGCTCCAATAGTCTCTTAGCCACCGACGCCTACGAGCAAAGCCTCGCCCGATGATTTCCAAGAGCGCCCTAAACCGCCACGTGAAGCCGGAATACAATCCGGATCTAAAGATGCCGCATTGGGGGAAGCGCGAGCTCAAGCGCGATCAGTAGCGAAAAAGCCGCCGCTGTCCCCCAGCGACGGCTCTCTACGCGTTACTCTCGCGGGAGATACCCGTGCCC
>NZ_JBEVLL010000028.1:0-10483 GCF_040509215.1 Devosia sp.
GAGCGAGGTGCCGGCGACGCCGTCGCGCACCAGCACCGTTATTGTGCAATCGATGATGTGCCTGCGTCGCTGTGCTTCGAGGGACTTCATCTCATGCACGCCTCGCTCAGGCGACTTTGGAGATGTCTGGAACAGCGTCCAGAAGCATTCTCGTATACTCGGCCTGCGGACTGTCGAAGATCGCGTCGGTTGGCCCGCGCTCCACAAGAACGCCATTGTGCAGCACGCCGACAGAGGTCGACATCTGGCGCACGACGGCGAGGTTGTGGCTGATGAGGAGATAGGTGAGCCCGAATTCGGACTGCAATTCGCTCATCAGGTCCAGCACCTGCGCCTGCACCGAGACGTCGAGGGCCGAGGTCGGTTCGTCGCAGACGATGAACTCGGGCTGGCTCGAGAGAGCACGGGCAATGGCGATGCGCTGGCGCTGGCCACCGGAGAATTCATGCGGGAATTTTCGCATGACGGAGGGATCGAGACGTACCTTGTTGAGCAATTCGGCGACGCGATGCTCGACTTCGGTCTTGTTGCGCGCGAGCCCGAGGGTGCGCATGGGCTCGGCGATGATGTCCTTGACCCGCCAGCGCGGATTGAGGCTGGCATAGGGGTCCTGGAAAATCATCTGCACGCGCTTGCGGCGTTCCTGATGGCCGGCGCCGCCGGCCCAGATGTCGTGGCCATCGACGGTGATGTGCCCCGAGGATGGACGCACGAGCCCTACGATCATTTTCGCGCAGGTCGACTTGCCCGAGCCGCTCTCGCCCACGAGACCAAAAGTCTGACCCTTGGGGATCGAGAAGCTGACGTCGCTGACGGCCCGGAACATTTCTACCTTCCCGGGGAGGAGTTTGGTGAAGCTGCCGCGGCCGAGTTCGAAATCGCGGACGAGGCTTTTCACCTGCACATAGGCGCTGTCGTCATTGGCCGGCGTGGCCGTGGCGATCTGGCCCTCCTTGCGCTCGATCGTCGGGATCGAGTCGATGAGTTTTACGGTATAGGGCTCGCGCGGACGGCGGATGATGTCGCCCACCGTGCCGGTTTCGACCACCTTGCCGTGATGCATCACCACCAGCCGGTCGGCCGTCTGGGCGATGACGCCCATATCGTGGGTGATGAGCATGACGGCCGCGCCGTGATTGGTGCAGAGCTTTTTCAGCACCTTGATGATCTGGGCCTGCACCGAGACGTCGAGGGCCGAGGTCGGCTCGTCGGCAATGATCAGTTCGGGTCCGGCGGCGATAGCGAGCGCGATCACCACGCGCTGCCGCATGCCGCCCGAGAACTGATGCGGATAGGAGTCGATGCGCTCGGCGGCCTTGGGAATGCCGGCCTCGGTGAGGAGGTCCACGGCCTTCTGCCGTGCTTCGGTTTCATTGAGCGGCAGGTGGGCGCGGATGGTTTCGACGAGCTGCCGGCCAACTGTGTAGAGCGGATTGAGGCTCGTCAGCGGGTCCTGGAACACCATGCCGATGCGCTTGCCGCGCAGCTTGGCTTTTTCGGGCTCGCTCAGATTATCGATGCGCTCGCCCTTGAGGTGGATCTCGCCGCTCGATATGCGGCCGGGCCGCTCGATGAGGCCGATGACGGCTGACCCCGTCATCGACTTGCCGGCGCCGGATTCCCCGACCACGCCGACGACTTCGCCGGGCATGATGTCGAAGGAGACACCGTTCACCGCGCGGAAAACCTCGTCATGGAACGGGAAGTCGACGACGAGATTTCTTATTGAAAGGACAGGTGTGGTCATCAGCGCAACTTCGGATTGAGGGCGTCGCGCAGCCAGTCACCCAGGAGGTTGACCGAGAGCGCCAGCAGCACCAGCGTGATGGCGGGGAAGAGCAGGATCCACCACTCTCCGGAGAAGAGGAACTGCTGTCCGATACGGATCAGCGTTCCCAATGAGGGCTGGGTCGGGGGCACGCCGACGCCGAGATAGCTCAGCGTTGCTTCTTCGATGATGGCGAGCGCGAGGCCAATGGTGCCGATGACGAGCACTGGCCCGACGACATTGGGCAGCACATGGCGGAGGAGGATGATGAACGGATTGACGCCCAGAATGCGCGCCGCCGCCACATAATCCTTCTGCCGCTCGACCATGGTCGCGCCGCGCACCGTGCGGGCGAACTGCGCCCAATTGGCAAGGCCGATGGCGATGATGAGCACCCAGATGGCTGCGCCTTCCTGCTGGTTGGGCGGAATGATGCCGCGGGCAACGCCAAAGATCAGAAGAGCGATGAGGATGGCGGGGAACGAGAGCTGCACGTCGGCTACGCGCATGATGACCGCGTCCCAAAGGCCGCCGACATAGCCGGCGACGAGGCCGAGGCCGACGCCCATGACCATGGCAAAGAGCGTTGCCATGGCGCCGACGAAGAGCGAAACGCGCGAGCCATACATGATGGTCGAAAGCACGTCGCGGCCCTGGCTATCGGTGCCGAGCGCGAAGTAGCGCCCGCCCATCGAATTGGAATTGGGCGGCGTGAAACCGTCCATGAGATTGAGGGTTGCCGGGTTGAACGGATTGTAGGGCGCCAGGAGCGGGGCAAAGACCGCCATGAAGATCAGGAGGAATGCGACGATGGAGGCGACCACCGTCACCGGCGAGCGGCGATAGGACCAAACGATGTCCGAGCGCCAAAAGCTCTTCCAGCGCGAGGTCTTTGCAGCGGGAACCGGCTGCTCGGGGGACTGGGGCAGATCGGTCACGATGCTACCTCCCGGATTTGGCGCCGTCGCGCAGGCGCGGATCGACGATGAAATAGAGGATGTCGACGATGAGGTTGATGATCACAAAAACCAGTGCGACGAAGACGAGGTAGGCGGCCATGACAGGCACGTCGACCGCGGCAACCGAATTGACGAAGAGCGAACCGACGCCCGGCCACTGGAACACCGTCTCGGTGATGATGGCGAAGGCGATGACGGAGCCGAGTTGCAGGCCGGTAATGGTGATCACCGGCACCATGGTGTTTTTCAGCGCGTGGCCGAAATTGATGGCGCGCGAGCTGAGACCGCGGGCCCTGGCGAAACGGATATAGTCGGTGCGGAGCACCTCCATCATTTCCGCGCGCACAAGGCGCATGATCAGCGTCAACTGGAAGAGCGAGAGGGTGATCGCCGGCAGGATGAGCGAACGGAGGCCCGATTGGGTAAGGAGACCCGTGCGCCACCAACCGATCTGGATGACCTCGCCACGGCCGAAGGACGGCAGCCATTTTAGTTCGACGGCGAAAATGTAGATCAGTCCGATGCCGATGAGGAAGGTCGGTAGCGACACGCCGATCAGCGACAGGGTCATGATAACCCCGGTCGAAAAGGCGCGTTGCTTGAGGGCGGTATAGACGCCGAGGAAGACGCCGAGGACCAGCGCGATGATCGAGGAGGCGACGGCCAACTCGATGGTGGCCGGCAGGCGTTCGAGGATCAACTGGCTGACGGGCTGCTGCAGGCGATAGGACACGCCGAACTGGCCCTGCAGGGCGTTGACCACGAAATGGTAGAACTGGACGTAGAAGGGCTGGTTGAGCCCGAGGCGTTCGCGCGCCTCTTCATAGTCGGCCATGGTCGCATCCTGGCTGAGCAGGTTTGCCAGGGGATCACCGACATAGCGGAAGACAAGGAAGGCAATAAACGCCACGACAAGCATGACGATGACGGACTGAAGCAGCCGTCGGGCGATAAAGGCGAGCATGGGCGCCCCTTACAGCGTGTCTCCTGAAAGTGGTTCCGGTTTCAGGACAAGGACACGCGCCAGAAAAAGGCTAAAGCGCAACCGGCCGATCCCTTGGGATCGGAACGCGCTTCAGGCGGCGGACCGCCGCGAGAGGGTAAACTCCACGCGGCGGCCCGATATTTCAGCGCTTTACTCGAAGGTGACCGTGGTCATGTTCGGCTGGTTTTCCGGCTGAACCGGCAGCGTCACACCCGAGCGCATTGCATAGGCCAGCACCTGGTTGTGCACCGGCAGCAGCACGCGGTCGGCCTTCACGGTGGCCCAGATGTCGGCAACGGTCGCATCGCGGGCCGCCTGGTCGCTCTCGGTGCCGAGCGAGATGATCTTCTCGTCGAGTTCGGGATTGACGTAGAGGCCGACATTATAGGTGCCGTGCGTGTCGGTCTTGGTGTGCACCAGATCGTTGAACACATAGGCGCTGTCGAAGGTCGGAACGCCCCAGCCGAGGAGATAGAAGTCGCTCTCGTTGGCAAGGATGATCGGGGAATGTTCGGCAACCGGGCGCGAGGCCAGGGTCACCTGGATGCCGATCTGGCCGAGCATGCCGACATAGGCGGTCGAGATCGCTTCGTCATTGACATAGCGGTTGTTCGGCGTGTCGAGCGTGACGGTGAAGCCATCGGCATAGCCGGCTTCAGCCATCAGTTCCTTGGCGCGTTCGACGTTCGGCGCCGGATAGGCGTCGAGCTCTTCGGTCCAGCCAGCCACGAACGGCGGGTTGGGGATACCGGTCGGGATCGACTGGCCGCGCATCACGACCTGCTTGATGGCGTCGCGATCAAGCACCAGTTCCATGGCTTCGCGCACGAGCGGGCTGTTGAACGGGTTGCTATCGGTGATGTTGGACGACTTCAGCGGCTCTTCGCCGAACTTGTAGCCGAAATAGATGAAGCGGTTTTCCGGGCCGGTTTCGACCTTGAAGCCTTCGGTCGAGGAAAGACGCTCGATGTCCTGCGGCGGCACGTCCTGGACGATGTCGACTTCGCCCGAGAGCAGGGCCGAGATGCGGGTCTGCGCATCGGCGATGGTCAGGTATTCGACGCCGGTCACAGCCGGAGCGTCGCCCCACCATTCCGGGTTGGACGCGAGCACGGTCTTCACGTCGACTTCACGCGACACGAGCGTGTATGGGCCGGTGCCGTTGGTGTTGAGGACGGAATAGTTGCTGGCGCCGCTGGCAAAATCCTGCACGACGGCGAGATCGTTCTCGTCGGCCCAGGTCTTGTCCATGATGAAGGTGTTGGTGAGGTTGTTCGGGTAGATGAGCGAAGGGCCGGCCATCTGGAACTCGACGGTATAGTCGTCGACCGCAGTCACGCCTTCCACCACGGAATGGAGCTGCTTCATGTTCGAGAATTCGCTCTTGGCGCGCTCGATCGAGTAGACCACGTCTTCGGCGGTGAAGTCGGCGCCGTTGTGGAATTTGACGCCTTCGCGCAACTTGAACACCCAGACGGTGTCGTCGCCTTCCTTGAGGGCCCATTCGGTAGCGAGGCGCGGCGTCAGGGTGCCGGCATTGTCGCGGCCGACCAGCGTTTCATAGATGTGGTGGGCCAGCGTGTGCGTGTTGCCCTGGTTCTGCGAATGCGGGTCCAGCGTGAGCGCATCCGATGAGCGGGCCCAGCGGATGGTCTCGGCATTGGCCACACCGGCGAGCATGGTCGTAGCGGCAAGCGCTGCGGCAATGCGGGTCAGTGAAGTGTGCATTAGCGTTCTCTCCGTTCCTGAATAGCGCCTTCTCGAAATAGATGTTTGGAAGGCTTGAGCCACACGAAAGCCCAATTTCATCAGGAGCGCAATTGCACAAACCCCGGCGCAATAGTCACAACAGCACCACAAAGCTGTTATAAACACTGAGCCGAACGCATTTTACGAAATCAGTTCGGCAATCTATTGTCAGAATTACTCAAGAATACATGACGTGCGAATTCGCACGTCATGTATACGGATGGAAGATGGGATTTCTTCCATCCACCCGGAAAAATTCCCGCGAGCGCCGAAGTTCTCGCCTGGCGCGGAGCATGCTCCGAGCTGCTCTTTCTCCTGATATCCCGCTGTTGCCTCTGGCTTTTCGCTGGCGCTTGCCGCTACCTTTGCAGCGCCAAGGCAACGACCTCCGGCACTAGCCCGCCCCAAGAGACCCATGAGGGTTCGGCGGTTAAGGAGAGAGCAGATGAATCAGATCGACCTCAATGGCCAGGTGGCCGTCATCACTGGCGGCGCGCAGGGCCTGGGCTTTGCCATGGCAAAGCGTATCCTCGATTCCGGCGCGAAAGTCAGCCTTTGGGACCGCGATGCGGAAACGCTGGCAAAGGCAGTCGACGCGCTGGGCGCAGGGGCGTCGAGCCAGGTGGTCGATATCGTCGATCTCGATGGGCTCACTGAAGCCCATGCGCGGGTCGAGGCCGAGGTTGGCGGCGTTTCGATCCTCGTCAATTCGGCAGGTGTCGCGGGCAATAATGCGAGCCTTGAACACTATGACCCCGAGGAATGGCGCCGCGTGGTCGAGATCAATCTCAACGGCACATTTTACGTCAACAAGGTCGTCATCCCGGCGATGAAGGCGCGCAACTATGGGCGCATCGTCAATATTTCCTCGGTGGCCGGCAAGGAAGGAAATCCCAACCTTTCCGCCTATTCGGCGGCCAAAGCGGGGGTCATCGGCCTGACCAAATCCCTCGGCAAGGAACTGGCCGGCTTCGACATCGCCGTTAACGCCATTACCCCCGCGACGGCCAAGACCCGCATCCTCGACACCCTGACGGACGAGTTCATCCAGTACATGCTGACCCGCATCCCGCGCGGCCGGTTTCTCGAAGTCGACGAAGCGGCGGCGATGGTCGCCTGGCTCGTCTCCAAGGAGAACAGTTTTACCACCGCCTCGGTTTTCGATCTCTCGGGGGGGCGCTGCACCTATTGATGCGCGATGAACCCGGCCCTCCGTGAGTTGAGGGAACGCCCTACCTCTTTGCCACGTTGGCGATCGAAGAGGAGTTTCAGATGGCCGACCGTTTCACCATGCAAGACCCCCGATATCAATTTCCGGCGCCGCCCTTTCCGCAACAGCCCCAGTCGCCTCCGGGCCTCGTGAGCAAGATGCGGCCGGTGCCGGACCATGGCGAGGAAAGCTATGCGGGGTTTGGCCGACTGCTTGGCCGCAAGGCGCTGATCACCGGCGGGGATTCCGGCATCGGCCGGGCGGCTGCCATTGCCTATGCCCGGGAAGGCGCCGATGTGGCGATAAACTACCTGCCAGCCGAGGAGAGCGATGCTGAAGAAGTGCTCGGCTACATCGACAAGGCCGGCACAAAAGGCGTGGCACTGCCGGGCGATGTGTCCGACGAGGCGGTGTGCAAGGCCCTGATTGAAGACGCGGTCGAGCAATTGGGTGGTCTCGACATCCTCGTCATCAACGCCGCGAGGCAACAGGCGCGAAAATCGGTCGCCGAGGTGTCGAGCGAGGACTTTGACCGCACGCTCAAGACCAACCTCTATGCCCTGCATTGGCTGGTGCAGGCGGCCGTTCCCCATCTTCCGCCGGGCGCCTCGATCATCACGACGGCGTCGATCCAGGCCTATGAGCCATCGGCACACCTGCTCGACTACGCGACCACCAAGGCCGGCATAGTTGCCTATTCCAAGGCGCTTTCCGCCCAGCTCATCGAAAAGGGCATCCGGGTAAACGTCGTCGCGCCCGGCCCCTTCTGGACCGTGCTGCAACCAAGCGGCGGGCAATTTCCGGAAAAGGTCGAGACCTTCGGCGAGGACAGCGCCTTCGGCCGGCCGGGGCAACCGGTCGAGCTCTCCCCGGTCTATGTTCTCCTCGCTTCGCAGGAAGCAAGCTTCATCACCGGGGAAGTGTTTGGCGTGACCGGGGGCAAGGGCATCGCTTGATCCGGCCTTTGCAGGCGCGATCGGCCCTCGATCACGTTTTCTGGCGTCGATCACTTCGTCGGAACACGTGACTCCCCCACCCGTTGGCTAGGAGCCGGACCTTGAGGTCCGGAGAACCGGAGGAGGATCTCCCATGCAAAACAACAACAACGACGACAAGGACTTTGACCGCAATCGTCAGGGTTCACAGGGTGGCCAGCAGTCGGGCCAGAACCAGCAAGGTCAGCAAGGCGGCCAGCAGAACCGCCAGGACAACCAGCGCGACGACGCCGGCAAGGACCAGGATCGGAACCGCCAGGGCGGAGCCGGTGGCCAGCAGTCCGGCGAAAACCAGCAGGGCCGCCAAGACAGCGACCAGGTTCGCAAGGATCAGGCCGGCGGCCAACAGAACCGTCCCGACCAGAACAATCCTGACCGCAAATAATATAGCGACTGGCGGTGGCGGCTAGACCGCCTCCGCCCAGGGAGGTCACAAATTGGAAAAAGACGATCTAGATCTGGATGATCTGCTGCCCTTCTGGCAGCGAAAATTCGCGCACCGCATCGACAAGTCCATAGTTCACTGCCTGCACGGGCGAGATGTAGATCTCGCTGTGACGTCGCGCCGCGAGTACGTCCTCGGGAATCCGGCTGCGCTCACGCAGGATATTGTCGGTGCGATCATCGTCCGCCAGCGCCGCATCCAGCGTTGACTGCAGGCGGCGCGCCGTCAGCCCCTCGGACTGGCCCATCGTGGTCGGATGGATCATGAACATGCCATGGGTGGAGCAATAGCGCTGTTGGGCGGCGAGAAAGACCGATACCGCAATGGAACTGACCGAGCCGGTATTGTAGATCACGAGCTGCAGCGGCAGCGCCCTGATGTGATTGTAGAGATAGACCCCATCGGCGACATAGCCGCCGCTTGAACTGAAGGCGAGGTGGACCAGCGAGACGCCACTGTTGACCGCTGAGTTCAATGCCCCCGCCAGCCTGCCGACACCGGCCGGCTCTATCGGACCGGTAAATCCGAAATAGGCGGTCTCATCCGTTTCATCCATTGCCGCGTCCTTTCCTCACCGAACGACTGACGCCGGAATCCGGTTCCTTTGGTTTGCGCATGGACCGATGCAACCAAATCAGGGCGAAGACGTTTAGGCGCGATGGCATAAGGGGCGACTGTGCGTAGCGATATCGATGGCTTAGCCGATATTTTTCCTGGCGAAAGCACAATGGCCCGAGCCATGCGGGCACGAGACTGGACCGACACGTCGCTCGGCGATCCCCGGAACTGGCCCGACGCTCTCAAAATACCGCTCCGCATGCTCCTGACCTCCCGCTTCGAGATGTGGCTCGGCTGGGGGCCGGATCTGCTGTTCTTTTACAACGACGCCTATATCCCGACCCTTGGCATCAAGCATCCCAACGCGCTCGGCCAACCCTTCCGGGAAGTCTGGTCGGAGGTTTACGATGACGTCGCGGATCAGGTCGCGCTGGTGAAAGCGGGGGAAGCCACCTCGAACAAGGCGCTTCTGCTGCTGCTTGAGCGCAGCGGATTTCCCGAGGAAACCTATCATAGCTTCTCCTATAGCCCGCTCTTTGAGACCAACGGGACAGTGGGTGGGCTGCTCTGTGTCGTCACCGAGGAGACGGCGCGCATCATCAGCGAGCGGCGCCTCGAAACCCTGCGGCAATTGGGAGATGCGCTTGCAACGGCCAGCGACATTTCGGGGCTTCATGCCGCGGTTCAATCGGCCTTTTCCACCAATCGCCGGGACTTTCCCTTCGTGGAAATGCGTCTTGCCGAGGAAGTTGCCGAGACTTCCCTCGCAGAGGCGGATATCGCGGGAGAGTTCATGGCTCTGGAACCGGACCGGGCCTGGCCAATGGGCGAGTGGGACCGGCCACCGATCGAGGCCATCGCCACAGCTATTGCCGTACTTGGCACCGGCAAGCCGGCCGGCGTGCTCGTTCTCGGCCTGAGCCCCTATCGGGGTCAAGATACCGACATCCTGAACATCGCCCAGCTTGCCGCCGGCCAGATCGCCGGAGCGCTCGCCAAGATCGTCGCCCTTGGCAACGAGAAGCGGCGCGCCGATCGCATCTGGAGCGTCTCGCGCGATCTGATCGTAGTTGTTGATGCCAAGGGGATCTTTCGATCCGTCAGTCCGTCCTGGACGCGCATCCTCGGCCATGAGCCACACGAGGTCATCGGGCGGCCTTTCAGCGATTTCATGCACCCCGAAGACATCGAGAACAGCCAGTCCGCCCTCGCCCGGGCCCTGGGCAATGAAGAACTGTTCAACTACGAAAATCGCTTTCTCGCGCTCGATGGGACCTACCACCGCATCGAGTGGCACACGACGCTCGAGGAAGGTCTGGTCTTTGCCTATGGTCGGGATGTCACCGAACGGCGGCAGGTGGAGCAGGCGCTGAGCGAGAGTCAGGAGCAGTTCCGCCACCTCGTCCAGGGCGTCACGGACTACGCGATCTACATGATCGACCTTGAGGGCCACGTCTCGAGCTGGAACGAGGGCGCGCGGCGGATCAAGGGCTATGAGCCCGAAGAAATCATGGGCGAGCACTTCTCGCGCTTTTATCGGGAAGAGGACCGCATCAGCGGAGAACCCGAGAAGGCCCTCGAGGCCGCACGGCGAGATGGCCGCTTCAGCGCCGAGGGCTGGCGGGTGCGCAAGAATGGAGAGCGGTTCTGGGCCCACGTCCTGATCGACGCCATCCGCTCCCCGTCCGGCGAGGTCATCGGCTACGCCAAGGTCACCCGGGATCTGACCGAACGCTTGGCGGCGCGCGAGGCGTTGCGCACCAGCGAGGAGCAGTTCCGCCTGCTGGTGCAGGGGGTGACCGACTACGCCCTCT
>NZ_JBEVLL010000029.1:0-7314 GCF_040509215.1 Devosia sp.
CAGCAGCGTTCCGCCGAGGCAATAGCCGGCTGCGTGAATTTTTTGTCCGCCAGCAACGTTGCTCACTGCGTCGATCGCGGCCATCACGCCCAGACGGCGATAATCTTCGAAGCTCGTATCGCGATCCTCGGCCCCCGGGTTACGCCAGGAAACCATGAACACGGTGAAGCCTTGATCAGTGAGATACTTAACCAACGAGTTTTCCGGCCTGAGATCCAGGATGTAAAATTTCATGATCCAGGCGGGAATGATGAGGACTGGCTCGGGATGTACTTCCGGTGTCGTCGGCGCATATTGGATGAGTTCAATCAGGTGATTGCGAAAGATAACTTTTCCGGGCGTGACTGCGATCGTTTCGCCGACCTTGAAATTTTCGACGCCTTCTGGCCCCTCCCGGTTTCGAAGCCGATCAAGATCTTCAAAAAAATTCCATAGACCACGAACGAGATTCGATCCCGTTTCTGCCCGAGTACGGACGAGGACATCCGGGTTGGTCAGCGGAAAATTCGTCGGAGCAAAGACGTCGAGCGTCTGTCTCGTAATGAAGTCGAGACGCTCGGCATTCTGCCTTTCCACCCCGCGCACGCCTGTAACCGCGGAATGCCACCACTCCTCCCAGAGAAGAAACGATTGGGCATAGAGGTTGAAGGGAAACTCATTCCAGCGCTCGGAGCGAAAGCGTTTGTCATTCGCCCGTGACAGAACGCATGGAGCCGCATCAGGCCCCGACAACGCCGCAGCTTTTGCATAGTCCGCCAACCGAGTCCATTGATGAACAGCTTCGCCAAAAAGCTCGAGTTGACGCCCCGGAGAGGTTGCCAAGTGAATGGCCCAATCGAAGTAAGCATTGGCGCACGCTGCGGGAGATACGCCAGCCGTCGTTCGCGCCAGCAGATAGTGCAAATAGCGGTCCAGTTTTTGATAGAATGCATCTTGATCGTAGGCACGCACCCCTTCTGCGGCGCCATCGTCAGATTTGGTCGTGCGCTCGCCTGCGTGAACGCAGCGCAAATCAGGGCCTAACTCAAATGCGCCGTCCTCTACTTTGGTCAGCACGGCATCTTTTCCAGACTGATCCTCAACCACAATATCGAATAGAGACGTCCAGCACCGTTGGAATTGACCAAAGTCAAAAAGGCCTCGACGAGGCATTCAGGGTTGATCCAGATCAGCCGCTGGTCGATCGTACCAGCTAAGAAAGTCGTAGGTGGGCGCGCGCGACTAGCGAGGAAAAGGATGACCATACGAAACCTCGCTCACCTGATGGCTCCAGAATCAGTCGCATTGATTGGCGCCAGCTCGAAGCCAGGCTCGGTGGGGCTAACGGTGATGCGCAATCTATTAGCAGGAAGCTTTGCTGGCGAGGTCCGCCTGGTTAATCCAAATCACTCCGAACTCGAGGGCCGCCACTGCTACGGCTCGGTGAATGACCTCCCCGAGGCGCCTGGCGCGGCGATCGTCGCTGCGCCACCCGCCGCGGTGCCTGGCATTATCGCCGACCTCGGCCGCAAAGGAACACGCGCTGCTGTCGTGCTGACGGCGGGCCTCGGTCCAAGGTCGAAGGAGATGCTCGAGGCGGCTCGTCCCTTCTGCCTGCGCATCCTCGGACCGAACTGCATCGGACTTATGGTTCCACGGATAGGTCTCAAGGCGAGCTTCGCACATCGCGCTCCGCTAACCGGTGATCTCGCTTTCGTATCTCAATCTGGTGCGCTGATTACGGCAGTTATCGACTGGGCAGCCGCTCGTGAAATCGGCTTCTCGCACGTGGTGTCGCTCGGAGAAATGGCAGACATCGACCTTGGCGATATGCTCGACTATCTCGCGACCGACGGGTCGAGCCGCGCCATTCTGCTCTACGTCGAAGCCGTTACCCACGCGTCCAAGTTTCTTTCTGCCGCCCGCCGTGCTGCGAGACTGAAGCCCGTCGTCGTCGTCAAGAGCGGGCGCCACACTGGGGGAGCCCGCGCCGCTCTTTCGCATACCGGCGCATTGGCTGGATCAGATGCCTCCTATGATGCAGCGTTCCGCCGTTCGGGTTTGCTGCGGGTCAGAACGCTCGACGAACTTTTCGCGGCCGCCGAAATCCTCGCCCACGCACCAAAGCTCGCCGGCGAACGACTGGCAATCCTGACGAACGGCGGCGGAGCCGGCGTCCTCGCAGCCGACGAATTGCAGGATGCCAATGGCGTTCTGGCAACGCTCGATGCGAAGACGACGTCGGCGCTCGACAAGGTCCTTCCGCCAATTTGGTCGCACGGCAATCCCGTCGACATCATCGGCGACGCCACTGCAAAGCGGTACACCGACGCGCTTCACGAGCTTCTCCAAGATCCGCAGTCCGATGCCGTTCTCGTTCTGCACTGTCCGACCGCGACCATATCGGCACGCGATGCAGCGACTGCAGTGATCAACGAGATTGACCTGAGCCGCCGTGACGGCAAGGGGGCAGCGAAGCCCGTCATCACGTGTTGGCTCGGCGAGGCTGTTGCAAAGGAACCGCGCGAGCTATTCACAGCAAACGATATCCCGACCTTCGCGACGACGTCGGAAGCAGTCACCGGCTTCATGCAGTTGGTCGACTATGCGCGAGCTCAAAACGAGCTGATGCAGACACCGCCCGTCGCCGCAGACGAGCGGACGTACCGTACGGAAGACGCGGATAGGGAAATTCAGCGTATCCTCAGAGCCGGGCGAACCGTAGCGTCAGCACTCGAAACGAAGGCGATACTCGCTGCCTACGGTATTTCAACCAACAAGGCCGTATTCGCAAGGGACTCCGTCGAGGTCCGCTCCATCGCCTCCAACGTGCTGGAACAGGCGCAGGCTTGCGCACTCAAGATCGTCTCCCCCGAAATCTCGCACAAATCCGATGTCGGCGGTGTACGCCTCGGCCTCGAGAGCGCCTCATCCGCGGAACAGGCGGCCGTGGAAATGCTTGCGCACGTGAAGACCAAGCTGCCAAACGCGCGCATCGATGGATTTACCGTTGAGCCTATGGTCAGCAGACCAAATGCACTCGAACTCATCGTCGGTATGAGCGTCGATCAGACATTTGGCCCGATGATGTTGTTCGGCGCCGGCGGCGTCGCCGTTGAAGTCATTGGCGACAGTGCCCTGGCCTTGCCGCCGCTCGATACCCTTCTCGCCCGCCAGATGATCACCGAGACTCGCATCTCTCGCTTGCTGGCCGGATATCGCGACCGGCCCGCGACCGACGTTCACGCAGTCGCGGATGTGCTGGTACGCGTGAGCGACCTCATTATACGTCACCCTGAAATCCGCGAATTGGATATCAATCCGCTGTTGGCTGACGAGCACGGCGTGATCGCGATCGATGCCCGTCTCAAGCTTGCTGATGAGCGGATCAGCCCAAGACAGGAACTCGCTATCCGGCCCTATCCCTCGGAGTTGCAAAAGGCGATCGCGGTTGACGGCATTGGCGAGATCACACTGCGTCCGGTCCGGCCAGACGACGAACCGCGTTACGGACCATTTTTCGCGCGCATATCACCGGACGACATCCGCCTACGTTTCTTCACGGGCCGGAGCGCGTTTCCTCACTCGTTCTTGGCCAAGCTGACCCAGATCGACTACGCAAGAGAAATGGCATTTGTTGCGATAAAGAAAGACTCTGGCGAGCTGCTCGGTGTCTCACGCCTCATTCTGGAACCTGACCGGACCCGAGGTGAATTCGGTGTGCTCATCAGATCCGATCTGCATAGCCAAGGTCTTGGCCGGCACCTCATGAACGCGCTGATGAGCTACGCGCGTTCCGAAGGGGTGACGGAGGTATTTGGACTTGTCCACGTCGACAACCGGCAGATGCTCACGATGGCAGACGAACTCGGCTTCGAGTTGCGCATGGTCCCGGACGATCCCTCTGTTCGCGAAGTTGTCTGGTTGCCCCAAGGCGACACGGCTCATGCGAGCCCGTCTTAGACAGTCTAGAAATCGATATTCATCTCTCTGTTTCCGCCAGCGGACTGTGCGGCCTTAAAATTCCGTACGCGTCACCACTAGTGGCAAAGCGGGAGGCATCGGGCTGCCGGGATCCATAGAAAAGGCCCCTCGGGCGCCTAGGAGGCCTGAGGGATCTGATAGACCGGCCGCGGAGAGCCGTATGGTCAGTCAACATCGTGCCCGCCCCGAAGTTTCGTTTCTGCTCTGACCATCTTGCCGCGTCAGCACCGCGGAACAACTACGGCGAATTACTATTGTAACCTGATGTTCCCACGCTCCAAGTCGGTCACGTGGTATACCCAGGCGGCTCTTTGGACCATCGAGGCATCGAGTTCGACGTTAAGGAAATGGCTGGAAGCCCGGTTCAATGGCGCTGGATTGTCTATCGCAGGCAGCCTTACGGTAGGGTCGCGCTAGGGGAAATGATCGGAACCAGGGATGAGGCGATCGCTCTGTGCAAGATCGAGATCGACTGTGGTTTCGATCTGATGCACAAACGGAATCGTTGATTTTTACGCTCACGTCTCAACCGCCCAGGGCTCATGAGGCGGTTGCATTCGGCAAATTAGCGGGGCGTGTCACCCACAGACGATTTCAGGTTCACGCGCCGAGAAAGTTCCTCGGCGCTTTCTTTCCGTTCGCTGTAGCGGTCCACGAGGTAGTCCGCGCGGTCGCGAGTGAGCAGCGTGAACTTTACCAGCTCCTCCATGACGTCAACCACGCGGTCGTAGTAGGCGGACGGCCTCATGCGCCCGTCGTCGTCGAATTCGTTGAAGGCCTTGGCGACAGAGGACTGGTTGGGAATGGTGATCATTCGCATCCAGCGGCCGAGCACCCGCATCTGGTTCAAGGCGTTGAAGGACTGAGAGCCGCCGCTGACCTGCATCACCGCTAGCGTCTTGCCCTGGGTCGGGCGGACAGCGCCGGTGGACAACGGAATCCAGTCGATCAGCGACTTCATCACTCCGCTCATCGCGCCGTGGCGTTCCGGCGAGCACCAGACCTGACCCTCCGACCAGGCCGCAAGCTCGCGCAACTCTTGCACCTTGGGGTGGGTCTCTGCCGCGTCATCCGGCAGCGGCAGGCCATGTGGGTCGTAGATCCTGGTCTCGGCGCCGAAGTGCTCCAGAAGTCGCGCGGCTTCCATGGCGAGGAAGCGGCTATAGGACCGCGCGCGCAGCGAGCCATATAGCAGCAGGATGCGCGGCTTATGCGCGGCTGTCGCCGCCAGCTTGTCGCCAGCCGGAATGTGCAGGTGCTCGGGGGCGACGTTGTGAAGCTCGGTCGTACCGTTCTTGCTCATCGGGCTTTCTTCCTTGCCGGCACCACTTCGCCGTCTTCCTTCGTGAAGTCGCCGATGTCAGTGTTGGAGAGAAGATCCAACACCACCTCGGACGGCCGGCACAGCTTCACGCCAAGCGGCGTCACAACGATCGGCCGGTTGATAAGGATGGGGTGCTCCATCATCGAATCGATCAGCTCATCATCGGTCTTCTTGACATTGCCCAGATCAAGCTCGGCGTAGGGCGTGCCCTTCTGCCGGAGCAGTTCGCGCGGACGGATGCCCATGCGCGTCAGCAGGTCCACTAGGGTTGCGCGCGACGGCGGCGTCTTCAGGTACTCTATGACCTCAGGTTCCTCGCCGCTTTGGCGGATCATCGCCAACGTGTTCCGCGACGTGCCGCAGGCGGGGTTATGATAGATAATGATGGTCAAGATTTACTCCGCGCACACAGTCTTAATTTGCTTCTGAAGCGCGGGCCGAAACAACCAGCCCGCCAACAGCATGGCGATCAACGCGCCGACCAGCTGCGCGATGATGAAAGGCACGACGTCCGTCATGCGAATACCAGCGAAGGTGTCGGAGAATGCGCGGGCGATGGTGACGGCTGGATTGGCGAACGAGGTTGACGCCGTGAACCAGTACGCGGCGGTTATGTAAAGCCCCACGTTGACGGCCACCGACTTGGGCCTTGCCTGCAGCGTGCCGAGGATGGTGAACAGCAGGCCGAAGGTGGCGACGCCCTCCGCAAACCATTGGCCCGTGCCCGTCCTCATTTTGGTCGCCACCTGTACCAGCGGCAGGTCGAACATCATGTGCGCAGCGGCGACCCCGACAAGGCCGCCGCAGATCTGCGCCATAACGTAGAAGAGAGTGAGCCGGGAGCTGCTCTCGCCCCGCAGCCAAAACACCCCTGAAACGGCTGGATTGAAATGTGCACCGGAAACAGGCCCGAACACCGTGATCAACACCACGAGAATGGCGCCCGTGGGCAACGTATTGCCGAGCAGCGCCAGCGCGTCGTTTCCGGCCGAAAGCTTAGCGCTCATGATGCCGGAACCGATCACGGTGGCCAATAACAGCGCCGTGCCGAGAAACTCGGCCGCGACGCGTTGGGCAACGGTATAAGGTGCCACAGGCTCAGGCCTTCTCGCGGGTGCTGTCGACTTTGGAGCGTCCGATGTCGTCGAGCTGCCTCTGCAGGCTCAGTTCATCCAGCGATGACAGCGGCAGGCTGGTGAAGATGCTGATCCGGTTGTTGAGCATGCGGTAGGTGTCGGCAAAGGCGAGCGCCCGTTCCACGTCCGTGCCCTGGACTCCGACGGGGTCGGGGACTCCCCAATGAGCCGTCATCGGCTGTCCCGGCCAGAATGGGCAGACCTCGTTGGCGGCGTTGTCACAAACCGTGAAAACGAAATCCAACTCCGGCGCACCCGGCGCGGTGAACTCTTCCCAAGACTTCGACCGCATGGTGCTGGTGTCGTAGTTGAGCCTGTTGAGCAGGTTGATGGTCAGCGGATGGACTTCGCCCTTGGGCATGCTGCCTGCGCTGTAGCCTTTGAATTTGCCTACGCCGACGCGGTTGATGATGGCCTCGCCAATGATGGAGCGGGCGGAATTCCCTGTGCAGAGAAAGAGCACGTTGTAGGGTCGGTCTCGCTTCATTTCGTTTCTCCCTTACACAGCTTGCGCGCTTTTTTGATTGTCGAACCGCAAAGCTCCGGGTTGCCCTGGCAGCAGTCCTCGGTAAGAAAGCTCAGGAGCTGCCGCATCCCCTCGAAGTGAACCGCGTATCGGATGTAACGCCCCACACGCGTGGCATGGATGAGTCCGGCGCGGTCCAACTCCTTGAGATGAAAGGATGCACCCGTCGGTGTGGCGCCAACTGCGCCGGCAATGTCACCAGCGGGCAGGCCGTTGGGGCCCTCCCGCACCAGCAGGCGGAAGATGGCGAGCCGCTGGTCATGGGCCAGCGCGGCAAGGCGGGTCACGGCGTCTTTGCTATTCATGATCAAATATTACAAGGATTATTGAATTATGCAAGCCGAGGGTGCCGATCCAAAAGCCGG
>NZ_JBEVLL010000030.1:0-10245 GCF_040509215.1 Devosia sp.
TGCGGCCCTTTGGTTCATCGAAAATGCGCCAAGCGCTCAGAATTCCATCGAGGCGGAAACCTTGAATGTGCGTGGAGCGCCAGCAGAGAGATAGGTGCGGGCCGAGGACGCCCAGTAGCTGGAGTCGAACACATTCTCGATGGCGGCCTTGAGCTCCATCGGCTTGCCGTTCGGGCCGTCTGTCTCATAGCTCATACCAACGTCGAAGCGCGTCCAGTCTGCGACCTGCTGGGTATTGGCCTGATCGTAGAACGTGGTGCCGGTATAGATCATGCGTCCGTTGACGCTCAGCCCCGGTGCAATGAATGGCAGGTCATATTCGCCATAAAGGCTGAGGGCAAAGCTCGGCACGCCGGGGACCAGCTTTCCGTCCAGAGTACCACCGGCGGTCTTGGCAAGCCGGGCATCCATCAGCGTTACGCCGCCAAGCAGGCGCAGGCCTTCAATTGGTTCGCCCGAAGCGGTAAGTTCGAGGCCCCGATTGACCTGCAGGCCATTGAGATCGAAGGCACCGCCGGGGGCCGCATAGCCATTGGGCTGCTGGATATCGAACAGTGCCGCCGTTAGCAGCATCGCGCCAGTATCGTACTTGAAGCCGACTTCACGCTGGGTGTTGACCACGGGCGCAAAGATCTGTCCCGAATTGGTCGCGGTGAGCGGGGCGGTCGGGCCTTCGGTAAGGGCCTCGACATAGTTGCCATAGACGGTGAAGGCATCGGTGACGTTGAACGCGGCAGCAATAGCCGGACTGAAACGACCGTCTTCATAAAGGTAGTTCCGCACCCCGAGGGCGCCACGATCGGGCCGGGTGTTGAAACTCTCCGACTTCATGGCCTGATAGCGACCGCCGAGCGTCAGCAGGAACCGGTCATCGGCGAAGGACAGCGTGTCGCTTACCGCAAAGCTGGTCGAAAGCAGGCTGGCAAATAGTGGCAAATTGTCCGAGCGCGGGAAGGCGCTCGTGTTGACCGAGCCATTGGCGAGGAAGACCGGCGCATAGATATTGTTGAGGTAAGTGGCGGGCAAAATGATCGACGCTGGAGCGAAGCCGCCACGATAGTTTTCATTCAGGGACTGCGAGTAGGAAACGCTGACCTGATGGCCCACCGGACCGGTATCGAATTCGGTTCGTACACCGACCTCGCCGGTAAAGCCCTGGATTTGCTGGGGCTGAATGGCCAGGGTCGAGCGAGCATTGCCGTTGGCATTGACGATCTGGTGCGACGAGGAGACGAAGTCTTCGCGATAGCGACTGACGCCGCCTGCAGCGTAGATGGTCGTCGTGGGCAGGACATCGAACTCCACCCGGCCAGCGACCATGTTGTGCGTGCTGTCGTGATATTCGAACGGGCTCGACATATTGATGCTGCCATTCGGGGCGGCGGGGATAGCGATCCCGGCTGCAGCCGAATTGAACAGCGATGTGGGGGCATCGATGTTCTGGGTCGCATGATTGATATCGAGCGAGGCGCGGACGCGTTCGCCCTGATAATCAAGGCCCAGCGCCACGACACCGACCTCGGCGATGTTGTGGTCATAGGCCGTGTTGCCGTTCCGGTAGGAGCCGTTGAACCGCACGCCCAGTTCATTGTTCACGCCAAAGCGGCGCCCGAAATCTAGATGGGTCATGAATTGCGAGTTGCTGTTGTAGCTCGCGGTGACCTTGGTCAGCGGGTCAACGCCGGCCCGCTTGGGGATGAGGTTGATGGTGCCGCCAATTCGGCCAACGCCGCCGTTCACGAAGGCCGAGGGGCCCTTGAGAATTTCGACACGCTCAATGCCTTCGAGGAAACTGCGACGCGGATTGGCGAGATAGAACAGCCCGTCATAGGCGGTATCGAGGTTAGTGACCGAAAAGCCGCGGATAAAGAAGGCGTCACGTTCGCTGAAGGGCGAGGCGTCGTTGCGCACCGAAGGGTCGTTGAGGACGACATCGCCGACCGTTTGTGCCTGCTGGGTCTCGATCAGCGCATTCGTGTAGCCGGTAATGCTGAAAGGCGTCTCCTGGACCGAGCGGATGCCCAGTGCGCCAAGCGTTGTTCCCGCAGCGATCTGTCTGCCGACAAAGACAGGCGCCGGCTGCCCAATTGTGCCGGTGGAGGAGATTGGCGAAGGGCCCCGCACCACCACCAGACGGTCGAGCTGGGTGGACCCAGCCGGGGCAACGACTGTGGTGGTCTGTTGGGCGCTGGCCGTTGCTGAAAGCAAGGCAAAAACGGATACCCCTGCGAACGCAAGCACGCTCCCCCTGCTACCGAAAAATGACATTCCTAAACCCCCAAATGTACAATCAGTACCCATGCAACTCTCAAACATGACAATTAGAGTCAAGTCTAACGGAGGTGGGCGTGTTGTCGCAGGCCATTGGAGGGTTTGAAGAATTTTGAACGGGAAGTTGATCGCGATGTTTGTTCTAAAGGCCGCCGCGGTCTTTTTGGGGGCGTCAGCTTGCGGGTTTCTCGGGATCGTTTACTCGCTGCGGGGACTTTGACCACTTGCTTATCCAGCGGCAGGTCGCGCTCGACGCGGAGCGTCCGCGATGGTCTGGCTCGGCGATGAGCCTTGAAATTCGTGTGGCGAAACACCACATGCAATAACGGAGATCGACAAAGGCTTTGGCCGTGCTTAACGCACACGACGATCTAACGACCGGAATGGTCGCCCGTTCTCCCAGGCAATTCATGTTCAGCTATCGCGGCCGCCTACTATTGGCTCGGTTCGCTGGGGAGAGGCGCCTGGACATCGTGCTTCATGAAGACGCCATCCTGAAAGGATGCCACGATGAAAATCACCTATCCGCTTCGTCCGCCAAAACCCAATAACTTCGAACCGGTGACGCGACCGAAGGCTGCGATCTACGCCAGGCAAAGAGACGTTTTTCCCGAGAGCGGGAATCCTGAGCCATCAGAGGCGAACGAACGCACATCGCCTGATCTTCGGCCTGCGTCGTGACACGGGATCAATATGATCTCGCGGAGGCCCAGTTCCGGCCTTTGGCTCCGGCAGATTCAGACCGAGCCGCCAAGCTACTCAGCATTCGAGCGACACAGGCAATGCGGCACCTAGAAAGCCGGGCCACCGAAAAGCAGCAGCGCGACGCCAATCGTGCCCCCATAAAACAACGCGGCGTTTGAGCCTCGGCCGAAATCACTTGGCTGGTGCAGTAGCCGTTACGGAAAGGGACAAGACAATGACTACCATCGACTATAGCGCAGCGGCGGAATTCTACTTCGGCGGGCCGCACCGCAAGTCTCAGGGCGTGAAGTATCGTCGCTTTGCCTCAGCGGCCGAAGCCGTGCAATACGCCGCAGAGGACATGGCCCCGGCGTCATTGAAGGGCGCCATGCTGGAAGTGGATGAGCAGCGTTTCGAGGGCGCCGCCATCCTCGCACTCTACACCGATCACTCTTATCCCCTGGTGAGGCGCAAGACTTCATGAGGGGAGACCAGAATCGTCGTAAGGAAGCACGGCAGGCAGCGTCTCTGTACGCGCCCGCACCCAATGGCTCGATCCTCACCCACGCCTTTGTCGGGTTGTCGATCGCGGTCATGCTCATGTTCGCAATCGCCGGCTTTTACGGCGTGGATTTTGTCAGCCTGCCCGCACTTGCGTTGGGTCTCGCCCTTGCCGCAGCCGCAGCAGGTGTTGCCACTAACCGCGTCCGTACCGCCAGAAATCGTCTGGCCATTGAGAACGAATACAAAAGCCGGGGCGTTTAGGCAGTTCTGCCGAAAAGCGTCCTCCGTCCCCTTCGTGAGGCACTAATCTATTATGGCGACTATGTATCTGGTTCAGGCGTTCAAGCTCGTTGGCAGGAAGCTGGTCGCCGATCCGGTCCAGACCTCCAAAACCGCCGAAAAGGCGGTTGCAACAGCCGAACGCTTGGCGCCCATGCGGGCCGGCGTCATCGCCTTCTCCCAGGAGGTCGATGCCGAAACCGATGCCTATGATGAGCCCCGGGTATTGTTGAAACTGGGCACTTTGCCGCCCGGGTTGATGGAATAGCTGCGAACTGCAATGCGGTGTTGGACCGCGTGGTCCCGCACTTGTCGACCATGTTGAAGTTCGCTGTTTCAGCGAGTTGCTATCCACTTCACGCGCACCTAGCGACTGCGGAAGTAAACCCACTTACGCCGACTTGCGCGAGCGCCAGTTTAGCAAATAAAGTTCCCATGCGGTGGGCACCGCATTTAGGGGACAATCATGCATAAAGCTTTGGCAGGCGTCGTGCTTGCTTTGACCGCAGTCGGCGTCGTGGACGCTGCTGCACTTGATCGCCGCGTGCGCATCAACAACCAAACTTCCTATGACATCGTTCGATTCTACGCTTCGAACTCGGGCACCAATTCTTGGGAGGAGGACATCCTCGGCGAGGATATCCTGCCGTCGGGCTATAGTGTCATGATCAACATCGACGATGGCAGCGGGTACTGCAAATATGACTTTCTGGCCGTCTTCGAGGATGGAGACCAGGTTCAGGCCTCCAACAAGAATGTTTGCGAACTGAGCGAATTCAGCTTCACCGAGTGAGTCTCCCGGTCGTTGGGAGGCGCCGACAAGAGCATTTTCGTTCGGGAATGGCGGGATTGGCGGGCGCCCCATTGGGGCCTCGCCGGTCCCGGTAAAAGCGCCGCAGAAGTCAGGAAATCCGGTCGATTCAGGACCTTGGGACAGGTCAGGCAGTGGTTCCGTTGCGCCTCTTGAGCACAGGCAATTGACCACCCAAATGGCCACCGGGGTTGTGCCCTTGGTTAAAATACGGCAAATTTGGGGACATTCTGGGGGACGCGACGCTGGATTCAAATCTGACGGCACCGACCATCGTACTGTTCGACCTCGATGGAACATTGGTTCATCACGTCAATCCGCGCGTCCTGCAGACGCTGGAATTTCTTGATGATTGTTCGCACCGGGCCGCGCGACTTGTGGCACGTTTCCGGCTGATGCGTCGGCAGTGTGTAGCCGCGCCGCAGAAGTCGCCGAAGCTGCTCGTGCACCGCGCCATTCACCGTGTGCGCCGGAAATCAGTCGAAGAAATGCTGCTGCCCTGCGAGACCTTGCGGTCTGTGCTGGAGCGGCTGCGCGCCAACGGGGTGCTGCTGGCAGTGGTCAGCAACGGGCTCGGTCGGGGCTATGGCCACGACGTGCTGGAAGCCTTCGACCTCAAGAAGTATTTCTCTACCTGCGTCTTCCGCGAGGATGTTGGCCGCGGCAAGCCTTGGCCCGATTCGATCCTTGCGGCGCTTGGAGGCCTTGGGCGCGACGTAAGGGCGCGCGACGTCATCTGGTATGTGGGCGACCAGCGCAAGGATATCGACGCGGCCATGGCGGCGGCGGCGAGCCTTTCGCGACCGATCGTGCCGGTGGCGCTCGGCCCTCGTGCGGCGCTGAGGGCTGTGGAGGGCGATTGCCCGAACCTGCAGATCGCCTGGTCAGCACATGAGCTTGAGCGGGTGACTGCCGATCTTTTCGAGGCTCAAGAAGACAGCGCCGTGCTCGTGGGGCCCTACCCGGTCGTATCGGCCTGACGGTTCGCGGCTGCCTCAGTGCAGGAAAGGTGGCATCCACCTTTCCCCAAGGCATTTCTAGAAATCGAAACCCATCTGGTTGGTTGATGGCGCGGGCGTGGTCTGCGTCGGAACGGGTTCCTTGACGGGCCTTTCGGCGCTGACGACAGGTTTCTTCTTCGGCGCGCGGACGGGCTTGGGAGCAATGGGCACCTCGGCGACGACCGCAACGGGCGCTTCTTCCACGAGTTCTTCGGAAAGAGCTTCGGCCGAGCGAATTGTTTCCAGCCAGGTTCGGGCCGCATCGAGCTTGGCAGGCCGGAAGGCGTAGACGTTTTCGCGGCCCTTTTTCACCTCGGCGACGAGACCGGCGGATTTGAGGACCCGCAAATGCCGCGAGATGGCCGGGCGGCTGATGGAGAAGGCCTCCGTCAGCACGTGGACCGGCGTTGGGGCCGTCTTCAGGATTTCCAGAATCCGGCACCTGGTGGTGTCGGCGAGGGCCGAATAGAGGGCAATCGGGGGTTTGGACTTTCTGCTCATGACGAGAGGCCTACGTAACTGAGGGGTTACAGGTCAAGCGAGCGAACCCTTTGTTCACCAGAAACGTTGGTGTCCCGTTGAGGATGACATCGGAATGCCGCGCATAGGCAATAGATTGGTCACATCCTTCGCCGCAGTCTGGCGTTCAGGAGGAGTTGTCATGGGTTACGCAGCACGTCCGAAATCTTATTCATGGTGGAGCCGGGAGCAGCGCCCGTTCACCCCGGCCGAGATGGTCGCCGACGCAGCGGTGCATATCCTTGGCCTCGTGGTGGCCATGGTTGCGGGATCAATCCTGCTCGCCGTGACCGCGACGCATACTGCGCCCGAAGCATTCCCGGCTCTGACTGTCTATGTCACGACGCTGGTGGCCGTGTTGGGGATATCGCTGGCCTATAATATGTGGCCGATTTCACCGATAAAGCGGCATCTGGCCCGCCTTGATCAGGCTGCAATTTTCCTCTTTATCGCAGGGACTTATACCCCGTTCCTCGCCGTGATTGGCGGCACGCAGATCGGGGCCATCATGATGAGCCTCGTCTGGGGTGCCTCGCTGGTTGGAGTGGCGCTGAAGCTGATCGTGCCGCAGCGTTTTGGGCGGCTGGCGATCCTGCTTTATCTAGCGATCGGCTGGAGCGGAATTGTGGTGTTCCAGGCGCTGGCGCAGGAATTGCCGAGTTCTACGATGTGGCTACTGCTCGCCGGCGGCGTGACCTATTCGGCGGGAATTGTTTTCCACCTTTGGGAAAAGCTCAAATTCCAGAATGCCTTATGGCATGTCTTTGTGGTGGCGGGCGCCAGCCTGCACCTTTGGGCGGTGCTGGACTGCATGGTCATACACCGCCTCTGAAGGCTATTTCGACGCTTCGATGCGAGGGTGGGTGACGGTGTCGCCCGCCTCGATGCCGAGCTCGACGCTACGGCCGCCAGGGATTTCCAGCACAAATTGAACGGGACCATCGGACGGGATGCCGGTGGGGTCGTGCGGCCTGGCGTTGACGTGGATGTTCTTCACGACGCCTTCGCCAGTGATGAAGATCATATCGAGCGGTATGAAGGTGTTACGCATCCAGAACGACACTTCACGGTCGTCTAGGAAATCGAACAGCATGCCGGCATCAGGAGCGAGTTCCTGACGGTACATCAGTCCCTGGGCACGGCTTTCGGCGGTATCGACGACCTCGATATTGAAGGTGTGATCGCCATTGGTGCTGTGGATCGTCAGCTTCGCCTCGTCGCTGCAGGCGGCTAGTGGCAGGCTCACGGCAACCACGGTCGCCGCGACAGCGAGTGCCCGGAATTGGTGCAACATTGGGTGTGCCTTTGCTAGCATACTGTTAGCATTGAGATTGGCTCAATGCGAAGACGGTGCATCGCCCCAACCGTCGGGCCGAATTTCGGCGACCATAAGGCCCTTTGGACCATTGCCATAGCGCACGAGCACGAATTGGCCAGGGCGCAATTCGGTGATGCCAAAACGGCGCAAGGTTTCCATATGCACGAAAACGTCCGGCGTACCTTCGCCGGCGGAGAGGAAGCCGAAGCCGCGAATGCGGTTGAACCACTTCACCTCGAGGCGAACCATGCCCGAGCTGGGCTCGACGACGACATGCGTCCGCGGGCTCGGCATCTGGGCCGGGTGGCGGGCGGTCGACTCGTCCATGGAGACGATGCGGAAGGCCTGCAGCCCACCGGGGCGGTTGAGCGCCTCGACGACGATGCGCGCGCCTTCATAGGCGGTCTGGTAGCCGTCGCGACGGAGACAGGTGACATGAAGCAGGATGTCCGCCATGCCATTATCCGGCACGATGAATCCAAACCCCTTGCCGGCGTCGAACCATTTGATCGAACCGGAGACCTCGATGGTGTCAACGGCTGCCCCGTCCTGCCGCGTGGACAGGTTTTCGCGCTCACCGGCTTCGGTGTCGTGAGACGGATTGGTGGGATTTCCACTTTCGCCGTTAATATTGGCCCCCATGCCGCAACGCCCTTTTGCAACTCCCGTGACCACGGGTACTCGACAATACCAAAGCACTCTGTCCGATTCAGTCCCAAAAGTTAAGAAGGTGTTGCGAAATAGTTGTATGAGCCGAGCCCGGTTGTCGTTGCGGCCAGCTTCCGGGCTTGTTAGGCCAGCATCACGATCGTGCGAAAGGACGCAAAAATGAAATATCTGCACACGATGGTGCGCGTCACCGATGTCGAGGCGAGCCTCAACTTCTACTGCAACGGCCTTGGCCTCGAGGAAGTGCGCCGCACGGAAAATGAGAAGGGCCGCTTCACCCTGATCTTCCTGCGCGCCCCGGGCGATCAGGGCGGCGAGGTCGAGCTGACCCACAACTGGGACCCGGAAGTCTATACGGGCGGCCGGAATTTCGGCCATCTTGCCTATCGCGTGAAGGATATCTACGCGCTTTGCCAGCACCTGCAGGATATGGGCGTCGTCATCAACCGACCGCCGCGCGACGGGCACATGGCCTTCGTGCGTTCGCCAGACGGGGTTTCGATCGAACTGATCCAGGACGGCACCCTGCCCCCGCAGGAACCGTGGGCCTCAATGGCAAATACCGGTAGCTGGTAAGCTTCACCATTCGCTAACCGTGCTGCTTAGCGTACGGTTAGCGAAACCATTCTAATTTTAGCGACTGAACCGTTCAGCCCATTGTGTGTGGTGCTTTTGCCACAGCGGGCAAATCGGGAAAGTTGCCATGCCCCATTTTCTTCGCTCAGTCCTTGCTATCAGCGCCGTCGTAACCACGCTGGCGGCCTGCGTGCCCATGGCCATGTTCGCCAATGGCAGCGGGTCCGGCTATTCTGGATTGAAGGCCGATTGGGGGACCTACGTCGCCTCCCGCGAGGTCAACGCTTTGTGCCTGTCGCCACAACTGCGATTCCTGATCTGGGAATTCGAGGGGCATTTCGGCAAGAAAGTGGTGATGCAATCGGGCTATCGCGACAACCATCACAACGCGGCCGCCGGGGGAGCCGACAACTCCTATCACACCAAATGCATGGCCGCGGATTTCTACATTCCCGGCGTCGACAAGAGCCGGCTGATCGAGTTTGCAATGCGCACTTCGGCGGTGGGCGGGCTCGGCTGTTATCCAGGCCGAAGCTTCATCCATGTCGACGTTCGCGACCGCCCGCGCGGCTACAATCGCCCCGTCACGTTCTCAGGCTGTTGATAACTTTCGGCTTTTTGAAAAAAATTCAAAATCGCCAACGAGGGGGTTGCACTCCAGAAAAGCTCCCTCTATACGACACCCAGCGTTGAGCGCGCCCTTCGTCTATCGGTTAGGACGGCACCCTTTCACGGTGCAGAGAGGGGTTCGATTCCCCTAGGGCGTACCACGCTTCTCCCCCCACATCGTGCAGGGAAAGCGGGTTGGCTCAGGCGCTCAATGCGGTTAGGCGCCCTTCGTCTATCGGTTAGGACGGGACCCTCTCACGGTCCAAAGAGGGGTTCGATTCCCCTAGGGCGTACCAGCACTTTCAAAGACTTGGCGCGGCAGCGCCGCTTCCTCCAAATCTCCATCTGACATGCGGCTTTGGAAAAAGCGCGAGTCGGTGCGCCCAGTAGTGCGTTTTGCGCGAGACGGATGCGCCGTTCCCTATTTTCCGTATTTCCGCGCGCCGAAAACGCAGGCGACCACCGCCAGAGTGACCAGCAGCATGGCCGGCGTTACCGGTTCGCGCAGCAGGGTCGAGGCCAATGCCAGACCAAAAAACGGCTGCAAGAGCTGAAGCTGGCCCACCGCCGCGATGCCTCCCTGGGCGAGGCCACGATACCAGAACACGAAACCGACCAGCATGCTGAACACCGACACATAGGCGAGGCTCAGCCACGCCGGCGTCGCGATACCCGACAGGCTCGGCGGCCAATAGATAATGGTGAGCGTGGCCATGACGGGCAGCGACAAAACCAGTGCCCAGGATATGACCTGCCAACCACCCAAGGTACGCGAGAGTTTTGCGCCCTCCGCGTAGCCAAGACCGCAGACGATGATAGCTGCGAGCATGAGAGCGTCACCGACCGGCGAGGCTGTCAGGCCCTGCATCACGGCAAAGCCGGCAACCAGCGCGCTGCCGAGAATCGAAAACACCCAGAAGATCGGCTTGGGTCGCTCGCCGCCACGCAGAACCCCGAAAATGGCCGTGGACAGAGGCAACAGGCCGATGAAGACGACCGAATGA
>NZ_JBEVLL010000031.1:0-11733 GCF_040509215.1 Devosia sp.
CCTGGCCGAAGCCAGGTGCCCATATTAGCCGCTGAAAGCGACCGATTATTGAGTGACGAAACCGCCATCAACGCAGGCCTGCAGGTCGATCGTATCAAGGTCGATCGTAGCCGTTGCGGCCTGGGCTTCGTTAACAGCAGGGGTGCTGTCAGTGGTCGCGCTGTCGTTGTCAGCAGACTGGTTTTCGGGAGTATCGGTCTCGGTGCCGGTGGAAAGGGCTTCGGTGCTGTCTGCCGTCGAGAGCATTTCACAACGTTCCTGAACGGCCGGCAGGTCGGTTTCGGAAACGGCAACACCATTGATCGTCGTGCCCTGCGCAAAGGCAGCACCGGTCAGAGCAACGGTAAGTGCAGCAATAGACAAAGCAGATTTGATGGTCATTTCTATAACCTCTTGAAAATTCTCTATGAAAGAGCGCTTGCTCGCCTAGACAACGAGATGATCGCAGGATCGTTGCAATGAATTTCGCCGTTCTGCCGAATTCTGAGGCGTTTTCACTGCCGCCCGCCTTGCAGCGAGCACGTGGTGTTGCGCGCATCAGCACCAAGCAGCGCGACGGAAACACCTGTATCGACACGCTTTTTCAGGAAGGTTGCGGCAAGATCCGGTTGCCGCGCACGCATTCTTCTGCACTTGAAGCTGTATTTATCAATACTGCAGGCGGCATTACCGGCGGCGACCATTTGCGCTGGGGCGCCGACGTGGCGCCGGGGGGCCGGCTGGTCATTACCACGCAGGCATGCGAACGCAGCTATCGATCAACCGGCGACACGGCGCATGTGGAAGCCGACATCACCGTCGGCGCGGGCGCCCATCTCGATTGGCTGCCCCAGGAAACCATTCTCTTTGAAGCGAGCAAGCTCGACCGACGGCTGACAATCCGGCTCGACGAGGCGGCAACGCTCACCGCCATCGAAGCGGTGCTGCTCGGCCGCGATGCCATGGGCGAAGAGGCCCGCGACGCCCAATTCTCCGATACCTGGCGCATCTATCGCGGCGACCGTCTGATCCACGCCGAAGCAACCCGATTGACTGGCGATGGCAGCGAGCGCGATGGCCTTTCCCTGCTGCGTGGCTGCCGCGCCTTTGCTTCTATTCTGCATGTGGCAGCAAGTGCCGATAAAGCCGAGCAGCTCCTCAGCCGGGTCCGGGCGCTTCAGCCCGCCACTGGGCTGATCGCCGCCAGCGCCAACGGCGAGCGGCTTGTCATCCGGGCCATGGCGCGCACCGGGCTTGCCCTGCGCAAACTTCTGGTTCCAACTCTCATCGAACTGACCGGCGCTGGCTCCCTGCCGCGCCTCTGGCATCTCTAGGAAACGGCCGATGAACCTCACTCCCCGCGAAAAAGACAAATTGCTCATCGCAATGGCCGCCATTGTTGCCCGAAAGCGTCTCGAACGCGGCGTCAAGCTCAACCATCCCGAAGCCATCGCCCTGATCACTGACTTTGTGGTCGAAGGCGCGCGCGATGGTCGAGCCGTCTCCGAACTCATGGAAGCCGGCGCCCATGTCGTCACCCGTGCTCAGGTGATGCCGGGGATAGCCGAGATGATCCACGACGTGCAGGTCGAAGCCACCTTCCCGGATGGCACCAAGCTCGTCACCGTCCACCAACCCATCCGCTAAAGAGGCAACCATGTTCAAGCGCACGCTGATCGCCCTTTCCATCCTCGCTGCCGCCACCATGCCAGCCTTCGCCCACCTCGATCCCATCGAGCACGGCTCCTTCGCGGCTGGTTTCAGCCATCCGCTCTTCGGCCTCGATCACATCCTCGCCATGGTCGCCGTCGGTCTTTGGGCAGCCATGCAGGGCGGTCGCGCTGTCTGGATTGTCCCAGCAGCTTTCGTCAGCACCATGGCCATTGGCTTCGCCGCGGCAATCGCAGGCGTTCCCCTCCCCTTCGTCGAACCGGTCATTCTGGCGTCGGTGATCTTCATCGGCATCGCCATCGCATTGGCCCTGCCCATTCCGACATCAGCGGTCGCTGCCATGGTCGGCTTCTTTGCCTTCTTCCACGGCCACGCCCATGGCGGTGAACTCGGCCAGGCCGGCGCCTGGCAGTTCGCCATCGGGTTCATCATCGCAACCGCCGTCCTCCACGCTGTCGGCATCGGCGCGGGCCTCTCTCTCGGCCGTTTCGGCGGCAAGGCGCTGTCGCGCGTCGCTGGCGCGGCTACCGCGCTCGGCGGCCTCTGGCTCGCCTTCGGCGCGTGAGGCAGCCATGATGATCCCAGGCCAAATTATCCCTGCAGCCGGCACCATCGAGCTCAATGTCGGGCTCGAACAGGTCGTCATCGAAGTCGCCAACACGGGAGACCGGCCGATCCAGGTCGGCTCCCACTACCACTTCTATGAAACCAATGCCGGCCTGAGCTTTGACCGCGAAAAAGCGCGCGGCATGCGCCTCGACATCGCTGCCGGCACCGCCGTGCGCTTCGAGCCCGGCCAAAGCCGCGAAGTGCGTCTGATCCCCATCGGCGGCGATCGCAAGATTTACGGCTTCCGCCAGCAGGTCATGGGATCGCTGTGACCATGCGGGCACGCTACGGCAAATCTTGGCTGACGCCATGGCAATCGCAGCAAAATGGTGGTTTAACCCCCGCCACAGAGAACTGCCTTTGCCTGGATGATCATGACTGCCGAAGCCCCGACCACAGAAGTCCGCAACGCCGAATTCAAGCAGCGCTTCGTCGCCGTGCTGACAGACCTGCAGGATACGGCAGCCGAGGACGGCGAGGCCATGGCCCTGATCGGGCATCTGGCCAGCGATCTCTGCGGCACCCTGCAGCAAAAGACCTGGTCCGCGGCCAAGACCGTGATTACGCCGCAGGTCTACAACGACCTGCTGAAGGTCTTCGAACAGCGCGGCAACGAATACCATCAGTCCGGCAAGGCCAAACACGCCTATGCCATTCAGGCGCTTGCCATGTCGTTGGTCGCGGGCACGATGCGCGCCGACCAACAATTGGCCCAGGGCGAGAAAATTCTCGACAGCCTCATCGACCATTCAGTTGGCGTCTTTCGTTCGCTGAACCCGGTCAAGCCGAACTAACCGACCCAAAAACCTTTCATCGCAACGCGACCGCGCGCACGGCCCTCTCGGGCCGGGCGCTTTCGTCGTTCGCCGCACCCATTCAACGCCTCTCCTGATTTCCGGAGTTTCGCCATGCCCGCCCGTATTTCCCGCGCCACCTATGCCGACATGTACGGCCCCACCACCGGCGACAAAGTGCGTCTGGCGGATACCGAACTGTTCATCGAGGTGGAGAAGGACTTCACCACTTACGGCGAGGAAGTGAAGTTCGGCGGCGGCAAGGTCATCCGCGACGGCATGGGCCAGTCCCAGCGCACGCGCGCCGAGGGCGCAGTCGATACAGTCATCACCAATGCGCTCGTCGTCGATCATACCGGCATCTACAAGGCCGATATTGGCCTCAAGAACGGCCGCATTTCCGGCATCGGCAAGGCCGGCAATCCCGATACCCAGTCTGGCGTCGACATCATCATCGGCCCCTCCACCGAAGCCATCGCTGGCGAAGGCAAGATCCTGACAGCAGGCGGCATGGACGCCCATATCCACTTCATCTGCCCCCAGCAGATCGAAGAAGCGCTGATGAGTGGCGTTACCACCATGCTCGGCGGCGGCTCCGGCCCAGCACACGGCACGCTCGCCACCACCTGCACCGGCGCCTGGCACATCGAGCGCATGATCGAGAGCTTCGATGCTTTCCCGATGAACCTTGCTCTTGCCGGCAAGGGTAATTCCGCCCTCCCCGGCCCGCTCGAGGAAATGATCCTATCCGGCGCTTCGGCCCTGAAACTGCACGAGGACTGGGGCACCACCCCAGCGACAATCGACAACTGCCTCTCCGTCGCCGACGACTACGACGTGCAGGTGATGATCCACACCGATACGCTCAATGAATCGGGCTTCGTCGAAGACACGGTCGGCGCCTTCAAGGGCCGCACCATCCACGCCTTCCACACCGAGGGCGCCGGCGGCGGGCACGCTCCAGACATTCTTAAGGTCGCGGGCCTCCCCAACGTCATCCCCTCTTCGACCAATCCGACCCGCCCCTACACGGTCAACACCATCGCCGAGCATCTCGACATGCTCATGGTCTGCCACCACCTCGATCAGTCGATCCCGGAAGACGTGGCCTTTGCCGAAAGCCGCATCCGCAAGGAGACCATCGCGGCGGAAGACATCCTCCACGATATGGGCGCGCTCTCGATCATCTCGTCGGACAGCCAGGCCATGGGCCGCGTCGGCGAAGTGCTCATTCGCACCTGGCAGACCGCCGACAAGATGAAGCGCCAGCGCGGCAAGCTCAGCGAAGAAACCGGCGACAACGACAATTACCGCGTCCGCCGCTACATCGCCAAATACACGATCAACCCCGCCATCGCCCACGGCATGAGCCAGCACATCGGCTCGATCGAAGTCGGCAAGCGCGCCGATCTCGTCCTTTGGAACCCCGCCTTTTTCGGCGTTAAGCCCGATATGATCCTCATCGGCGGCTCCATCGCGGCCGCTCCGATGGGCGACCCGAACGCCTCGATCCCGACGCCCCAGCCCATGCACTACCGCCCGATGTTCGGCGCCTATGGCAAACTCGTCAGCCGCTCCTCGGTAACCTTCATCTCACAGGCCGCCCATGACGCGGGCCTGCGCGACCGTCTCGGCGTAGACAAGCAACTGCTTCCCGTCACCAACACCCGTGGCGGCATTGGCAAGGCGGCCATGAAGCTGAACTCGGCCACGCCCAATATCGAAGTGCATCCCGAAACCTACGAAGTGCGCGCCGATGGTGTACTTCTGACATGTGAACCGGCTACGGTGCTGCCTATGGCGCAACGGTATTTCCTGTTCTGATGAAAAAGCCGACCGGCACGATCCCTAAAGGTCTACCGACCGATCCCATCCTCGCCCTGCGCACCAACGAGCTTCTGGCCAAAGGCCGGCAGCTCGAGCAGCAGGGCAAGATCGCCGAAGCAGCCCGCGTCAGCGCCGAACTGGCCAATGTCGCGCCAAACCTGCCCGAAGCGCATCAGTTCATGGGCACTATCGCAATGCGAACGGGCGCCGCCGAAATCGCCGCCATGAGTTTTGAACGGGCACTGCAACTCAAGCCGCGCTCCGCCGATCTGCATGTCGCCCTTGCCCAGGCGCTGTTGGCGCTACGTCGCCCCAAGGACGCCGCCAGCGTCCTCGACAAGGGCCGCGCGCTCCACCCCAATCACGCCGGGATGTTCCGCGAACTGGGCCAGGCTCAGCTTGATCTCGAACAGCCCGACGCTGCGCTCAAAAGCTTCCTGCGGGCCGTAAAACTGCAGCCGGATGACCTCTATTCCGGACACATGGCTTCCGCACTCGCCGCGACCGGCAAGCCTGATCAGAACTACGTCGCTGATCTCTTTGATTCCTACGCCGAGACTTTCGACGCCCATCTCACCGGCAAGCTCGAATACCGTGTCCCAGAGGCTCTTGCCGCCCTCCTTGCAAAGCATGCCAGTGTCTCGGGCCCAACGCTCGATGTCGGTTGCGGCACCGGCCTTATGGCGATGGCCCTGCCCGAAGCGCTGCGCCCCATAGACGGCATCGACATCGCCCCCAAAATGCTCGCCAAGGCCCAGGAGCGCGGTATCTATCGCCATCTTCACGCGGGAGATGCGGCGGCCGTTCTCTTGTCCGAACCCAGCCTCACGGGCCCCTACGGCCTCATCGTCTCCACCGACGTCTTCATCTATGTCGGCGAGATCACCGCGCTGTTCGCGACCCTGGTCGAGCGGCTCGCCCACGGCGGCATTCTGGCCTTTTCGGTCGAGCTCAACGATGGCGAGGGGGTCGCCATTCGCTCCAGCGGTCGCTTCACCCACAGTCCCAACTATATCCGCGCCCTCGCGACGGCGAACGGCCTCAGCGTTCTCGCCGAAGAACAGCATCCCATCCGGCTCGAACGCGAAGTTCCGATCCCCGGACAACTCTTCCTTCTCCGGCGGGATTGATCCCAATTCCTCGAAAACAGCGTTCATGATATGTTCAACTCCGACTCGGAGGAGGACACTATGGATAAAGGGACGGTTGCGCTGGTTACCGGCGCCAGTCGCGGCATCGGCCGCGGCATTGCGCTTTCCTTTCTCGCCCAGGGGATGACTGTCCACGTCACCGGCCGCACTGTGACGGATGCGCAGGCTGCGGTGCACCCTCAGCTTGAAGGCTCTCTCGATGGCCTCAAGGCCGAGGCCGAGGCTTTGCCAGGTGAACTCATCGTCCATGTCTGCGACCACGCCGACGACCGGCAGACTGAAGCCGCTGTCGCGGCGGCACTCCGCCATTCGGGCAAGGTCGACATTCTCGTCAACAACGCCTGGCCCGGCTACGAGAGCATGGTGGAAGGCGACGACTACACCTGGGAGCAGCCATTCTGGGAGCAACCCATCTGGCGCTGGGATGCGATGATCGGCGTCGCCCTGCGCACCAGCTTTGTCGCCAGCCGCGCCGTCGCCCCGGGCATGATCGCCCGAAAGACCGGCCTCATCGTCAACATCTCCTTCTGGGCCGCTCAGAAGCATCACGGCAACGCCATCTACGGCATAGCCAAGGCCGGCACCGACAAAATGTCCTCCGATTTCGCGCATGAACTGCGGCCACACGGGGTGACGGCCATCTCGCTTTATCCCGGCCTCGTCCGCACCGAAGCGGTAATGCGCAATGCCGAGTACTTTGACATGTCCAATTCGGAATCGCCGCAATTCGTCGGTCTCGCCATCGCGGCGCTCTGGGTCGATCCGAACCGTCTCGAAAAGTCCGGCAAGGTGCACGTCACCGCAGACCTCGCTAGCGAATATGGGTTTGTCGATATCGACGGCAAGAAAATCGTCCCCGCAACCCTCGGAGACTTCTAGATTTCATCACGGTGACACCTTGCCAGAACAATCAATCACCATGATTGTGGAGACAGACTCCTGGGTGCTTCGCACTGTTTCCAACGAAATCGAGGAAAAGCCATGATCGATTTGAGGAGCCTCATCGCGGGCAGCGTTCTCTTGCTCGCTGCCGGCGCAGCATCGGCACAGGAAGCCGCCGCGCCTGCCGAAGCGACACCCACGCCGCCAGTGCTGCCCACGGTCACCGCGACCCTGACACTGACCCTTGACGCAACCAGCGACATCGAGCGCCGCACGGTCGTCTACCAGTGCGACAATGGCGATGGTTTCCACGTTCAATATGTCAACGCAGCCCCCAACTTCCTCGCTATCGTCCCGGTAGAAGGCGAGACGCATATTTTCGCCACCACCATTTCCGCTTCCGGCGCCCGCTATGTGTCGGGCCCCTATGAATGGTGGGATACGGGCGACGAAGCCACGTTGCGCGACCTGCGTTCCGCAGAAGACGAGCCCCCTCTCGCCACCTGCCTCGCGGCCGGCAACGCACCTTAGGTCGCCATGGAGCCACACTCGACCCCCGAGATATTTCCCCATATTCGCATCGTCATGGGGACGGTGATCGGGTTGGGCATTACCCGCCTGCTGATGACCTTTGCCGGCATGGTGCAACACCCGGACCGTCCGGGCCGCTCCGTGCTTCACCTGCTCTGGATGGTCTCGATCCTGATCGAGCTCGTCCTGTTCTGGTGGTGGGAATTCGCGCTGTTCCAACTCACCAACTGGACCTTCGGCGTCGCCTTTTTCATCATCACCTATGCCGTCACCCTGTTCATGATGGCGGCCCTGCTCTGCCCCGACAATATCTCGGAATACAAGGGCTATGAGGATTTCTTCCTCAAGCGCCGGCCCTGGTTCTTCGGGCTGCTCGCCACCACGTTCGTGCTCGATATCATCGACACGGTCATCAAGGGCGGCACGCACCTGGCGCGCTTCGACCTGTCCTATTTCATCCAGGTGCCGGTCGGCCTGGTTCTATGCGTTATCGCCTGGCGGTCGGCCGATCGGCGCGTGCATTTGTTTGTGGTCGGACTGCATATCGTCTACCAGTTCTACCTGATCGCGCGCTTCTTCAATACCACCCAGTGATTCAAGGATTTGACGCCAACATGCTACGTGCCGTCGCCCATCTGCCCGCCCATCACGGCCGTGGCGCCGCCATAGACAGCATCACCCTCGCCCATGACGAACGGCGCCTCCGCCGCAAGCTGCTCACCGGCAAGAACGGCACCGAGGTCTTGGTTGATTTCCCCAATACGGTGACTCTCGACCACGAAGGTGCGCTGGAGCTTGAAGACGGCCGCCTGTTCGAAATCATCGCGGCCAGGGAAATCCTCTACGCCGTCACCGCCAATGACGCGTCACACCTGCTGCGCCTCGCCTGGCATATCGGCAATCGCCACACCCCGGCCCAGCTCGATACTAACCGCATCCTCATCAAGCGCGACCATGTGCTGAAAACCATGCTCGAGGGCCTCGGCGCCAGCGTCACCGACGTCACCGAACCCTTCTTTGCCGAGCATGGCGCCTATCACAGCCACAATCACGCCGAACCGGCCCACGCCCTCCTCGCCCACAAGTGAGCGCTGACCTACAAAAGCTGCTGACCTGGCTCTCCCCCGCCTTTCCCGTGGGCGCCTTCGCCTGGTCCGCCGGCCTCGAAACCGCTATCGTCAGCCGCCTCGTACACGACCGAAAAACGGCTGAAGACTGGATTTCAGGTGCCCTGCTCCACGGCAGCGTTCGCACCGACGCTATCCTCCTCGCCCACGCCCATGGATCGTCGCGGGCACCGGAAAAGCTGCTCGAACTGGCCGACCTCTGCCTCGCCCTCACGCCCGCCCGAGAGCGCCACGCCGAAACCACCATGACCGGCAATGCCTTCGCCACCGCCAGCGCCGCGTGGCCAGTCGATCCGCCACTCGACCTCCCCCGCCCCTGCCCATACCCGATTGCGGTTGGCGCAATGGCCGGCGCCCATAGCATCGGCCTTCTCGACACACTCGTCGCGTTCCTCACCGCCACGGTCCACAGCCAGGTCTCCGTCGCCGTCCGTCTCGTGCCCATCGGCCAGACCGATGGCCTCGCGATCATGGCCGCGCTCGAACCCGAAATCGGCAAACTGGCCGCTCTGTGCCAGCATGCCACACTGGACGAAATCGGCAGCGTCGCCTATGGCGCCGATATCGCCCAGATGCAGCACGAAACGCTGCCCACAAGGATCTTCCGTTCATGAACATGTTCATCGCGTCCATGATGTTCATCGCCCTCTTTGCCGTGTCGCTGGCGCACTTCCTCTGGTCGATTGGACGCACCTGGCCGATCCGCAATGAAAAGCTGCTCGCCCAGACCGTCGTGGGTTTCAAGGACATCGAGCGCATGCCGCCGCGGCTGGCCTCCTTCGCCATTTCCATCGCCACCATCGCCGCCGGCATCTACGCCCTGGCGCTGGCTGACCACGATAGTGGCGGCATCTGGCTCAATCTCGGTGGCGCGGCGCTTGGCGCCGTATTTCTCGCCCGCGGCATTGCCGGCTACACCACCTGGTGGAAGGGCCTGACGCCCGAACCGAACTTCCGCCTCAACGACGCACGGGTATACTCTCCCCTCTGCCTCGCCTTGGGCCTCGGCTTTCTCGCCCTCGTCGTCTTCCGCTTTCTCTGATTAAGGAAAGAACTTGCCATGACCAAAAGCCTCAATGGACCGCTCCGCATCGGCATTGGCGGCCCCGTCGGGTCGGGCAAGACGACCCTCTGCGAAATGCTGCTCAAGGCCATGCGCGACCGCTATTCCATGGCCGTGGTCACCAATGACATCTACACGCGCGAGGACGCCCTGATCCTCGCCCGCGTCCAGGCCATCTCCGAAGACCGCATCGTCGGCGTCGAGACCGGCGGCTGCCCGCACACCGCCATCCGCGAAGACGCCTCGCTCAACCTCGCGGCCATCGACGATCTCAACCGCAAATTCCCCGATCTCGATATCGTTCTTATTGAAAGCGGCGGCGACAACCTCGCAGCGACCTTCTCCCCGGACCTCGCCGATCTCACCATCTACGTGATCTCGGTTGCCCAGGGCGAGAAGATCCCGCGCAAGGGTGGCCCCGCCATTTCGCGCTCCGACCTGCTTGTCATCACCCACACCGACCTCGCCCCCTATGTCGGTGCCAGCCTCGAAGTGATGGAAAGCGACACCCAAAAAGTGCGCGAAGGCCGGCCCTATGTCTTCACCGACCTTTTGCGCCGCGAAAGCCTCGACCAGATCATCGGCTTCATCGAAAAGCACGGCGGCTTCCAGGCCGTAGCCGCGGAATAGGTCGCTTGAGCGACCACGTCCGCCTGCGTCGCTTGCTGGATAAACCCATCGACCTGCCGGCATTGCCGCCAGGCGTTGTTATCACACCCCTCTGGCAGACCCGCCCCATCGAATTGCACGCTTTGCTTCGCGAGGCCTATGCCACGGGCGGCGGATCCGTAGGCAGCTTCGATCAATGGTGGTGGCCGCTCGTCGAAGACGAAGAGTTCGACCCCGCCCTGCTCATTGTCGCCACCTCCGGTGAGCAGCCCGTCGGCCTCGTGCAGTGCTGGACCAGCAGCTTCGTCAAAGACCTTGTCGTCGCCCCTCAATGGCGCGACCGGGGCCTCGGCGCCTGTCTGCTCCACGCCGCTTTCGCCGAATTCCATCGCCGCGGCGCGACCCATATCGACCTCAAGGTCGAAGCAGCAAACACCGCGGCGCAGCGCTTCTACCGCCGCCACGGCATGGCGCCCGTCGACCCCACCTGATCGACCATTTCAATAAATCTACTAACCCAATAGACATTCTTGTCATAAAAGTTTCCGGGGCTGAATTCGCCGGCAATGGCGTTCCTTGCCGAGAAAAGCGACCGCCACCTATCCTTGGCCATCCTGAAAGACAGGCCTTGGGGACTGACCACATGAAGATTTTCACCGCTGCCATCACCGGCCTCGTCGCCGCCACGCTGGCCTTCTCGCCCGCCCTCGCCGCCGAGCGCTACGAGACCCTGCCCTACGCGCTCTCACCCTCGTCGGCCCCGGTCGAAACCGGCACGGTCACCTCCAATGGCGCCGAAATCTACTACGAGATTTACGGCAAGTCGGGCGACCCGATCCTGCTGATCCATGGCGGTGCCGGCAATACCGAGACATGGGGCAATCAGGTCAATGCCTGGCTGCGCTCCAATCGCGTCATCGTCGCCGATACGCGCGGCCACGGCAAATCATCGGCCGACGACCAGCCCTTCAGCTACCAGCTCTTCGCAGACGATTTCATCGCCCTCCTCGACAAGCTCGAAATCGAAAAGACCGCCGTGGTCGGCTGGAGCGATGGCGGCATCATCGGCATCGACCTCGCTTTGCGCCATCCGGAACGCCTGACCAAGGTCGTCGCCTATGCCGCCAACGTCACCACCGACGGCGTGCAGTCGACCGTGCTCGAAAACCCCACATTCCTGAAATACCTCGACCGCGCCCGCGGCGAATACGAGCGTCTCTCGCCCACGCCCGATGGCTACGACGCCTATCTCGAAAAGATCGGCCAGCTTTGGGCCACCCAGCCCAATTGGACTGCCGAGGAACTGGGCAAAATCACGACGCCGATCCTCGTCCTCGCCGGCGACCACGAGGAAGCCATCAGCGAAGAGCACACCCGCAAGATCGCCGAACAGATCCCGGGCTCGGAACTGGCACTGCTCGAAAACACCAGCCACTTCGCCCATCTGCAGGACGCGACCGGCTTCAACAAGGCGGTTGCAGACTTCCTCG
>NZ_JBEVLL010000032.1:0-3480 GCF_040509215.1 Devosia sp.
AACGGGCGAATTTGCCATTATGGGCCTCCTGCCCAACCTGGCGGGCGATCTTGGCGTGACAGAGCCCGAGGCCGGGCATGTCATTTCGGCTTATGCCCTTGGCGTGGTGGTCGGCGCGCCGCTGATTGCGGTGCTGTTCGCGCGGGTGCCGCGCAAGCCGCTGTTGCTGGCGTTGATGGCGCTGTTTGCGCTGGGCAATGTCGGCAGTGCCATGGCGCCCGACTATTGGTCGCTGGTGCTTCTGCGTTTTGTCTCGGGGTTGCCGCATGGCGCGTACTTTGGCATTGCCGCGCTGATCGCTGCTTCGATGGTGGATGTCGGTTATCGCGCCCGGGCTGTGGGCCGGGTGATGCTCGGCCTGACGCTGGCGACGTTGATTGGCATGCCGCTGGCGACCTGGCTGGGGCAGGGTCTTGGCTGGCGGCCGACTTTCTTTGCCGTGGGCGGCATCGGTGCACTGGCTGTGCTGATGGTCATGCGCTTCGTGCCGGCCATCAAGGCGGCTGAGGGCGCGAGCCCGCTGCGCGAATTGGGGGCGCTGAAGCGGCCGCAGGTGTGGTTGACGCTGGGTATCGCGGCTACCGGCTGCGGCGGCATGTTTTCCGTCTTCACCTACATCGTGCCGCTTCTTACCGAAGTGACAGGGATTCCAACCATCTGGGTGCCGGTGGTGCTGGCGCTGTTTGGCGTGGGCATGACGTTGGGCAACATTCTCGGAGCCTATATGGCCGACCGGGCGCTGATGAAGACCATTGGCGGCATGCTGGCGTTCAACATTGTCAGCCTCGCGGCCGTGCCATGGCTGGCGCTGACCTGGCCGACGGCGGCGCTGAGCGTTTTGGGTGTTGGTTTCACCGTTGCCATCGGTACGGCGCTGCAGACGCGGTTGATGGACGTGGCGGCCGATGGACAGACGCTGGCGGCGACGCTCAACCATGCGGCGTTCAACATTGCCAATGCGCTCGGTGCGCTGTTTGGCGGGATGGCGATTGCGGCGGGGCTCGGCTGGTCTTCGACGGGGCCGGTTGGCGCGGTCATGGCCGTGGTTGGACTTCTGCTGTTCTTCGTGTCCGTCTGGCTCGAACGGCGGGACAGTGGATGGACACCGGATGCGGTGCCGGCAGAATGAGAAAAAGGGCGCCTCAAGGGGCGCCCTTCTTGTTTCAGGCGACGGTCAGCGTGACGTCGACATTGCCACGGGTGGCGTTGGAATAGGGGCAGACTTCGTGAGCCTTGTGTACCAGCGCTTCGGCATCTTCCTTGGAGAAGCCGGGGAGGGTCACCTTGAGTTCGACCGCGATATTGAAGCCCTTGGCGCCTTCATTGGCGTTTTCGCCGAAGGAAACCGAAGCATCGATCGTCGTTTCGTCCGGAACCTTGATCTTTTCGCCGCGGGCGACGGCCTTGATGGCGCCGAGGAAGCAGGCGGAATAGCCAGCGGCAAAAAGCTGCTCGGGATTGGTGCCCGGGCCGTCATTGCCGCCCATGGCCTTGGGGGTGTCGAGGGTTACTTCGAGACGACCATCATCGGTCTTGCTGGTGCCGGTGCGGCCGCCAGTGGTGTGGGCGTGAGCGGTGTAAACTGCAGCTTTGATGGACATGGCGACGATTTCCTTTGGAGGGATGAAATTTCGTGACGGCTATTCAATAGTGTGCAATTCAATTGCACGCAATAGAAATTTGTGTGATAGATTTTTGACACTGAAAGGAGAGGCGATGAGCGACAAGCGGATGCCGACGATCGACCAGATGCTGTGCTTTGCCGTCTATTCGGCCGGGCACGCTTTCACGCGCTTCTACAAGCCCCGGCTGGATGCGCTTGATCTGACCTATCCGCAATATCTCGCCTTTCTGGTGCTCTGGGAGAAGGACGACATCACGGTAAAGGCGCTGGGCGAGCGATTGTTCCTCGACTCGGGGACGATTACGCCGCTGATCAAGCGGCTGGAGGCGCGGGGGCTCGTTGGTCGTCATCGTGATGAAGAAGATGAACGGCAGGTGCGCATACGCCTGACCGAGGAGGGGCGGGCGCTCAAGGGCAAGGCACTTTCCATTCCGCTGGCCGTGATCGAGGGCGCGGGGCAGTCCCTTGAGACTACGGAAACGATGCGGCGAGAGCTGGTGGCATTGCGGGATCGGCTGGACGCGGCAGGCTAACGTAGCCCCACGGCATCGACCTGGCCGGAGCGGCAGCCGCCGTCCGTCGGTGAGGCTGCGGCAATGAGGCGGGGCAGGGAGTCAGGGCCGTCGATCTTGCCGGTGAGGCCGATGGTCAGTTCGGTGATGATGGTGCGGTTGCCGTCCTCTTCGCAGGTCATGCGGACGCGTTCACCGGTGCCGGGACCGAAGGCATTGTCGAAAGCAGCGCGGATTTGGGTGAGCGTGATGCGCTTGCCGATGTTTGACGCGAAGAGTTCGGCCACTTCGGAGGTGTTGAGGGCCAGCATGAGGTCGAGGGCATCGGCGTAGTATTGGCGTGCGTTGGTGCCGTAGCAGGTGCCGTGCTTGGTCCATTCGTGGCGGTCGAGGGCGGATTGGCTGCCGGGCATGACTTCGTCGAGATCGCGGCGGATGGCGAGGGGTAAGTCAAGGATCGGAAGATCGCGCCAGCGGCCGTCTTCGCTGGCGTAGCGCTCGCCCTCCGGAACATTGCAATATTCGTTGCTGCGCGGTTGGGGCCAGAGGCCGTGCAGGGTGAAATTGGTCGCTTCAAAACTGTTGGCGCGCTGGTTGCGGCACTCGGTCTTGCGGGGGCTGAGTTCGCAGAACGCTGGCTGCCAGTTTATGACGAGAATGTATTGGGTGCCGCGATAGGTCGGGGGCGGGGCGGGAGGCGCCGGTTCGTCGACGCGGCCTTCGGCGTCGGTCGAGCGGGTGCCGCAATCGACGGACACCCAGCGACGGTCGGGTTCTGCTCCGGGGACGATAATCCAGAGATGGGTAGGCCGGGCCTTGTTGCCGGCGATGAGGTCGTAGGCAGTGCCGGGACGGGTGGCTATATCGCCGGGATTGGTTTCGCGGCTGATGGATTGGAGGGCCGGGCAGGCCTTTGTCGCCGTGAAATAGCCGGAAAGGGGCACTTCGGCTCGGGCGGGTAGGGTGAGGAGCAGGAGGGCGAGGATGGTGATGATCCGCAGCATTTCGTGCTCCCCAAACGACTGAGGGGAGCCTTAGCGGCTCCCCTCGTTTATTGCTACCCTGTCGATCAGAGCGTGATGCGGTAGACGCCGAAGCCGTCGGCGTTGGTTTCGCCTGTCGCTTCGATCTTGACCGCAGTGACATCGTCCAGGTGTTCGGCAGCCTTGGGGCCGGTGGCGAACAGCACGGTGGTGTCGGCGATGGGAGCGAGCGACCAGTTGCTGTCGGCCTTGGGGTTGATCGTGCCGTTTTCGATGATGAAGCGCACGATGATGTCGCGGTTGGTATCCGGGCCCTTGAAGACGATCACGTCCGAATTGATGTTCGGGAAGGTGCCGCCGC